>NZ_CP133777.1:1277142-1596428 GCF_034347385.1 Actimicrobium sp. CCC2.4 | reverse complement strand
GATCGTCTTGTCGTTCTTGACGCATTGGATTTTAGTCAAGTTAGGCCGAACAATCGTTGGCGCATAAAAAGTGACTGGGACTCGCTGCATCACGTTTTCTTTTAGCGTCGTCCACAGCGTTGCTATGTACTCGCGTACACCTGGTGACCGGGGCGAGCTAGAAGGTGTGTTTCCTGATGGGGTGTTGGAACGGGTAGAAAAGGAGCGGCGAGAAGTAGCAACGCGAGGAGGCATGAGTTAATCCCAAAAAAACCGGCGCGCGGCGCCGTACCGGGATCAATGCATCATGCCTTGGGGGAAATAAAACGCGGGGTGCTACGAACGCGACCTGCCACGATCCATTGAAACCACCGGTGAGTAACCGTTCTCTGGAACTGGTTCCAGAAAATTATCGGTGGCGGCACAGCAGAAAAAAAGAGCAGCGCCACTGGCGTCGCTCCGGTGCGCGCTGCGATTACTTCGCGGTAGCGGCTGGCATCTCAGCAGCGGCGGCTTTGTCGCCACGCATCATGCGGTGATGCTTCTTGCCGTGGTGCTTCTTACCATGATGCATTTTGTCGCCGTGCATCTCGCCATGAGGCTTGTTGCCGTATTCCATTTTGCGCATTGTCTTGGTGCCGTCCAGCATGTTGCTGCCGGAAGGTGCCGATTGAGCGTAGCCGAGTGCCTGCGCACGCTGCTCGATGGCGGCGATTTTTGCGGGGTCGGTGCTCTCGGTAATACCGGCGGACAGTTGTGCGTTGGCGGTGCCGGCTAGGCCGGCGAAGGTCATCAGGATGACGAGGGAAAGTTTGTTCATGCGTTCTCCGTAAGCTCAATGAATAAGTGGTGCGTCGGGAATGCCGGTGGCACGGTTGGTGTAGCCAGCACCCGACTGCCAGTATGACGAACGCGACACGCGTCAGTTCCTTCGCGAAGATGATCGCAGTACTTAATCGGTGGCGTATGTGCGACGGCTCACTTATCCGGGCTTTGTGGCGGTAGCGCGGCTCAGGCCAGTGGTTTTTTGCCGACCAGTTGCTTCTCGAACGCGGCATCGTTCTTCGTCATGCGGCGTGGAATCTGCGGGCCGAAGGTGTTGACGAAGGCGACGAAGTCATCGAGTTCCAGCAATGCGGACAAGCGCGACGCCGGGTCGGCAGCCGGGCCAAGCAGCAGGCAGAACAGGCCGGCGGAGGTGCGCATCATCGCGTAATCGGGATTACCGCTGCGGGACTTCAGGCGTTCGACGGCGGCAGTGGCACGGGTGGATCTCACGGGGGCTCCGGGGGTGGGGTGATGGGGACGCTATTCTGGCATAGGGCGGGCTGCGGGGTGGTTTGGTGCGCTCAATGCGCTTGCAATGGCGGATCGCTTGCACGACAATCGCTCGTATGAAAGCGATTAAACCAGTTAACCGATCAGATACGAGCGCTAAACTCGTATCATCACCGCCGCCGTTGCCGGTCCGGCGCGCGCTGGCCAAGTTCGGCCACGATCTCGCCCTCGCACGCCGCCGCCGGCGCTATTCGCAAGTCTCGATGGCGCAACGTATCGGCATTTCGGTGGCGACATTGCGCCGCCTGGAAAAAGGCGATGGCACCGTGGCATGGGGCACCATCGTGCGGACCATGCACGTGATGGGCGAACTGGCCAGGATCGATACGCTGCTTGACACCGGACAGGACGACCTCGGACTGGCACTGTTGGACCAGCAACTGCCGCAACGCATCCGTCGCAAGAAGACCAATCCGGAAAGTGGAGGCTTATGAGCGCGGCGATGGTCCGGAATGTTGCGGTGTGCATAGGGGAAGCCGGCACCCTCGCTGGAACGCTCGGTTATGCCAAAAGCGGTACCCGCGAAAACACGACGTTTGCCTACAGCACAGCATGGCTGGACAGTGCCGACCGCTTCATGCTGTCGCCGGATTTGCCACTGTTCAGCGGCAACCAGTTTCACAAGGCGGCAACCAAAAACGATTCCGTGTTCCATCTGGCGATTGCCGATACTGCACCCGATGGCTGGGGCTGTCGCGTGATCGCAAGGGATCATGCCAAGCGTCGCAAGTCGGCCCTCGCAAAGGGCAGCGACGTCACTTTTGCGGCGCTCACCGAATGGGATTATCTGACTGGCGTTGATGACATCAGTCGCATCGGTGCATTGCGCCTGCGGGATGACCAGGGCCATTTTCTGCGCAATATCGACGCCGGCGAACGTGCAACGCCACCGCTGCTGGAACTGGACCATCTGCTCGATGCGAGCCATGCCGTCGAGCGCGGCACCGAATCCGCTGCCGATTTGCGCTATCTGCGCGGACGCGGTACGTCGCTCGGCGGACTCCGTCCAAAGTGCAGCATCGTCGACGAGGACGGGCAGTTGGCCATCGGTAAATTCGCTAGCGTGAACGACGCACGCAGCGTCACCCGCGGAGAAGTGCTGGCGCTGCATCTGGCACAAGCGGCCGGCATCAACGCCGCTCAAGCCCGCATCGTCTGCACCGGTGATGATCCGGTTGCCGTGATACGCCGGTTCGACCGCACCGCCAACGGCAACCGGATTCCGTACTTGTCAGCGGCATCGATGCTGCAGGCCAGACGGGACGACGAACGCGCCTATACCGAAATCGCCGATTGCCTCATCGCCAGCAGCCCCGACCCGCAACGCGACCTGGCCGAACTGTGGCGACGGATCGTCTTCAACCTGCTGATCACCAATGTCGACGATCATTTGCACAATCATGGATTCCTGCATGCCGGCCACGGGCAATGGCGGCTGGCACCCGCCTTCGATATCAATCCATTCCCTGACAAGGAGCAGGAACTCAAGACCTGGCTATCCGAAGAATCAGGCCCGGTGTCGTCGATCACGGAAGTCATGCAACTCGCCGGCTATTTCTGGCTCAAGCCGGAGCAATCACTAGCTATCCTCGCGCAGGTCGTCAAGGCCATCGGTGGATGGCGCGACATGGCGATGACCAAACCGATCGGGATGCTGGCGCGTGACCTTGCGGACTTCGCACCGGCGTTTGAACATGTGCAGATGGAGCGGGCCAGGGAACTGCTTTAAGCAATGCCGCCGGGCGTGCTCATCCGCCAACCCCAAGTATCGATGGCGGATCGTATCGGCATTTCGGTGGCGACATTACGCAACCTGAAAAAAGACGATGGCACTGTGGCATGGGGCACCATCGTGCGGACCATACACGCAATGGGTGAACTTGCCGGGATCGATGCGCTGCTTGACACTGGACCGGACGACCTGAGGCAGGATCAAAGTCGTGACGAGCAGATTTTAAAAGGCTTTTCTCTTGCCGATCTGGACAAGGAAACCGTGCAAAGTTTTCGCCACTTATTGTCTGCACATAAAAACAGCCATCCCTGGCTGAGCTTGAATGATCAGGATTTTTTAACTTGCCTGGGTTGCTGGCGACGCGATCGCGAAACACAGGATGAATTGTTTCTAATAATCGGACTGGGTGAACGTGCTGGATCAGGTGTGCCAAAAATTCGGCAAGGCTGGACAGAACAAGGGAATAACCTGCGTTTATTGGACGAAGCGGCACCTTTTGACCAGACAGTGATGGAACTGAATTGGGGTAGTACTCCGCAAGAAACTACCCAAGAAACTACCCAAGAAACTACCCACGAAACGATCTCCGGCAAACTACCGAAACCAAGACTAAATCAAAAGCAACAAGAGGTTCTAGACTATTTGCGGCTGCACCCTTCGGCTACCCGTCAGGAATTAAGTCAGGCAATAAACGCCATTAGTGAAGACGGCATCAAATACACGTTAAAGGTACTGCAAGACCAAGGCGTGATTGCCCGAATAGGTTCCAACAAGACTGGGTACTGGCTAATAAAATAATTTTACTGAAGACCACCCAAGACAAAGCTTCATTCATGCTAATTTTGTGCCCCTTTTATTCTCTTCTTCCGCATCCACAATGCGTGGCTGAGTACATGGCGCGTGGGTCGGCATAAAAGGGGAAACTCTAATCGAGAATCGAGGTATTTCTCTACCAAATTACCCCATTCTTCCAGCGATTACCCCATTCACCCCGGCACCCGCACCATCCCCTCCATCAACACCCGCGCACTACGACTCATGATCGCCTTCGCGACACGCCACTGGCCATCGACCTGACTGGCTTCAGCCCCCACCCGCAATGTCCCCGACGGATGCCCGAAGCGCACCGCATTACGCGCCCCGCCACCCGCCGCCAGATTGACCAGCGTGCCCGGAATCGCTGCCGCCGTGCCGATGGCGACAGCCGCCGTGCCCATCATCGCGTGATGCAACTGTCCCATCGAGAGCGCACGCACCAGCAAATCCACATCACCGACGGCGACCGGTTTACCGCTCGAAGAGACATAGGCCGCCGGCTTCGCGACGAAAGCCACTTTCGGCGTGTGCTGGCGCTTGGCGGCTTCGTCGATGTGCTTGATCAGGCCCATGCGCACGGCACCATAAGCGCGGATCGTCTCGAACATGGCCAGTGCTTTTGCATCGCCATTGATCGCGTCCTGCAACTCGGTACCGATGTAGCCGATCGCGTCGGCGTTGACAAAAATCGTCGGGATACCGGCGTTGATCATTGTCACCGTGAAGGTACCGACGCCGGGCACCTCAAGCTGATCGACCACGTTCCCGGTCGGGAACATCGCGCCGCCTGCGCCTTCTTCATCAGCTGCCGGATCGATGAATTCGAGTTGCACTTCGGCCGCCGGAAAAGTCACGCCGTCGAGTTCGAAGTCGCCGGTTTCCTGCACTTCGCCGTTGGTGACCGGCACGTGCGCGATGATGGTCTTGCCGATGTTGGCTTGCCAGATGCGGACGATGGCGATGCCGTCTTTAGGCACGCGGCTGGCATGCACCAGTCCGCTGCTGATCGCGAACGCGCCGACGGCAGCTGACAGGTTGCCGCAGTTGCCGCTCCAGTCAACGAAGGCCTTGTCGATGGCGACCTGGCCGAACAGGTAATCGACGTCATGGTCGGGCTTGCTGCTCTTGGACAGGATGACGGTCTTGCTGGTGCTGGACGTGGCCGCACCCATGCCGTCGATCTGCTTGCCGTACGGGTCGGGACTGCCGATGACGCGCAGCAGCAGCGCATCGCGCGCCGCGCCGGGGACTTGTGCCGCAAAAGGTAAATCCTGCAGGCGGAAGAACACGCCCTTGCTGGTGCCGCCGCGCATGTAGGTGGCGGGAATCTTGATCTGGGGTGGGTGGAACATAGATGATTCTCCTGAAAAAAATAACGGGGTGGCACATCGCTGCACCACCCCGCGAGGCTGATTCCGGCTACGGATGATCAGCGCAGATTACGCCGCTTTGGTCGACTCGAGAAAGTCCTGCGCAAAGCGCTGCAGTACGCCACCGGCTTCGTAGATCGCGACTTCTTCGGCAGTATCGAGACGGCAGGTCATCGGTACGGCGACCTGTTCGCCATTCTTGCGTGTGATCACCAGTGTCAACGTACTGCGCGGTGTGCGATCCCCGATCACATCGAAGGTTTCGGTGCCGTCGATGCCCAGAGTCAGGCGGTTCACGCCAGCCTTGAACTCCAGCGGCAACACGCCCATCCCGACCAGATTGGTCCGGTGGATGCGCTCGAAGCCTTCGGCCGCAATCGCTTCCACGCCGGCCAGCCGCACGCCCTTGGCTGCCCAGTCGCGCGACGAACCTTGTCCGTAGTCGGCACCGGCAATGATGATCAGCGGCTGCTTGCGTTCCATGTAGGTTTCGATCGCTTCCCACATGCGGGTGACCTGGCCTTCAGGCTCGATGCGGGCCAGCGAACCGGCCTTGACCTTGCCGTTCTCGAGGACCATTTCATTCTTTAGCGTCGGGTTCGCAAACGTCGCGCGCTGCGCCGTCAGGTGGTCGCCGCGATGCGTCGCATACGAGTTGAAGTCGACTTCCGGCAAGCCCATTTTGGCCAGATACGCACCGGCAGCGCTGTCGAGCATGATCGCGTTCGAGGGCGACAGATGGTCGGTGGTGATGTTGTCTCCGAGGACCGCCAGCGGACGCATGCCGGACAAGGTGCGCAAGCCTGCCAGCGCGCCTTCCCAGTACGGCGGACGGCGGATATAGGTGGTGGCCGGACGCCAGTCATACAGCGGGCTGACCTTCACGCCATCGTCGGCCTGCCGCGCGAACATCGGCGTGTAGACCTTGCGGAACTGTTCCGGCTTGACGCTGGCAGCGACGATGGCATCGATCTCTTCATCGAGCGGCCAGATGTCGGCCAGCAGCACCGGCTTGCCATCGTGATCAAGACCAAGCACGTCTTTTTCGATATCGAAACGGATGGTGCCGGCAATCGCATACGCCACCACCAGCGGCGGCGATGCCAGGAAGGCCTGCTTCGCATACGGATGAATACGACCGTCGAAATTGCGGTTACCCGACAACACAGCCGTGGCGTACAGGTCGCGCGCGATCAGCTCTTCCTGAATCACCGGATCGAGCGCACCGCTCATGCCGTTGCAGGTCGTGCAGGCAAAGGCGACCACACCGAAACCCAGTATCTCGAGTTCCGGCAGCAGCTTGGCGTCTTCCAGATACAGCGCGACAGTTTTCGAGCCAGGAGCCAGCGAGCTTTTTACCCACGGCTTGCGGGTCAGGCCGCGCCGGTTGGCATTGCGTGCCAGCAGGCCGGCAGCAATCATGTTGCGCGGATTGCTGGTGTTGGTGCAGCTGGTGATGGCGGCGATGATGACCGCACCGTCCGGCATCAGGCCGGGCTCATTCTCGACCTTGCCGGCAATGCCGCGTGCGGCCAGCTCCGACGTTGGCACGCGCTTGTGCGGGTTCGACGGACCAGCCACCGTGCGCACGACTGTGCTGAGGTCAAAGTGCAGCACGCGTTCGTACTTCACTTCGGTCAGCGTGTCGGCCCACAGGCCGGTTTCACGCGCATACAGTTCGACCAGCTTGACCAGCTCGTCATCGCGTCCGGTCAGCTTCAGGTACTTGATGGTTTGCTGGTCGATGTAGAACATCGCTGCGGTGGAGCCATATTCCGGTGCCATGTTCGAGATTGTCGCGCGGTCACCCAGCGTCAGGTGGGCCGCACCGGCGCCGAAAAATTCGAGGTACGCCGACACGACTTTGGCATTGCGCAAAAACTCGGTCAGCGCCAGCACCGTATCGGTGGCGGTGATGCCGGGCAGCGGCTTGCCGGTCAGCTCGACGCCGATGATGTCCGGCAGGCGCATGTACGACGCGCGTCCGAGCATCACGCTCTCGGCTTCGAGACCGCCGACGCCAATCGCCAGCACGCCCAGCGCATCGACCATCGGCGTGTGCGAGTCGGTACCGACCAGCGTGTCCGGGAAGGCCACGTTGTCTTTCACCTGCACCACCGGGCTCATGCTTTCGAGGTTGATCTGATGCAGGATGCCGTTGCCCGACGGGATCACGTCGACGTTCTTGAACGCCTTCTTGGTCCAGTCGATGAAATGAAAACGGTCATCATTGCGACGGTCTTCGATGGCGCGGTTCTTTTCGAACGCATCCTTGTCGAAGCCGGCAAATTCCACCGCCAGCGAGTGGTCGACCACCAGCTGGGTTGGCACGACCGGATTGACCAGCGCAGGGTCACCGCCTTCGGCAGCAATCGCATCACGCAGGCCGGCCAGGTCGACCAGCGCGGTCTGGCCGAGGATGTCATGGCAGACCACGCGCGCCGGGAACCACGGAAAATCCAGCTCCTGCTTGCGCTCGATCAGTTGCAACAGCGAGGCCTTGAGCGTCGCCGGACCGCAGCGGCGCACCAGGTTCTCGGCCAGCACGCGCGACGTGTACGGCAAGGTGGCGTAAGCGCCGGGAGTGATGGCATCGACGGCGGCGCGGGTGTCGAAGTAGTCGAGCGTGGTGCCCGGCAGGGGTTTGCGGTAGTCGCTATTCATGGCGTCCTTGGAAGAAGGTGTGGAAGCGCTCACTTGCGCTCACTTGCGCTTGCTGATCGGCACGAAGGCCAGATCATCGGGGCCGACATAATTGGCGCTCGGACGGATGATCTTGTTGTCGATGCGTTGCTCGATGATATGCGCAGCCCAGCCGGAGGTCCGTGCAATAACGAACAATGGCGTGAACATCGCGGTCGGAATGCCCATCATGTAATATGACACGGCCGAGAACCAGTCGAGGTTAGGGAACATCCGCTTGGCTTCCCACATCACGGTCTCGAGGCGCTCGGCGATGTCGAACATCTTGGTCGAGCCTTCTTCGATCGACAGTGACCTGGCGACATCCTTGATGACCTTGTTGCGCGGGTCCGAAACCGTGTAGACCGGATGGCCAAAACCGATCACGACTTCCTTGTTGTCGACGCGGCGACGGATGTCGGCTTCGGCTTCATCGGGATTGTCGTAGCGCTTCTGGATTTCGAACGCGACTTCATTGGCACCGCCATGCTTGGGCCCGCGCAAGGCACCGATACCGCCGGTGATGGCCGAGAACATGTCGGAACCCGTGCCAGCAACCACGCGCGCAGCGAAGGTCGAGGCATTGAATTCGTGTTCGGCGTACAGGATCAGCGAGGTGTGCATGGCTTTTTCCCATGCTTCGGATGGCTTCTTGCCGTGCAGCAGATGCAGGAAATGCGCGCCTATGGATTCGTCTTCGGTCTGTGTTTCGATGCGTTTGCCGTTGCTGCTGTAGTGATGCCAGTACAGCAGCATCGAGCCCAGCGACGCCATCAGGCGATCCGCGATATCACGTGCGCCCGGCGTGTTGTGATCGTCTTTTTCCGGCAGCATGCAACCCATCGCCGAGACACCGGTGCGCATCACATCCATCGGATGCGACGACGCCGGCAGCGCTTCGAGCACCAGCTTCACATTGGCAGGCAAGCCGCGCAGGGCTTTCAGTTTGGTCTTGTAGGCATGTAGTTCGGCGCTGGTCGGCAGTTTGCCGTGCACCAGCAGATGGGCGATCTCTTCGAACTCGCAGGTGTCGGCGATATCGAGGATGTCGTAGCCGCGATAGTGCAGGTCATTGCCGGTCTTGCCGACGGTGCACAGCGCGGTATTGCCGGCAGTGACGCCGGACAGCGCAACGGATTTTTTCGGCTTGAAGGCCGGTACGGATTCGGTCATGGGGTGTCTCTCTTTTTGAATTTGGCAGGGATTATTTTTTGGCGTTCTGTGCAGCAAAGAGCGCGTCGAGCTTGTCTTCGTACGAGTAATAATCGATGCGGTCATACAGCTCCTTGCGGGTCTGCATCGTGTCGACGACGGCCTGCTGCGAACCGTCGCGGCGGATCGCGGTGTAGACGTTTTCGGCAGCCTTGTTCATCGCGCGGAAAGCCGACAGCGGATACAGCACCAGCCCGACATCGGCCGACTTCAGTTCATCGACGGAAAACAGCGGCGTGGCACCGAACTCGGTGATGTTGGCCAGTACCGGCACCTTGACGGCAGCGGCGAACTGCTTGTACATCGCCAGTTCGGTAATGGCTTCCGGGAAGATCATGTCGGCACCGGCTTCGACGCAGGCAATCGCGCGTTCCAGTGCGGCTTCCAGGCCTTCGACGGCCAGCGCATCGGTGCGCGCCATGATCACGAAGTTTTCGTCGGTGCGCGCATCGACGGCGGCCTTGATACGGTCGACCATTTCCTGCAGCGTGACGATTTCCTTGTTCGGCCGATGACCGCAGCGCTTGGCGCCGACCTGGTCTTCGATGTGCATCGCGGCGGCACCGAACTTGATCATCGACTTGACCGTGCGGGCCACATTGAAGGCCGACGAACCGAAGCCGGTATCGACATCAACCAGCAGCGGCACATCGCAGACATCGGTAATACGGCGCACGTCGGTCAGCACATCATCGAGCGTGGTGATGCCCAGGTCCGGCAAGCCCAGCGAACCGGCAGCCACACCGCCACCCGACAAATAGATCGCCTTGAAGCCGGCGCGCTTGGCCAGCAACGCATGGTTGGCATTGATCGCGCCGACGACTTGCAACGGGGATTCTTCTTGCATCGCCTTGCGGAAGGCAGCACCTGCGGAATACTGGGACATGGGAAGGTCACTTTCGAGTGTGTTTCATCGGAATTGCTTGCGGCTTCTATTGCAATCGCCGTGCCACCTTTTGCGGACTGGCGGCAAGTCCCGCCAATGTTGGCGCTGGCGCAATTACACCGGTGTTTCGTGGCCCCGGGAACGTTTCAATCTGCGTTACACTCGCAACACTGAAACGCCAAAGTGAAACATGCACCGTCCCAACCTCCCCGTATCGATCGACCCGAACGACAAGCCGGTCATTTGGACCGTCTCGATCTCGCGCCTGTTCGACCTGTTCCGCGACATCATGCTGGAGTACGGCGACGCCGCCACCATCGAGCCGATCAATCTCGGCTTCGAAGATGCGGTACGTCATATCCGCGAACGCCTCGTCAATGAGCGCTGCGACGCCGTCATCGCCGCCGGCTCGAATGCCGCCTACCTCAAAAGTCGCTTATCGGTGCCTGTCATCATCGCCAAGGCCAGCGGCTTCGACGTACTGCAGGCGCTGGCGCGGGCACGCAAGATCACGCCCCGGATCGGGCTGATCAGCTACCAGCAGACCATGCCGGAGCTGAGTGATTTCCAGGCCACCTTCGGCCTCGACATCGTCCAGCGCAGCTACGTCACCGAAGAAGATGCGCGCGCCCAGATCAGCGAACTGAAAGCCGCCGGCATCCAGGCCATCGTCGGCGCCGGCCTGATCACCGACCTGGCCGAAGAAGCAGGACTGGCTGGCGTGTTCGTGTACTCGGCCGCGTCGATCCGGCTCGCCTTCGACGACGCGCTCGACATCGCCCGCTTCACCCGCATCGACAGCAACCGGCGTCGCCCTGCCCCGCCTGCCGATACGCTGCGGGCGCGCCACGGTCTCAACGACTTGCGTGGCGAATCGATGGCGATGCAACGAGCCCGGCAAGCCATCACGCTGTTCGCCCGCTCGCCGGCAACCGTGCTGATCCAGGGCGAAACCGGCACCGGCAAAGAACTCGCGGCGCAAGCGGTCCACCGCGAAAGCACGCGTGCGCGGCAGCCGTTCGTGGCCCTCAATTGCGGCGCGGTGGCGGAGTCGCTGCTGGAAGCCGAACTGTTCGGCCATGAAGAAGGTGCGTTCACCGGCTCGCGCCGTGGCGGTCACGCCGGCCTGTTCGAAGCGGCGCAGCACGGCACGCTATTCCTCGACGAAATCGGCGAAATGGCGCTGCCGCTGCAAACGCGCCTGTTGCGCGTGCTGGAAGAACGCGAAGTGGTGCGCGTCGGCGGCACCCGACCGATTCCGGTGGATGTACGCATCGTCAGCGCGACACACTGCGACCTCGACTTGCGCATGCAGGAAGGCCGCTTCCGGCCCGACCTGTTTTACCGGTTGGGCGTATTGCGGATGACCTTGCCGCCGCTACGCGAGCGGCCCGACGATCAGGTCGAACTGGCGGCCTGGTGCCTCAAAAATGCGCTAGCCGCGATGGGCTTGCGGCCGCATCCGAACCTGCAAGCCGAGTTGCAGGCGTGCTCGACGCTGCTGGCCGGTTATGGCTGGCCAGGCAACGTGCGCGAACTGCGCAACATGATGGAACGGGTCGCGCTGTATCTGGCAGCCGAACCGCTGCAGGCCTTGTCGCCGGGATTGCTGCTGGCAGTGGCACCGGAATTGATGCGCGCCGGCGCGGTCGCACCGATGGTGCTGGCGTCTGCTCCGGCGGAATCGCTGACCGACGTGCTGGCGCGGTTTGATGGCAACCGGGAAGCGGCGGCGAAGTATCTCGGGGTGAGCAGGACGACGTTGTGGCGGAAGTTGCGGGGGGCTTAGGGTTGGCGGCTGATGCTGATGCTGATAAATTAAAAACCGTTCGTCCTGAGCTTGTCGAAGGAAGCTTGTCGAAGGCGTACAGGTCGGTGCGCCTTAGACAGGCTCAGGCCGAACGGAAACGGAAACGGAAACGGGAGCGGGAATGTGAGTGTGAGTGTGAGTGTGAGTGGCTTACGTCAACACCGAAGAACGCAAACGCAAGTTCCTGGAGCCAGGGTAATTTTCACAATACGGCCAACTCCCCCGTAACCGATCACCGAGGCCCGCCTGGCAAGTCCTTGTTCGGAATCTGTACCGTGAAGTGGGAACCCGAAATTCTCAGCACCGGCATATCCGCCAGCAAGCCCTTGAGGACGCCGGTGCGTGTTTCCATCGTACCGGCGCTATCCTCGGGATCAGGAATTCGCATGGCATGCGTTGCACAGACCGTCAGCGTGGCTGCCATTATTTCCCGGCCGGGACTATCCGCTACCGGTTCTTGGCGGGTTTCCAGGACTGCCGCGATAACGCCCAACGGGCGAAAGAGTTTCATCACGTCATCCGCCTCTGCAAACTGTTCGCGATAGACCAATGCCGTGGCCTTGTCATCCGATGCGCCGCCCTTGCGCAGAAACAGGTAGGTGAGTTCGTCGAGCAATTCTTCGCCACGTTCGCTGACAAACCCGGGCACATGCAATTGGCTATTTCCCTGCAAATTCTTGTCATTAAAAATAGACAGGATGCCGTTACGCTCAACCGCGGCGCAGGCTTCACGCATCTGGATCGCCTTCGATGCATGCGCGTTGCCCAGCGTGTTGATGATTGCGTCATGCAGTTGTTCCGGTGTCATTGTCAGCATCACCGCCGTCCACGCGGAACGCCAGGCACACTTGGCGCCGGCACCTGAAATATTCTTGGACTGGTGGGTCGCTTCAAGACTGCCCACCAGCGCCGGTGCATTCACATTGAGCAAATGAAACACGGTCACTGTCGCCGGCGCGGCCGGCAGTTCGATCAACCGCTGCGACACCGGCAACGCTGGCGGGGCTGCAACGATCGCGGCATCCGGTGCTGGCATCGAATGGGCGTTGATAATCGCTTCAATGTTGGCGTGGAGGGCCCGCTCTTCGGCACTCCGCGTCAGCAGGATTTTGTCCAGCAACTCTTGCCTGACATGCGAAGACCGCGCCAGTCCGGCGTCACGGGCAGGCATACTGACCGCTGAGCGCGGTACGACCCCGGACCGTGGCGGCGACGCACTACTGGCTGTCTGCCTTTCATTTCCGCCGAACATGCGGAACACCTTGCCGAGGAACGTTGGCAGTTTCATGTGATGACTTTCATTACCCGCTATAAAAACCGATGAAAGCGATCGCCTTCCGGCCATCGCAGCTAGCCAGTGAGTGCCCCCGCAAACAGGTCAGTTCCAAAACGATCAGCACCGATTACGCTTGAAAGCCATGCCTGATTCATGCGAAGGCACGTTCTCGGGTCAATCGGTTTGGAACACACGATGACTCGCGATAACAAACATCGTTCGGGGAAAACCAATGCCAGTTGTGTTTCGATACAAGGGATACCGATTTTTCTTCTACTCGAACGAAGGCAGTCCAAGGGAGCCATTGCATGTGCATGTTCGCAGCAGTGACGATGAAGCAAAATTCTAGCTACATCCCACCGTTTGTTTGAGTGACAGCAATGGGTTTGACGCACGAACGTTACGAGAACTTGCCGACGTCGCAGAACAAAATGCCGCATTGATTGAAAGGACCTGGAATGACTACTTCCGCTAAATCCGTACATTTCGACGACAACAATATGTGGCTCGCTTTGTCGGACGGCCGCACACTCGGTGTGCCGCTGGCATGGTTCCCGAGGCTGCTTCATGCGACCCCGGAGCAGCGCCAGCAATGCGAGCTCTCGGTCAATGGTATTCATTGGGAGGCACTCGATGAAGATATCTCGATTGCCGGTTTGCTCGCTGGACGCGGGAATGCCACTGCGCCGAAAAAAATTGCGGCGTAAGTCGTCACGGCAAAAGTTCAAGCCGATGATTCAACTACGCAAAAAGCAATCTCAACAAAACGGCGCAGCGATCCCCTCCGCCGCAAACGCCCGCTGCACCGCCGGCCGCTGCGCCATCATTGCCAAATAGTCTCCCAGCGCGCCGCGCTCCCGTGCCGGCCGCGCCATCATCCGGCTCCAGCGCGACAGCATGAACAGGTAGGGGTCGACGATGCTGTACTGCGCACCGAGCAAGTACGGTCCGTTGGCGGCAAGCTCGGCGTCGATCAGATCGAACATGTGCGCCAGCCGTGCTTCGGCGTGGGCTTTCACTTGGGCTGCGGCCACCGCGTCGTCGACCATCCGCTCGGGATAGAAGTACGTGATCATTTCGGCCTGCACGGTGTTGGTCAGGTGCATCAGCCACTTGTAGCAATGGGCGCGTGCGGCGCTGGCCAGCGGTGGCGCGAGTTGCGCTCCAGGATGGGTATCGGCCAGGTGCAGGCAGATCGCGGCGGTTTCGTAGAGCACCAGTTCGCCATCGACCAGCACCGGGATCAGCCCGTTCGGATTGAGCTTGCGGTAGACCTCGCCGCGATGGAGCTGATTGTCGCGATCGACCAGCACCAGTTCATGTGGGATGCCGAGTTCTTCGAGCAGGATGTGCGGTGCCAGGTTGGCATTGCCGGGGGCGTAGTAGAGCTGGATCAAGGGATCTCCTGAAAATGACTATTTCGCCAATCGCACACCGCTGAATTGCTGGCGCGCCGTGACAGGAAAACAGTGACGACCGGGACTTCATGCAGATGACGAGCCATCGTCTTTCGTCACAAAATTTCGCATCAGGTATTGGTCAAACATCGCCACCGTAAAAGCAATGTCGCCGTGCGAGGGGCTGTAAATCATCCCCTTGTTGATAATCTGGGCCCGTCGCGGTCCGAGGCTTTGGGACGTCTCACCCAGCGCATCAGCAATGTCGGATGACCGGTACGGCCCGGCACCGAGCCTGGCCATGGCGATCACGTATTCACGCTCTTTGGGAGTCAGTCGCTCAAACCGGACTTTGAAAAATCCCTCATCAAGTCGCTTGGTCGCCCGCAGCGCGGCATTCTTCGCGTCGGCAAGATCGATCTTGCCCGCCTGTGCAATGTTCCAGCATTGATGCCCCCACTCTTGAAGGAAATAGGGATAGCAATGCGTCTTGTCTATAATTTCATCCAGGGCCTGCTCGGAAATGCGGGCACCTTCTTCGTTCACCGGATGCCTGATCGCCATTTTGGCATCGGCAACTTCCAGCGGCCCCACAACAGGGTAGAGAAAAAGGCGTTCAGCGTAGGACTTGGCATCCCCGGACAAGGCAGCAACCTGAGGCAGGCCAGCGCCAAAAAACAAAACCGGCAACCGTTTCTGATTGATTTTGTGCAGGGCGACGATCAATGCCGCGAGGTCTGCGGGTCTCAGGTATTGCACCTCATCAATCAGCAAGGTCCAGCCCCTTCCTGCCGCCTTCGCCGCCTCACCGACCTGAACAAACAGCTCCGATAAATCACTTTCCAGATCACCACTGTCGGCAACGCCGGGTTCGGCTTCCACGGATAGTGAGACGTCGCCATAGGTCAGCTTGAACGCCGAGCCAAACGAGCGCAAGGCCCGCAGCGCGCTGTACACCTTGGCCTTGGCACTCGCTGTCACGGACAGCTTGTGCAGCAGTTGATCAATTTTTGGCATCAGGAGTTCGCCCAGCGACCGGTTCTCCGGCGCTTCGACGAAAGACACCAGGTGACCGGCTTGCTCGGCCATTTCCTGAATTTTGTTCAACAGTACCGTCTTGCCCACGCCCCTCAGCCCGAGAAACATCTGTGGCCGGGTCGATTTGTATAGCAAGGCCCGTTGAATGGCGACGCCAGCTTCGTCGATGATGGCTTGCCGGCCGGCAAGCTGTGGCGGCTGGCTGCCTGCGCCGGGGGCAAACGGGTTGTGGACTGGATCCATAGGATGGTGATCGAATAAATGATAAAAACAGAAAAATTATAGCAATGTATAAGTTTGTATATAACTATATAGCCTTGTGGCTTTATACATTGTCATACTTCAATATCAATGTTGATTTTCCGGCTGATCGAACTAGCCTCTTTCAATAACTACTTCGCCAAACGCACACCGCTGAATTGCCAGCGCGCCGTGGCAGGGAAGAAGTTGCGATAGGTGCTGCGCGCGTGCCCTTCCGGCGTGACGCACGAGCCGCCGCGCAACACGTACTGGTTGACCATGAACTTGCCGTTGTATTCGCCCAGCGCGCCGTCGGCGGTGACGAAACCCGGATACGGCGCATAGCTACTCGAAGTCCATTGCCAGCACGCGCCGAACAGGTCATCGAAGCGGTCGGGGCCGGCTGATTGCACCGCCGATTCCCATTGCGCTTCGGTCGGCAAACGCGCACCGGCCCAGCGCGCGTAAGCGTCGGCTTCAAAATACGACAAGTGAATCGCCGGGCACTGCAAGTCCAGTGGCTGCAGTCCACGCAAGGTGAACTCGCGCCAGCCCGTGTCGCTGCGCTGCCAGTACAGCGGCTGCGTCAGCGCGTTTTGACAGACCCAGTCCCAGCCTTCCGAAAGCCACAACGCAGAATCGGCGTACCCGCCGGCATCGATAAATGCCAGATAGTCGGCATTGCTGACCAGCGTGGTGGCCAGCGCAAATCCTTCGACGAATTGCCGGTGGCGCGGCCGTTCATTGTCGAAACAAAACCCGTCGTCATCGCCTCCGATCCCGACAATGCCGGCCTCGACCTGATGCCAGTCAAGCGGTGCACGACACGCCGGCGGTAACGCTGCCCCGGGTGCATACGCCGGATGCAGCGGATTCATCGACAGCAAATGCTTGAGGTCGGTGAGCAGCAATTCCTGATGCTGCTGTTCGTGCTGCAATCCAAGCCGCACCAGCGCGGCCAGCTCGGGCGATGGTGCCATCAGCACGGCACTAACCCGCGCATCGACAGCCACGCGATACGCCAGCACCGCAGCCAGCGACGGCCGCGTGATCAGGCCGCGCTGCGCCCGCCCATGCTTGTCACCGATGCCGTTGTAATACGAATTGAACAGTACGCGAAAGGCCGGATGATGCGGCTGAAAACCAGCTTCGAAGCGCTCCAGAATGAAGGTCTCGAAAAACCAGGTCGTATGCGCCAGATGCCATTTGGCCGGACTGGCATCGGGCATCGATTGCACGCACGCGTCTTCGGGCGAGAGCGGTGCGGCCAGTGCGACCGTGTGCGCGCGCACTGCCGCAAACTGCGCGGCCAGTGCTTCTGCCGGCTGCTGCCGGGCCAATTCGGCCGGCGCGTTCATGGCCGGTTTCCGCTGGCCTTCGCGTGACACACCATGAACCAGCCCTGCGGATCCGTCCAGCTCTGCTGCAGCGTGAAGCCGGCGCGCTCGAGCAAGGCGGCAAAACCTGCGGCCGTGTATTTGTAGCTGTTCTCGGTATGGATGCGCTCGCCGGCGGCGAAGTGACGCTGGCCACCGCGCCAGCGCACCGTCTGTGCAGCCTTCGCCTCGAGGTGCATTTCGATACGGCTCTGGTCGGTATTAAAAAAGGCGACATGCTGCCAGCCGCGTACATTGAAGTCGGCCTCAAGTACCGTGTTGAGGTGGTTGAGCAGGTTCAGGTTGAACGAGGCAGTGACACCGAGCGCGTCGTCGTACGCGGCATCGAGCAATGGCTTGGCCTTGACCAGATCAACACTGATCAGCAGACCGCCGTCATTGTCACCGGCCTGCGCCAGCCGGGCGAGGAACGCCGTAGCGTCCGCGGGCGCAAAATTGCCGATTGATGAGCCGGGATAAAAAAACAGGCGCTGCGCCGGACCGACATGGTCAGGCAAGGCAAACGGTGCCGAAAAATCGACCCCCAGCGCGGTGATTTCCATCGCCGGAAAACGCTGTTGCAAGGTATCGACCGAGTCGCGCAGGAAGTCGACGGAAATATCGATAGGCACGTAATGCGCCGGTTGCAACACCGGAAACAACCGCGCCGCCTTGGCGCAATTACCGGCACCAAGATCGACCAGTGTGCGGCCGCGACCGACCGAGGCAGCGATCTCGTCGGCGTGGGCGTCGAAGATCGCCGCTTCGGTGCGGGTCGGGTAGTACTCGGGCAGTTCGCAGATGGCTTCGAACAGTTTCGAGCCAAGCGCGTCATACAGATATTTGGGCGAGGTGATGGCTTGCGGCTCTTGCAAACCGGACAGCAGTTCATCGCGGATGGCAGATTTGTCGGCGTGAAAACGCTGGATGAATTGGGCCAAGGTCAGTCTCCTATTTCAAGAGGTCGAGGACAGGTGCCTGAATTACGGGGTCGTCCCAATCGGCTTCGCCGACCAGCTCGTAGCGCAGCCGGCCCTGCTTGTCGATCAGGAAGGTGGTCGGCATGATGCGCACGTGCCAGGCTTTCATGGCGACCGAATCGGCGTCCCGCAGAATGGTGTACTGGATCGGGATGCGCTGGGTGAACTGGCCGATGCGCGCCTTGCCTTCACCGATGTTGATGCCGAGGATATGTAGCTTGCGGTCCTTGAAGCGTTGCTGCAGGCGGTTCAGCGCCGGGATTTCTGCTTTACAGCCATCACACCAGGTAGCCCAGAAATTCACCACTACCACCTGGCCCTTGAGGCTCGCGAGATCAACCGGCTTGCCGTCAAGGTCATCGAGCAGCAGCGGCATAGGCGGCTGGCCCTGGCCGGAAAACGCCATCCAGCTGGCTTGTGCCTGCACCGCCGGTGCCGCCACCAATGCCAGCCAGGTCATCGCCGCCAGCAGCAGCGTTCGTAATGAGGTGCGCATCAAGCCCGATCAGCCGGTGATTTCAAGTGACGTGATCTGGTACTTGAAGTTGTCCGGATCGAGGCTGTCGACGCGGGCCGCCTTGCCGTCTTCGATGATCATCGCGTTCGGATACATGAAGAAGCCGATCGCGCCTTTTTTGTCGCCGGGCAGCTGCACGTCGTGGGCGTAATTGAAGGCCATCCAGTTCATTTCCCACGAACCGAACAAGCGCTTGCGGGCCGCCTCGACTTTTACGTCGGTCAGAGGCAAGCCGCCGCCTTCTTCGAGCACAACCTTGCGCACGTCGGCCGGATCGACCGGCACCCAGCCGTAACCGGCCAGATAGACTTCAGCGCGGCAATGCTGCGCCTTGGTGATGTCGCCTGACTTGCCGAGCGATTTGTAGCCCAGCCGTGAGTCAGCGACGCGCACGCCATAGACATCCCGCGCCGGAATGCCGACCGAACGGGCCAGCCCGACATACAAAGCATTGAGGTCGCCGCACTTGCCGCCGAGGTTATTTGATTCGAGCATCGCCTTGATATCGCCAACACCACAACCGCGCACCTTGGCATCGCGGCGGGTATTGTCGACGACCCAGTCGTACAAGGCCTGGGCCTTGGCCATGTCAGTCTTCGCTCCCCTGGTGATGTCCTGCGCTGTCGAGAGCACGATGCCATCGGTCGGCAGCAGGTCGGTCGCAGCCAGTGCCAGCTTGCGTTCGGCAGGATCGAGTTGTTCGTTATTCGGTGCGGCGGTAAGGTCAACACGGCGATCACGCGTCATGATGCGGGTGGTGACTTCGACGACCGGCTTGCCGCCACCACTGAATTCGGCCACCAGGATACCGGCACCGTATTTGGCGTCCTGCACGATCTGCGCCTTGCCGTCGGCGGTCTTGAAGGTGGTCTCCAGGACTTTCTGATAATCGGTATTGACAGTCGGGATCGGCAACCAGACGCTCGCTGCGCCGGTGCTGTTGAGTTCGACGCGGGTCGTCACGTCGAACGTGCGCCACGGACCTTCGGTGGCAAATGCTGCCTGGCCGAACGGGATGACGGAGACGGCCGAGGCAATGGCGGTAGTTTTAAGGAAGGTACGACGATCCATGGTGTTCCCTGAAGAAATAAATTAACTGGGCTGTCGCAGATTGCGGCCACGCCCGGAGCGCCAACCCTGTTTTGCAATCCACACTAAACTGGACCAAGTTTAGCTTACCCAACAAAAAATCACCGCATGACGATCTCGCCCAAAAAACTCCTCCTTTCAAAGTGGACAGCCTTGACACCGGTCAATCGCGAAAAACATTTTCTGGTGTCACGCGTCGTCGTGCCGGAAGATGGCTCGCCGATCACCCAAGTGGATTTGCAGGCCGTCCATTCCCTACGCACTGAAACTATTTTCTGGCGCGAGCTCGACGATGCCACCGTGTGGGTGGTCGGATGGAAATGACCTCGCCCGCCCTACCGGCAGCACTCGAATGCCGTGCCGTGCGCAAGGCTTACGGCAATGGCCGCGTGGTGCTGGCGCAGCTGGACTTCGTGCTGCAGCCCGGCGAATACATCGCGATCATGGGCGAATCCGGCGTCGGCAAATCGACACTGCTCAACCTGATCGCCGGCCTCGATATGCCCGACAGCGGCAGCGTGCTGCTCGATGGCGTGCCGATATCGGGCCTCAGCGACGACGCCGCGACCCGCCTGCGACGCGAAAAACTCGGCTTCATTTTTCAGGCCTTCCATGTACTGCCACATCTGACGCTGGCACAAAATGTCGGCTTGCCGCTGCTGCTCAATGGCGCGCCGCTCGAACGCGCCACCGACATGCTCGACCAGGTCGGCCTGCGCGGACGCGGCCATGATTTTCCGCGCCAGTTATCAGGCGGCGAAATGCAGCGCGTGGCGATTGCGCGTGCGCTGGTGCACCGGCCGACGCTGATCCTGGCCGATGAACCGACCGGCAACCTCGACCCCGACACCGCTGCCGACGTGCTGCACTTGCTGCGCGCCGAGATCAAGGCCAACGGTGCCTCGGCCATCATGGTCACGCATTCGCTGGCAGCCGCAGAGACCGCCGACCGCATCCTGATCCTGACCAGCGCCGGCTTGCATCCGCTACCTGCTGCATGATCGCGCTGCTGACGCGCTGGCTGGTGTTCGGCGAATGGCGCGCACACCCGTGGCGCGCGCTGGCAGCGATCGCGGCGATCGCGCTCGGCGTCGGACTGGGCTTTGCCATCGACCTGATCAATGGCGCGGCCTTCAATGAATTCTCGGCTGCCGCGCGCAGCCTGACTGGCCAGTCGGACTTGCAGGTGCGCGGTGCGCAACCGCTGTTCGATGAAAAAGTCTATCCGCAACTGGCACGCCATGACGGCGTCGTGCTGGCCAATCCGGTGCTGGACATCGATGCCACCATTCCGGGTCAGCGCGGCGCGCTGAAGATCCTCGGCATCGATCTGTTCCGCGCCTCTGCCCTCGCTCCCGATCTGCTCGGCGTGCCGTCCGCCGACCAGCCATTCGACACGCTGGCCGATGACGCGATCTTTCTGTCACCGGCCGCGCAGGACTGGCTCGAGGTCAAGGTCGGCGATACCTTGCAACTGCAAAACGGCACCGGCACGGTGAGCCTGCGCGTGGCCGGCGGCATCGTCCGTGCGCGCCCCGGCCAGCGCATCGCGGTGATGGATATCGCTGCCGCGCAGTGGCGTTTCGAGCGACTCGGCAAGCTGTCACGTATTGACCTGAAGCTGGCGACCGGTGTCTCGCGCGCGACCTTTCGCCGCACGCTGGCCAGCCAATTCCCGACGCTGCTGGTGACCGAGAATGCCGACCTGGAATCACGCAGCGCCAACATGTCGCGCGCCTACCGGGTCAACCTGAACGTGCTGGCGCTGGTGGCATTGTTCACCGGCGCGTTCCTGGTGTTTTCGACGCAAGCCTTGTCGGTACTGCGACGCCGCTCCCAGTTCGCGCTGCTGCGCGTGATCGGCCTGACCCGCGGCCTGCTGCTGCGGCAAGTATTGCTCGAGGGTGGCTTGCTGGGCGCACTCGGCTCGCTGGTCGGGCTGGTTGGCGGCTACGTGCTGGCGGCGCTGGCGCTGCGATTTTTTGGTGGCGATCTGGGCGGCGGGTACTTCCCCGGCATCCGGCCTAGCGTGCAATTAAATTGGACGACAGCGATTATTTTCTTCGTGCTCGGCACCGGCATTGCGCTGCTCGGCAGTCTTGCGCCGGCACTCGAAGCGGCCCGTGCGCAACCGGCACCGGCACTCAAATCCGGCAGCGAAGACGTCGCCCTGTCGCGCCTGTCGACGCCGTGGCCGGCGCTGGCCTGTCTGCTGCTGGCGGCGTTACTGACGACCTTACCGCCGGTGTTCGAGCTGCCGCTATTCGGTTATCTTGCGGTGGCCTTGCTGCTGGTCGGCGGGATCGCGCTGATGCCGCGTTGTGCGGCACTGGTGTTTGCCGCGCTGAGCCGGCGCGGGCAACGCCAACCGGTCACGATGCTGGCGCTGGCGCGGCTGGCCAATGCTCCCAACCAGGCCTCGATCGCGCTGGGCGGCGTGCTGTCGAGCTTCAGTTTGATGGTGGCGATGGCGATCATGGTGTCGAGTTTCCGGGTCTCGGTCGATGACTGGCTGGTGCAATTGTTGTCAGCGAATCTGTATGTGCGCTCAGCGACCAGTGGTGACACGGGTGCGATGAAGCCGGCCGAACAGCGTCTGATCAGCGCCCTGCCCGGCGTGGAGCGTGCCGAATTTTTACGCACCTTGCCGCTGACGCTGGATCCGGCGCGTCCGGCCGTGGCCTTGCTGGCGCGTCCTATCGACGCTGCCAATCCTGACCGCACCTTGCCGCTGACCGAGGATGTCATCGATGCGACGCAACTGCCGGCCGGGGTGTTGCCGCTGTGGGCCTCGGAAGCGATGCTGGACTTGTACGGCTATCGGGTCGGCCAGCAAGTGACGCTGCCACTGGGGGCCAACGCGCCACCGTTCAAGGTGGTCGGGGTATGGCGTGATTACGCGCGGCAGTCGGGTGCGGTGCAAATCCGGCTGACCGATTACCAGCGACTGACAGGTGACCTCAATGTCAGCGATGCCGCGCTATTTTTTCAGCCTGGCGTGACGACCGGCCAGGTGATCCGCGATTTCCGGGCGCTGCCGTTCGGCAGTGCTGTCGAGTTTTCCGATCCCGGTGAAATCCGCGCCCTCAGCCTGAAAATTTTCGACCGCAGTTTCGCGGTGACTTACTTGCTGGAGGTGGTCGCCATCGTCATCGGCCTGTTCGGCGTGGCGGCGACTTTTTCGGCGCAGACGCTGGCGCGCGCCAAGGAGTTCGGCATGCTGCGCCATGTCGGCGTGACGCGCCGGCAAATCCTGCTGGTGCTCGGGATCGAAGGCGGCTTGCTGACCGGCCTGGGCATCACGGTCGGTTTCGTGCTCGGCTGGGTCATCAGCCTGGTGCTGATCTTTATCGTCAATCCGCAATCTTTTCATTGGAGTATGCAATTGCACATGCCCTGGATCATGCTGGGATCGGTGGCCGGTTTGCTGCTGGTGTCATCGGCGGCAACGGCCGTCATCGCCGGTTCGCGGGCGGTGGCCGGTGACGCCATCCGCGCCGTGCGGGAGGACTGGTGATGCGCTGGCTGATCGTGCTGCTGGCCTTGTGCGGTTGGGCGCACGCCGCGCCGCCGGTGTTCGCCACCGTCAGGCCGGACATGCCGCTGCGATTTCCTGCCGACTTCGGATCGCATCCGGACTTCCGCACCGAATGGTGGTACGCCACCGGCTGGATCGAAACACCGGACAAAAAGCCGCTCGGCTTCCAGATCACCTTCTTCCGCTCAGCCACGGAGCATGACCGCAGCAACCCGAGCGCGTTCGCGCCGTCGCAACTGATCATCGCGCATGCGGCCTTGTCCGATCCCGCCGTCGGCAAGCTGGTGCACGACCAGCGCACGGCGCGCGCCGGCTTCGGGCTGGCCTACGCCCGCGAAGGCAACACCGACATCCTGCTCGATGACTGGCACCTGCTGCGGCATGCCGACGGCAGTTACGACGCAACGATCACGGCCCGCGACTTCACGCTGAACCTATCGCTGGTGCCGACCCAGCCACCGCTGGTGCAAGGCGATGGCGGTTTTTCGCGCAAGGGGCCGCGCATCGAACAGGCCAGCTATTACTACAGCCAGCCGCAATTGCAGGTCAGCGGCCAGCTCGCCCGCAATGGCGCGCCGGTGGCCATCACCGGTACCGCGTGGCTCGATCATGAATGGTCGACCAGCGTGCTCGATGCCGATGCCAGCGGCTGGGACTGGCTCGGTGCCAACCTCGACGATGGCGGCGCATTGATGGCTTTCCAGATTCGTAACAAGCAGGGTGATAAACTCTGGGCCCACGCTGCATTGCGCGATAAATCCGGTGTCGTCACGCAATTCAAGCCGGACCAAGTACACTTCGCGCCGCAGCGCCACTGGCGCTCGCCGCGGACCAACGCATCGTATCCCGTGGCGACACGGATCACGACCGGTAGCACGACCTGGCAACTGATCCCGCTGCAGGACGATCAGGAGCTCGATTCGCGCCAGTCGACCGGCTCGGTGTACTGGGAAGGTGGCGTGACGATTCTGCGCGCAGGGCAACCGGCAGGCCGCGGTTACCTCGAAATGACCGGCTACGTAAAACCTTTGAAACTATGACCACGACGACCACGAACTCCAGTACCACCGCGCACATCGCCAAACCTGCCAACGCACCCGAAACACCCGTCGCCAAAAAAGCCAGCCTCGCCACGCTGGCCGAGTTGTTGCCATTCCTGAAACCGTATCTGCGCCAGTTCCTCCTTGCGGGCGTTGCCCTGCTGGTGGCGGCGTGCGCGACATTGGCCGTGCCGTATGCCTTCAAGCAAATGATCGACCTCGGTTTCGGCGGCAACGGCACCAGAAGCGCCGACCACATCGACCTGTATTTTCTGGCGCTGTTCGGCGTGGCGAGCGTATTGGCCATTGCGACAGCGGCGCGGTTTTACATGGTGTCGTGGCTCGGCGAGCGCGTTACGGCCGATATCCGCAGCGCGGTCTACGCGCATGTGGTGACACAAAGCCCGCAGTTTTTCGAGACGACCCAAAGCGGCGAAGTGCTGTCGCGCCTGACTACCGACACGACGCTGATCCAGTCGGTCGTCGGCACCAGCATCTCGATGGCGCTGCGCAATGTGCTGCTGTTTATCGGCGGCATGGTGATGCTGTTCATCACCAGCGTGAAGCTGACGGCCATCATTTTCGGCGCACTGTTTCTGGTGGTCGCACCGATCGTGATCTTTGGCCGGCGCGTGCGTAAGCTGTCGCGCGACACCCAGGATCGCATTGCCGATGCCTCGGCGATGGCCGGTGAAATCCTCAATGCGATGCCAACCGTACAAGCCTTCACGCATGAAAAAATCGAATCGCAGCGCTTCAGCAGCCTCGTCGAAAACGCCTTCGTGACAGCGATGCGGCGCATCCGTGCGCGTTCGCTGCTGACGATGATTGCGATCCTGCTGGTCTTTGGCGCGATTGTGTTTGTGCTGTGGCTGGGTGCCCATGCGGTCATCCAGGGCACGATGACCGGCGGATCGCTCGGGCAGTTCATCCTGTACGCAGCCATCGTCGCCGGCTCGATCGGCGCGTTGTCCGAAGTGCTCGGCGAAGCGCAGCGCGCTGCCGGAGCCACCGAGCGCCTGCTTGAACTGCTGGCCGAAGAGTCGCCGATCCAGTCGCCAGCGGTTCCGAAACCTTTGCCGCAACAGAGTGCCGGCGGTGCCACGCTGACCTTGAAGGACATCACGTTTCACTATCCATCACGTCCGGACAGCCCCGCATTGACGCACCTGTCGCTGACCATTCCGGCCGGAGAAACCATCGCCATCGTCGGGCCTTCCGGTGCCGGCAAGACCACGCTGTTCCAGATGCTGTTGCGCCTGTATGACCCGCAGCAGGGCAGTATCCTGCTCGATGGCGTCGATATCACCGAACTCGATCTGCACACACTGCGCGGTGCCATCGGCATCGTGCCGCAGGACACCGTGGTGTTCTCGGCCAATGCGATGGAAAACATCCGCTACGGCCGTGCCGGCGCCACCGATGAGGAGGTGATTGCCGCCGCCCGGATGGCTGCCGCGCACGAGTTCATCGAGCGCCTGCCGGAAGGCTATCAATCTTTCCTCGGCGAACGCGGTGTGCGCCTGTCCGGCGGTCAACGCCAGCGCATCGCCATCGCCCGCGCCATGCTGAAAAACCCGCCGCTGCTCTTGCTCGATGAAGCCACCAGCGCACTCGATGCCGAGTCCGAACGGCTGGTGCAAAGCGCGCTGGAAGCAGCGATGGTCGGGCGGACCACGCTGGTCATTGCGCATCGACTGGCGACCGTCAAGCGGGCCGATCGCATCGTCGTACTCGAACACGGCCACATCGTCGAAATGGGTACGCATGCGGAACTGGTCGCACTCGATGGTTTGTATGCGAGTCTGGCGGCGCTGCAGTTCGGCGTGCAAGGCTGACGCTGACAGTACTTACAGGGTAACGAAAAGGCCGTCACCGAACGGTCAAAACCTTCTTTTTACACAACAGTGGTAGCAAAAGTAACTCGAGTATTGTCACTCATAGCGATAATCTTAAAACCCAATCAGTAATTGCAAATATATAGTTTTCTTCTATCAAGCTATAAAGACTCCATCGCGCGCTGTTGCGCAGTTCAACTTGGAGTCACATGATGTTTGCATCCCCCCGATTGTCCGCTTCCCGCCTGGCCGTGCTTGGCCTTATTACCGTACTGGCCAGTAGCGCCCATGCCCAGACGCTGACTCGCGATAACGGATCGCCGGTCGGCGACAACCAGAATTCGCAAACGGCCGGACCGAATGGTCCCTCGTTACTGCAAGATTCCCACCTGATTGAAAAACTGCAGCGTTTTGACCGCGAACGGATTCCGGAACGCGTGGTGCACGCCCGTGGTACCGGTGCGTTCGGCGAATTTGTCTCGTCCGGCAATGCATCAGCATTGACGCGCGCCGATATGTTTGCCGCCGCCGGCAGAAAGACACCCGTCTTCGTCCGTTTCTCGACGGTCATCCATCCGAAAGGCTCACCCGAAACACTACGCGATCCGCGTGGATTCGCGACCAAGTTTTATACCCAGGAAGGCAACTGGGATCTGGCCGGCATCCACCTACCGATCTTTTTCATTCGTGATGCGATCAAGTTTCCGGACATGATTCATGCTCTCAAGCCCTCCCCTGTGACCAACGTGCAGGACCCGAATCGCTTCTTCGATTTCTTCAGTCACGTGCCGGAAAGTACCAGCCAGTTGACCCGTCTGTACTCGGACATGGGTATTCCGGCGTCCTACCGGAAAATGGATGGCCACGGCGTGCATGCGTTCAAGATGGTCAACCAGGCCGGCATCGTGACCTATGTGAAGTTCCACTGGAAGAGCCGGCAGGGTGAGCAGAACCTGACCCGTGCCGAGGCAGCGCGTGTACAGGGTGAGGATTTCAATAACCTGACCAACGACCTGTACGGCTCCATCCGCAACGGTGATCTGCCAAAGTGGGATTTGTATGTGCAAACGATGCCGCCAGCCGACCTCGACAAGTACGCTTACAACCCGCTTGACGCAACCAAGACATGGCCCGGTTTGCCCGAAACCTTGCTGGGCACGATGACGCTGAACAAGGTGCCGGATAACTTCTTTGAAACCACTGAGTCGGCTGCTTTTGCGCCATCGAATCTGGTGCCCGGCATCGAACCGTCCGAAGACAAGATGCTGCAGGGACGCTTGTTTTCGTACGCCGATACGCAACTCCACCGACTGGGTGCCAACAGCAAGACCTTGCCGATCAATGCGCCGTTGGTCAGGGTGAGCAACGGTAACTCGGACGGTCAGGGCAATCGCGGCGGACGCTCCGGTGAAGTCAATTACCAACCTTCCCGTCAGGCCGGAACAGCCACTGAAAACCCTGACTACAAATATGTCGAAACCCCGTTGACCGGCACGACCATCCAGGCACCGATCAAGAAAACGGATAACTTTACGCAGGCCGGCGAGTTCTTCCGTGGGCTCAACAGCGCGCAGCAAACCAACCTGATCGGCAACCTCGCGTCAGATCTCGGCAAAGTCAATAACAGCGAGATCAAGCAGATCATGCTGATGCACTTCTACAAGGCGGATCCGATCTTCGGCAGCCGTTTGACGGCAGCCATCAGCGGCGATCTGGGAGATGTACAGCGGCGTGCGGCGAAGATGGCCGACTAACGGACAGACGGTGCACTGCCCTCCAGGACTGGCACCCACCTTTCGGGTCGGCGTGCGAGCGCACCGGAAAATGCCATCAATGCCCACGTTTTTGTGTCGCTCGCGTGGACACGATGAACCTGTGCCCACCCTGCAAATTCCTGTATTGCCGTGACTTGGGCAGAGTTTTTTTGTGCGCACGCGGATGCACCGCAGAACCATCATCGTGGACCAAAATACCTGTACCGGACGCGCATTAAACAAAAAACCCGCCGATGGTAACGGCGGGTTTTTTGTTTAATGCAATCGACCGGTTCCTGTCGCAGCGCCAGATCATGACGCGACTTCCGGAACCGCCAATATCTTGCTTTTACTTCGGCATCAGCACGGTATCGATCACATGGATCACGCCATTGTCGGCGACGATGTCAGCCGTGGTGACTTTGGCTTTGTTGACTGTCACTCCACCGGTGGTGGCCAGTGTCACGTTTGAGCCTTGAACGGTCTTGACGTCACCGGCCTTGATGTCTTTCGCCATCACGGTGCCTGGCACGACGTGATAGGTCAGTACGGCGGTCAGCTTGGCTTTGTCTTTCAACAGTGCATCCAGGTCAGCCTTTGGTACTTTTGCAAAGGCGGCATCGGTTGGTGCGAAGACGGTGAACGGGCCTTTGCCCTTGAGCGTGTCGACCAGGCCGGCGGCCTTGATCGCGGTAACCAGTGTGGTGAAATTACCAGCGCCGACTGCGGTGTCAACGATGTCCTTGGCTTGTGCGGCGAAGGCGGCGGAGGCGATGACGGCGGCTAATATAATTTTTTTCATGATGTAATCCCTTTGATAAAGTGAAGTGGAAAGAACAGATGAACTTGGTTTTCGGTTCTGCCGAAACTGTAGAGCTACTGTCGCACACATCCGGAAACGATGTTGAAAGTGACCAGTAAGCGTCTTTTTACGCCGCCACCACTACCAAGACCTGTGCGGCTTCCAGCACCGCGGCCAGCGCCTCCGGCGGTGGAGCATCCGTGATAAGTACATCGATTTGCGACAGATGCGCCATGCGCACCAGCGCCTGCCGGCCGAACTTGTCGCTGTCGGCCACCAGCCAGACTTCGCGCGCCTGTTCGATGATCGCCTGGGCGACCTTGACCTCGCGCGAATCGAAGTCGCGCAGTGTGCCGTCCGCCTCGATGCTCGAAACACCAATGATGCTGATGTCGACCTTGAACTGACGAATGAAATCAATGGTCGCTTCGCCGACGATGCCACGATCACGTCCGCGTACCAGCCCGCCGGTGACAATCACTTCGCAATCCGGATTGTCGGACAGGATGGTGGCGACATTGAGGTTGTTGGTCACCACGTGCAGGCCTTTGTGCTTCATCAGTGCGCGGGCAACCGCTTCCGTGGTCGTACCAATATTGATCAGCAGGGAACTGCCCGCCGGCACTCGCGCGGCGGCGGCAGCGGCGATACGCTGCTTGGCATCGCTGTTGAGGATCTGGCGCTGACGGTAGTCGATATTCTCGACCGACGAGGGCAAGCCGACACCACCGTGATAGCGCGCCAGCAGGCGCGCCAGTTCCATCTGCTTGACATCACGTCGTACGGTTTGCGGCGTCACGTCGAGCTGCTGCGCCAGCTCTTCTACCGAGATCGTGCCGCGCTTGCGGACTACGTCCAGCAACTGCCGTTGACGAGGATTGAGCGTCATCAAAATTCTCCGGATGAGGTGATTACCGTTAAAACGAACCCAAACGAAAATAAATAAACAAAATAAATGTTGGTTACTGTTCGGTATATGTCGTATCTTGTTCCCTGAATCATAGCTAACTTTGCAGACGGAGGCGAGATCAAGATGGTCCAGAATCAATCCAACATCGAAGTAGATGTGCTGGTCGTAGGCGGTGGCATCAATGGTGCGGGCATCGCCCGTGACGCTGCCGGCCGCGGACTGTCGGTGCTTCTGTGCGAAAAAGACGACCTCGCCGCGCACACCTCGTCGGCCTCGACCAAGCTGATCCACGGTGGCTTGCGCTACCTCGAACATTACGAATTCAATCTCGTGCGCAAGGCATTGATCGAACGCGAAGTGCTGCTGCGCTCGGCACCGCACATCATGTGGCCGCTGCGCTTTGTGATGCCGCATGATCGCGGTCAGCGCCCGGCCTGGATGATCCGCATCGGCCTGTTCCTGTATGACAAACTGGCCCGCCGCGAGATGCTGCCCGGCTCGCACGGCGTGAACCTGCGCACCGACCCGACCGGCACGCCACTCAAATCCACTTTTACCCGCGGCTTCATGTATTCCGATGGCTGGGTCGACGATGCTCGACTAGTCGTCCTCAATGCCATTGATGCGGCCAGTCGCGGCGCGCAAATCCATACGCATACCACCTGCGTCTCGGCGGTACGCCATGACAAATACTGGGCAGTGACCTTGCGCAATGAGGCCGGCGACACCGTCGTGGTGCATGCGCGCAGCATCGTCAATGCCGCCGGTCCGTGGGCTGCCCACTTCCTGCAGGATGCTGCTCACCAGCCATCGACCAAAACCGTGCGCCTGATCAAGGGCAGCCACATCGTCGTCAAGCGTTTGTTCACGCATCCGCATGCGTATATTTTCCAGCACCCGGACGGCCGCATCGTGTTTGCCATTCCCTACGAAGATGACTTCACGCTGATCGGCACCACCGATCTCGAATACCACGGCGATACCAATAAGGTCGTCATCGAACAGCATGAAATTGATTACTTGTGCGAACTAACCAGCCGGTATTTTAAAATACCGATAGTGCCGACCGACGTGGTATGGTCCTACTCAGGCGTACGTCCGCTGGTCGACGATGCGTCGGCTGCTGCCTCGGAAGTGACGCGCGATTACCGGCTCGAATTCGACACCGGCGCTGACGCTGGCAACGGCGGCGCACCGATGCTCTCGGTTTTCGGCGGCAAGATCACCACCTTCCGCAAGCTGGCCGAAGAAGCGGTCGACCTGCTCGCTCCGGCACTCGGCAACCACACGCCAAGCTGGACCGCCGATGCCTGCCTGCCCGGCGGCGACCTGTACGGCCCGGTCCCGGCCAACCGTGCGGTGCTGGAATTCGACGGCTACGTGCAGGGCCTGCAGAAAAAATACGCATGGCTGCCGGCAAAACTGGTCGCGCGTTACGCGCGCGCTTACGGCACCCGGATCGATTTGCTGCTGGCAGATAAAACCGGCATCGCCGACCTTGGCGAAGAAATCGCCACCGGTCTGTACGCAACGGAAGTGCACTACCTGATGCAGCATGAATGGGCAAGCTGCGCCGCCGACATCCTGTGGCGCCGCTCAAAGCTGGGATTACACCTGCCAGCCGACACAGCGCAACGACTCGACAGCTGGATGGCAGCACAACACAACAACTAGCCACGACAACCTCGCGATCGACCGGACAAAAAGGCCGACGCGACAACATAGCAGGAGACACAGTGCGCCTCGTATTAGAAAACACCAGCAAGAAGCAGGGTGCCCAGCACCATCTGTATCCGCTGTCCCTGGCCCTGGTACCCGGCACGATCAACGTGCTGCTCGGTACCACGCAGGCCGGCAAGACCACGCTGATGCGGATCATGGCCGGACTCGATCGCCCGACCCGCGGCCGCGTTCTGGTCGATGACCAGGACGTCACCGGTGTGCCGGTACGGCAGCGCAATCTGGCGATGGTCTATCAGCAGTTCATCAACTATCCGTCGTTTTCGGTATTTGAAAATATCGCTTCGCCGCTGCGCATCCAGCGCGTGCCCGAAGCCGAAATCCGTACCCGCGTGCACGATATGGCCGAACGCCTGCACATCACGCCGCATCTCGAACGCGTGCCGGCCCAGCTGTCCGGCGGCCAGCAGCAACGCTGCGCGCTGGCCCGCGCACTGATCAAGAATACCGAACTGCTGCTGCTCGACGAGCCGCTGGTGAACCTCGATTACAAGCTGCGCGAAGAACTGCGCAAGGAGTTGTCGGAGCTGTTTTCCGATGGCCGCACCACCGTCGTCTATGCCACCACCGAGCCGCTGGAAGCACTGCAACTCGGTGGCCACATCGCCGTGCTGCACGAGGGCCGCTTGCTGCAGCAAGGCAGGACACTCGATGTCTTCAACGCACCCAATTGCATCAACAGCGCGCGCACCTTCAGCGATCCGCCTATCAATCTGATGCCGGCCAGCGTCGATGGCAAAGGGTTCGCGCAACTCGGCGACGGACTGACGATCCCGCTCACGCCACAACAGCGCCAGCAACTTGCCGGGCACCCGCAAGTCATCCTCGGACTGCGCGCGCACAGTCTGCGCCTGACACCGGAGCAATCCGGAGCCTTGCCGATAGCGACCGAAGTCGACCTGTCCGAAATCAGCGGCTCCGAAACCTATGCCCACCTGCACCGCGGCGATCTGTCGCTGGTGGCGCAACTGAGCGGCGTCCATGCGCTCGACATCGGCGCGCGCTGCACGGTCTATTTCAAGCCCGATGACCTGTTCATTTTCGACCCCGACGGTGCCTTGCTGTTTGCGCCGGTCCAGCCAACGGCAGGAGCGTAACCATGGCCCGCATCGAATTACAGGAACTGGCGCACGCCTACCTGCCGGACCCGCAGAATCCGAGCGATTACGCCTTGCGCCCGATGACAATGACCTGGGATGACGGCGGTGCGTATGCCTTGCTCGGACCATCGGGCTGCGGCAAGACCACGCTGCTCAACATCATTTCCGGACTGGTCAAACCCTCGCATGGCAAGGTGCTGTTCGATGGCAAGGACGTCACGCAGCTGCCACCGGAAGCGCGCAACATCGCGCAGGTATTCCAGTTCCCGGTGATCTACGACACGATGACGGTGTACGACAATCTGGCTTTTCCGCTGCGCAATCGCGGCTGGAAAGAGGCCGCCATCGGCCAGCGCGTGCTGCACATCGCCGACATGCTGGAACTGACCCCTGAGCTCAAGCATCGCGCTGCCGGACTGGCCGTCGATGCCAAGCAAAAAATTTCGCTCGGACGCGGACTGGTGCGTCCCGATGTCGCCGCCGTGCTGTTCGATGAACCGCTCACCGTCATCGACCCGCACCTGAAATGGCTGTTGCGCCGCAAGCTCAAGGAAATCCATCACGAGCTCAAGCTCTCGCTGATCTACGTCACGCATGATCAGGTCGAGGCACTGACCTTTGCCGATCAAGTGGTCGTGATGACGCAAGGCGAAGTGGTGCAGATCGGCTCGGCGCAAGACCTGTTCGAGCAACCCGACCATACCTTTGTCGCCTACTTTATCGGCAACCCCGGCATGAACCTGATGCGCTGCGAAGTCAGTGATGGCCACGCGCTACTGGCCGGTAACCGCGTGCCTTTGCCAGCCACGGTGCAAGCCCGGCTGGCACAGACGCCAGGAAAAACCACCGTCGGCATCCGACCGGAATTTGTCGAATGCCTGACTGCGCCGCGTGCCGACGCGCTGCCTGCCACGGTGCGCTCGATGCGCAACCTCGGCACCCATTTCCTGGCCGAATTCGAGCTCGGTCACGACATCATCGCCGCCAAATTACCGGTCAGCGCGGGTGATGCCGGTGCCCCCGCATGGCTGGTGTTTCCGCCGCAGCGCACGCTGTTTTACGTCAACGACAAACGGGTGGCCTACCATGAAAACCTATAACAACCGCGCCTGGCTGCTGGTCTTGCCCGTCCTGATCTGCGTGGCATTTTCGGCTGTCCTGCCGCTGATGACAGTGGTCAATTATTCGGTACAGGACATCCTCAGTCCGACCCGTAGCGTCTTCGTCGGCACCGAGTGGTTCAAGATCATCATGCAGGATGACGAACTGCACGGCGCACTGCTGCGTCAGATCATTTTTTCGCTATCGGTGCTGGCTATCGAATTGCCACTCGGCGTGCTGATCGCGCTGACCATGCCGGCCACCGGCTGGCGCGCCTCGCTCGCGCTGGTGCTGATCGCCCTGCCCCTGCTGATCCCGTGGAACGTGGTCGGCACCATCTGGCAAATTTTTGCGCGCAGCGATATCGGCTTGCTCGGGGTGGTGGTGAACCAGCTCGGCATCGATTACAACTACACCGGCAATTCGATGGATGCGTGGGTCACGGTGCTGGTAATGGATGTCTGGCACTGGACGCCGCTGGTGGTGCTGCTCGGCTATGCCGGCCTGCGCTCTATTCCGGATGCCTACTACCAGGCCGCGCGCATCGATGGCGCATCGCGCTGGGCGGTGTTCCGTTACATCCAGCTACCCAAAATGCGCAACGTGCTGATGATCGGTGTGCTGTTGCGCTTCATGGACAGCTTCATGATCTACACGGAACCGTTCGTGCTGACCGGCGGCGGACCGGGTAATGCGACCACGTTCCTGTCGCAATACCTGACCCAGAAAGCGGTCGGCCAGTTCGATCTCGGACCAGCGGCAGCCTTTTCACTGATCTACTTTTTCATCATCCTGCTGTTCTGCTTTGTGCTTTACAACTGGATGCAGCGTGCCGGTACAGGGGATAAATCATGATGAACAAGCGTATTAGCGGCGCCATGCTGGCGTTCTACCTACTGCCGTCGCTGCTGCCGATTTACTGGATGCTCAACATGTCCCTGAAGTCCAACGACGAGATCGTTGGCGTGATGACGCTGTGGCCAAGCGAGCTGACACTGGGCAACTACAAGACCATCTTCACCGATGCGTCCTGGTACAGCGGCTATCTCAATTCGATCATCTATGTGCTGATGAACATGGTGATGTCGGTGGCCGTCGCATTGCCGGCAGCGTATGCCTTTTCGCGCTATTCGTTTTTGGGCGACAAGCACCTGTTCTTCTGGTTGCTGACCAACCGGATGACGCCACCGGCAGTGTTTCTGCTGCCGTTCTTCCAGCTCTATTCGACGGTCGGCCTGATGGATACGCACCTGGCCGTGGCACTGGCACACATGCTGTTCAATGTGCCGCTGGCGGTCTGGATTCTGGAAGGTTTCATGTCCGGCGTGCCAAAAGAAATCGACGAAACCGCCTACATCGACGGCTACAGTTTTCCGCGTTTCTTCGTGCGGATTTTTCTGCCGCTGATCAAGTCCGGCGTTGGCGTGACGATGTTCTTCTGCTTCATGTTCAGCTGGGTCGAACTATTACTGGCGCGTACGCTGACCTCGATCAATGCCAAACCGATCGCGGCCATCATGACCCGCACCGTCTCGGCCTCCGGCATGGACTGGGGCACGCTGGCCGCTGCCGGCATGCTCACCATCGTGCCGGGCGCGCTGGTGATCTGGTTCGTGCGGCACTATATCGCCAAGGGTTTTGCGATGGGGAGGGTCTGATATGGGTAACGCATTTGCCTGGATGGCATGGACCACACCGGTGGCGATTTTCTTTGTGTCAGTCGGCCTGATGCTGGCCGGGATGACGATCTGGGAACTCAAGTCGCCGACCATTGAACGCAAGGGTTTCATTCCGATGATCACAACACGCGGCGACCGCCTGTTCATCGGCTTGCTGAGCGCCGCCTATATCAACCTGGGCTGGACCGCGCTGACCACGGGTGCGCAATGGCCGGGCACCGTACTGAGTTTTATCGTGTTGTTGATCGTGATGCGCTGGGGCTGACCTGCGGGTCGGCTGCTGCCTCAACGCTTGCCGTCGCCTTCGCCTGCGGCAGGTGGAACAAGTCAGGCGAGGATTCAATTGGAGACAGAAATGAAAATAAAATTAACGGCCGTCGCGATGGCGGCGATGCTGCTCAGCGGGTCCTCATGGGCCGACATGAAAGCAGCAGAATCCTGGGTGAACAAGGAATTCCAGCCCTCGACGCTGACCAAAAAACAGCAGCTCGAAGAAATGAAATGGTTCATTGATGCCGCCGCCAAGCTCAAAGCGAAGGGCGTCAATGAAATCAATGTGGTGTCGGAAACCATCGACACCCATGTCTACGAATCCAAAGTACTGGCCAAGGCCTTCGAGGAAATCACCGGCATCAAGGTCAACCACGATGTGATCCAGGAAGGCGACGTGGTTGAAAAAATGCAGACATCGCTGCAATCAGGCAAATCGATTTATGACGGCTGGGTCAATGACTCGGACCTGATCGGCACGCACTATCGCTATGGCCAGACCATCGCGCTGACCGATTACATGGCCGCTGCCGGCAAGGCCTACACCAATCCGGGCCTGGACCTGAAGGACTTCATCGGTACCAGTTTTACGACGGCGCCGGACGGCAAGATGTACCAGCTGCCGGACCAGCAATTCGCCAACCTGTACTGGTTCCGTGCCGACTGGTTTGCGCGCAAGGATTTGCAGGCCAAGTTCAAGGCCAAGTACGGCTATGAGCTCGGCGTACCGCAAAACTGGTCGGCCTACGAAGACATCGCGGCCTTCTTCACCAACGACGTGAAAGAACTCGACGGCCACAAGGTGTATGGCCACATGGACTATGGCAAGAAAGATCCGTCGCTGGGCTGGCGCTTCACCGATGCCTGGCTGTCGATGGCAGGTGCCGCCGACAAGGGTTTGCCGAACGGCATGCCGATCGATGAATGGGGCATCCGTGTCGCCGACGACAAATGCACGCCGGTCGGTGCCTCGATGTCGCGCGGTGGCGCGACCAATTCGCCGGCGGCCGTGTATGCGCTGACCAAGTACATCGAATGGATGAAAAAATACGCACCACCGGTTGCCAATGGCATGACCTTTTCGGAGTCCGGCCCGGTACCTGGCCAGGGCGAAATCGCCCAGCAGATTTTCTGGTACACCGCGTTCACCGCGCCGATGACCAAGGCCGAAGCCGTCAGCAATGCCGATGGGTCACCGAAGTGGCGCATGGCACCGGGTCCGCATGGCCCTTACTGGAAAGAAGGCATGCAGAACGGCTATCAGGATGTCGGTTCATGGACCTTCCTGAAGACCACACCGCCGGATCGCATGAGTGCAGCCTGGCTGTATGCGCAGTTCGTCAATGCGAAGACGGTCTCGCTGAAAAAATCGATTGTCGGGGTGACCTTCGTGCGCGATTCGGATATCCGTAGCGAGTACTTCACGAAGAATGCCGCCAAGTACGGTGGTTTGATCGAGTTCTATCGCAGCCCTGCCCGCGTGGCGTGGACGCCGACCGGCAATAACGTGCCGGACTATCCGAAAATGGCGCAACTGTGGTGGAAGAATGTGGCTGTCGCCGTCACCGGTGAAAAAACCCCGCAAGCTGCCATGGATAATCTGGCCGAAGAAATGGACCAGATCATGGCCCGTCTCGAACGAGCCGGAATGTCCCACTGCCCGCCTAAGCTCAACCCGAAAGGCGATCCGGCCAAGTATCTGTCGGATGATCACGCCCCGTGGAAAAAGCTGGTCAATGAAAAGCCCAAGGGCGAAACCATCGCCTACGAGAAGTTGCTGCAAGCGTGGAAAGAAGGTCGCGTGAAGTAAGCCTGCAAGGAGGTCGCCCGGCGCACACCGGACGACCTCGCCGTCATCCCCACCCGGGCATGACCACCGCAACACCGATTACAGACAGGCTCGCATGAAACCCGAATTCATCCTCGCCATCGATCAAGGGACCACCAGTTCCCGCGCTATCCTGTTCGACCATGCCGGCAAGCTATGCGGCATGGCGCAACAGGAATTCCGCCAGATTTTTCCGCAACCCGGCTGGGTCGAGCACGACGCCAACACGCTCTGGGAAACGCAACTGGCCGTGATGCAGCAAGTCATGGCCGAACACCATGTCAGCGCCGACCGCATCGCCGCCATCGGCATCACCAACCAGCGTGAGACCACGGTGGTCTGGGACCGCCAGACCGGCGAGCCGATCGCCAACGCCATCGTGTGGCAAGACCGGCGCAATGCGGCACTCTGTGAAAAACTGCAGGCCGAGGGCAAGGCCGGGATTTTTCAGCACAAGACCGGACTGGTTCTGGATGCCTATTTTTCAGGCACCAAACTGACCTGGTTGCTCGACAACGTACCCGGTGCCCGCGCCCGCGCCGAACGTGGCGAACTGGCCTTCGGCACCGTCGACAGCTGGCTGGTCTACAAACTGAGCGGCGAACACGTGACCGACACCAGCAATGCCTCGCGCACGCTGCTGTTCAACATCCGCACCCAGCAGTGGGATGACCAGTTGCTGGCGTTACTGAACATCCCGCGCAACATGCTGCCGACTGTGATGCCCAGCAGCGGCGTTGTCGCCACCACCCGCGCCGACCTGCTCGGTGCGGCGATCCCGATTGCCGGCATCGCCGGTGACCAGCAAGCCGCTACCTTCGGCCAGGCCTGCCATCAGCCGGGCATGGCAAAAAATACCTACGGCACCGGCTGCTTCATGCTGATGAACATCGGCCAGGAAGTCATTTCGTCGCATAACAATTTGCTGACCACGATAGGCTGGACCTGTGGCGACAGCTTGCCGGGCAGGACCGACTACATGCTCGAAGGCAGCGTCTTCATGGCCGGCGCCACGGTACAGTGGCTGCGCGACGGGCTGGGCATCATCAAGCATTCGTGCGAGGTCGAAGCGCTCGCAGCCAGCGTGCCGGATACCGGTGGCGTGATGTTCGTGCCGGCCTTTTCGGGCCTGGGTGCGCCGTACTGGGATGCCCATGCGCGCGGCACCATCGTCGGCATGACGCGCGGCAGTACCAGCGCGCATATTGCCCGCGCTGCGCTCGACAGCATCGCTTACCAGAGCGTCGATGTGCTGGAGGCGATGCAGAAAGATGCGCTGATCGCGCTGACTGAATTGCGTGTCGACGGCGGCGCGTCGTGCAATGACTTGCTGATGCAATTCCAGGCCGACATCCTGGGCGTGCCGGTGGTCAGGCCAGTAGTCACCGAGACCACGGCGCTGGGTGCCGCGTATCTGGCAGGACTGGCGGTCGGCTTCTGGGACTCGCAGGAAGAAATCGCCGCGCACTGGCAAATGGAGCGCCGCTTCGAACCGGCGATGGGCAGTGATGAACGCAACGAGCGCTTGCGACTGTGGCGGCGGGCGGTGGAGCGCTCGCGCGGGTGGAACGAGTAACGAGTAGCGAGGCAATCAGGCCCGGCAGCCTGCCAGCAGATACCTGGACGGCATCTCCGAACTCCAATAAAGTGCCCCCGCTAATTGGGGGTCGGCCCTGTCCGGAACCTTCGTTGGGTTCGCGAGACACATAAACACGCGGCGCTCATTCATCAAAACCAACTTTTCATTACGGCGCGTGTCCGCCCTGTTCGATACCATCGACGACCAATCATGAAAAGAGATGAACGATGTTTAACCTAACCAAATTCAGCATCCCAGTTTTTTTTAAGAGTAAAGCCGCGCCAAAAGCCAGCAAAGAAAATGAAGCGCCAGACAGGTCTGGCATGGCGAACCAAAGCGGCAAGAAAAATTTCTCCGCTTTCCGAGGAAATATACCAACGGCTTTATTAAAATTTTTCTCGAAAATAAATCCTGCCGAAAAAAAGACATCTGCAAATATCATGCCTTCAGTCAGTTCGTCAGAGACGCTCTCGTACATGAAGAGTACTGCTACTGCCAGTTCGTCAGGGACGCTCTCGTACATGAAGAGTACTGTTACTGCCAGTTCGTCAGGGACGCTCTCGTACATGAAGAGTACTGCTACTGCCAGTTCGTCAGGGACGAATTCATTCACGATGGAAGGACATTCAACTAGCCCAACGGAGATTAATCCGAATTCTAAAAAATCCGATACTCTTTCAAAAACATTCCTTCAATCGGACTCAGTAACACTATCCCGCAGCATACGCTTGCACCAGTCAAAGATTCCATTTCGCAAGATCCAAAAAAAAGATGCCTTTTTGGAAAAAATAACGTCGGACATCGCCTTGGATATTGATAAGTTATTAAACAAAAGAAAATATATTACAGAGCAGTCTATTGCCTCTTTAAAGCTTGATATTGCAGCTCTTACAGAAAAATCAAAACTTTCTATAAGCAAGGAATTACAAAGTATTTTTGAAAATGACAACAATTCCGATAAAGACGTAAAAATAAAACAACTGAAAACCGATAAATTTAAAAAAAATATCGATGACTTTATTTTTGACAGCGTTATCACGATAAGGCCAGAACTGCGCGTTGCTTTATCAGATCATATCAAATGGGAAGCCGGCGTGGGCCCCATCCATCCGGACTGCACATTATCATTTCGGGGAATCACATTAAAGACGGCTGACATCGCAAACGGCGCTTTTGGTAGTGTGTCTATATTTACGAATAAAGATGGCGACACCTTTATCGGGAAAATAAGCAAAAACAAAATGATAGGTCGTAATGGCAGAGTCAAGGATGATCTTGCCGATGAAATGAAAGCCTATCAAACCATCTATAAAAACCCGAGATTGGGACCGCATCCAAATTTGGTGAATGTGTATGGCATTGCAATAATTCCGACTGCCGATGGTCCAAAACGAACATTGTTAATGGAAAAAGTCCCGGGACCAAGCGGTGAAAAATTATTTGCCGATCTGCGTTCTGCATGGGACGGAGGGGCAATCTCGACCGCCGAATACTATAGCGCACACCAGTTCATCGGCCGAAAATTACTTGCCGTAACTGAACATCTGGGCAAGGCAGGGATTGTACATAACGATATAAAACCGGAAAATTTTTTAGTTAATGCCAAGACGGGCGAACCTATTTTGATCGATCTAGGTCTTTGGAAAAAAAAGGGCGGAAGGAAAATAGCAGGAACACCGATTTTCATGTCACCCGAAGCACGTAATGGGAGACCACTCAGCGAACTAAGCGATCTCTTTACAATAGGAGCAACGCTAGTGAACGGCATCGAAGGCCGTATCGGCTTTAAAAAAAATGAGGAAATTTTTTATAACACGGACACCGCACCTTATTACCCAGGCACGGAAGATTGTTATAACGTCGCTCCAAAGGATGGATTGTATAAACGTCTCACAACTATTCGCGATGACCATAATAAGGTGCAACATCAACCCGGCACTTATTCCGTGAACTTAGCCTATTCAGATGCTGTCAACAAGATGCTTCTTCCTGAGCCGCATCAGCGTATTCAGTTTTCCGAAATTGCTGATACCCCTTTTTTCAATGACAGCATTCTGGACGACGCGGAAGCAAAAAGAATAATTTCGAAAGTAATTGCGATTTCTAATGAAAAACGCCTACCTCAACCATTAAAAACACGTACTTTAAAGATACCTAGTCCAGCGAACCAAAACAAGATTATTCTTGAAAATCAAGCTTGCTTTGATCGACTAATTATCGTACCTGATTTACGAGATTTTTCAAATTTACAAAAAAACGCAAAGAGCGATCCTGTCCTGGCCGATTTTCTATTAAGAGAAATGCCCGTTGATGTGCAACAGATTGTGGAATGGAAATCGCATGGCTATGTTGATTTTTTGGAGACAGAATCTAGACAATGGATGGATCTTGCTATCAGGTTACAGCCGGAAATTGCATCTCTAACAGTAAAAAGTGGAGTCAAAAACACAGGCGTTCATAATCCAGACACTGTCATGACGATCAAGGAAATGAAAGAAAGACAACTTCACATAGCGGAAGAATTATCTAAAAAAATGGGGTCACAACTCTCCATGGACGAACTTAAAAAATATGTAGCAGAAGCCACTACATTTTTGCGCGATGCAGCGAACGTCAAAATAATCGACCGATCACTGTCTGCCAAAGTAGAAAATTTTTCACGCATTGTTTCCACCATTAAACAAGTTATCGCATTAGATGCTGAAACTCGTATTAGCTATGAACCAGAGAAAAAAATCGATATGAAATTTATGCGTTGGCTTTTAACAAGCGCGACACCTACTGGCCGAAATTTGATCAAGGAGTGAACAGAGCGAGAGTTTGCAATCCGTGCATGAAACGGCGGAGTATTCCCGACCGTTCGGGTCCGCCCACCCGCATTCGAGGTGCTACGCGCGACAAATCGCCATCAAAAAGAGAGCATAAAATCAGCTCCGCCAACGAAAAGAAACAAGCAAGGCTTGCGCTACAATCACGCATCCTTTTTCCAGGCTTCCCCGATGCGCCAATACCTCGACTTCATGCGCCATGTCCAGCAACATGGCACCGAAAAAACCGACCGCACCGGCACCGGCACACGCTCGGTGTTCGGCCATCAGATGCGCTTTGCGCTGCAGGATGGCTTCCCGCTGCTGACCACCAAGAAGCTGCATCTGAAATCCATCCTGCACGAACTGATCTGGTTTCTCAATGGCGCAACCAACATCGCCTACCTGAAAGAAAACGGCGTCTCGATCTGGGATGACTGGGCCGATGCCGACGGCAACCTCGGGCCGATCTATGGCTATCAATGGCGCTCGTGGCCGACGCCGGACGGCAGCCACATCGACCAGATCACGCAGGTCATGGAGCAGATCAAGACCAATCCCGATTCGCGCCGGATGATCGTGTCGGCCTGGAACGTCGCCGATATCCCGAACATGAAACTGCCGCCCTGCCACGCGCTGTTCCAGTTCTACGTGGCCGACGGCAAGCTGTCGTGCCAGTTGTATCAGCGCAGCGCCGATATCTTTCTGGGCGTGCCATTCAACATCGCGTCGTATGCGCTGCTCACGCACATGATGGCGCAGCAGGCCGGGCTGGAAGTGGGCGACTTTGTCTGGACCGGCGGCGATTGCCACCTGTATTCAAATCACATGGAGCAGGTCGATCTGCAATTGACGCGCACGCCGCAAGCGCTGCCGACGCTGGTCATCAAGCGCAAGCCGGCGTCGATTTTTGATTACCGGTTTGAGGATTTCGAGATCACGGGGTACACGCCGGATGCGCATATCAAGGCACCGGTGGCGGTGTGAATCGGGTATGAAAAAAAGCCCCTGGCGCGGATTGCGACAGTGGCTTTTTTTATGGATAAGCCAGTTAGATCAGAAGCGTTGCACCACGCCGTTGATCTCGACGAAATAGCCGTCCGGCGTGACAAAAATCCGCCCGACCTGGAAGCCGTTGCGCATCAGGCTTAGCTGCCCGGACCCACTGGGGATCCCCCCCACAGGTGACTTGAACGATAAGGTCCCGTTTGCCACGTAGGGCACACCATCAAAGATAAAACTGACATTACGATGCTCGGTGCTGCCTTCCAGAACTACTCCTGTCGCGTTCACGAAACCCGAAAATACGATATCCCCGCCGGTAAATTGGGTCAGTTGACCGGTCAGGTTATCGCGCAATGTCGAGCCGGGAACCGGCGTCATCGTGGCTAAAAAATCTGTGGGCCCAGTGGCACGCGACCTTGTAGACACAAATTGCACGCTGCCGTTACCCGTCAGGTCGGTTGCATCCGGCGTACCCACATCCTTCCTGAGGCGGAAGTTGGTGATTTCACCGATATCGCTATAACGGGTCAAGCCGGCATCGAGCGTATAGCTGATATTCGCAGTGCCATTGAGCACCACACCAGAATTGCTAACAACCGCACAATCATTGAAGGTGCCACTAATACGGTTGCTACCGCTGGCTAACTCCGTACCAACCGGTATTGCCTGGCCATTGAATGACCCGGTAGCGCTGCCCGTGCGGCAGGCGAGAGCAGGATTTAGCCAGCGCATTTTATCCACGACGTCGCCGTCGATAAACTCGCTTGACGGGGAAGAGACCATTGTCCCCAGATCAAAAGATTGAAGCAGCAATTTCACCAGCTTCGACAGCTCGGCAGGAGGTACGCCAGGGGTCACTGTCAGGGTTGCCGGTGCGCTGGTCACAGAACCCGCTTTATTGGTCGCAGTCACAGTAAATTGCGCCTTATCGTCGGCTGGAGAAACAGCAGGCAAACGGTATCTGGATTCGGTAGCGCCAGTAATCGGACGTCCGTTGCGTGACCATTGATAGGTAACCGTATCGCCATTTGCCATCACTGCCCGGAAGTCCACTGGCGTGCCGTTGGGTGCGCTGATCGAATCCGGCGATGCAAGAAATGACGGGGGAACAATAGCTCCGGGCGAAAGAAGTTCCAGGCAGGCAGGCAAGGTAATGTCAGTCGATGATGGCCCGGCCTTTACCGCTAACGATGAGCGCGGGTAAGTTGCACCGATGCTGGCCAACCCATTACGACGCATTGCGATTCGGAATTTTCCTTGTGAATCGGTGTTGCCGGTGGTGGATCCAGAGTAATCGATGCCGCTACTGAGCACGGTAGCCCCGCTCAATAATTTGCCGTCGGCGCTTGCCACACACCCATTGACGAAGATGGTGTCCGCCACCTTGTCGGCATTCCAAACCGTAAAATGCTTGACGCTTCCTTCGTAATACTGATTCGGTGCAACCCCCGCCAGCGTCGCCACGCCCTCCTCGACCCACAAGCCGGTCGTCTCATTGAAATAAAACAGCGGAATTGTCGGTGGCGGCAAACCCGAGCGGCTCGCTAGCGGGATGCGGATCGTCGCAGTTTTACCAGGTGCGAGGTTGAGCGACTTGCCCGCAGCATCGCGCAACTGCACCGACAACGCACCAAAACTCTCGATCGTCGAACCGGCGCTGGTCGTGTAGTCCCCCGGCATGTTGGCCGGATTGGTGGCGGGGTTGATGGCGGCGAGCCGGACGGTGACGGCACCTTGCGGCGCTGCGCCGGTGACAGCGTCGACGATGCTGGAAGGTGGCAGCGTAACGCGGGCCGGACTGGTGCTGTCGGTCACGGTGGCACCGGCACTGTTATCGAACGTGGCACTGGCAGAAATGGGCGTCATGCGGGCGGTGACGCTGGCGGTCGCGCCGGCCGTGACCGCGGTGGTGGCGTAGGCATCGGCGTAACCGTCACGCACGAGACGCACGACCAGCCGCTCAGCGCTGGCGACCTCGTCCTGGCTAAAACTGCCATCGACCGCCGTGAGGACGGTTTTGCCGGCGAGCTGGACTTGCACGCTGCCGAGTGGCAAGCCGGTATCGCTGGCGACGGCGGTGCCGGTGACGCGACCTGATGCGCCCGCGGCTGCCGGCGGCGCATCGCCGGCCGGGGGTGATGTCGCCCCGTCGTTGCTGCTACCACCACCGCCGCATCCGGCAATGAGCAACGCGCTCACTGCGGCTATGGTCCATGATTTGACGTTCTGACTGACTTTCATGCGTACGACTCCCCGTTGAATTGATGACGAAAACATCCGAAAGTAATGCATCCGTAACCCGCTCCGGTCCGCTTCGGTTGCCACACCGAACCGGCCACCGAGATCGCATGAACAACATCGATATTCGTGGGGACTAACCGACAGATCGCCGCCCGTAGTGCAGAGTTGCCACGAGCGCGTGCGCCGGTATAATTCGGCGGCACGTGCGATCCCGCATCGCGTGCGACCCGCTCACTTTGCCTGCCGGAAACCCAGACGCCCCATGACTACTCTGACCCTGATTGTCGCCACCGATAACGCCGGCGGCATCGGCATCCGCAACACGTTGCCGTGGAAACTGCCGGAAGATCTGGCCCATTTCAAGCGCACCACCACCGGCCATCCGATCCTGATGGGCCGCAAGACCTTCGAGTCGATCGGCCGGCCGCTACCAAACCGCCGCAACATCGTCATCAGCCGCAACCCGGACTGGCAGCACGAAGGCGTCGAGACCGTCGCCTCGCTGCAGGCGGCACTGGACTTGCCGCAGGCGGCCGAGGTCTTCGTCATCGGCGGTGCAGAAATCTACCGGTTGGCGCTGCCGCTGGCTGACCGTTTGATCATTACCGAAATCAACCAGCGCTTTGAGTGCGATGCGTTCTTCCCGGCGATCGATCAGGCAGAATGGGTTGCCACCGCACGCGAACCCCACCAGTCGATATCGAACGGATTCGATTTCGCCTTCGTCACTTACCAACGCCAGAAAGGTTAATCATGTCAGACGGTTTTCATGTCCACGGACCCCACGATCACGCGGTCGAACACGCCGGTCACGACGGCGACAAATTTTCGGGCCGCATCGCGGTCATGACGGCAATTCTGGCCACGGTCGGCGCGCTGTTTGGCTACCTGGGCGGTGCCACGCAGAACAATGCGGCGATGCTCAAGAACGATGCCGCCATCAAGAAAACCGAAGCCTCGAATCAGTGGAATTATTACCAGGCCAAATCGAACAAGCAAAACCTGGCCGAACTGGCGATGTCGCTGCCGGGCGTCAACGTCGAGAAGTACAAAGCAGACGCTGCGCGCTACAAATCCGAAAAAGAAGAGATCAAGAAAGCCGCCGAAAAACTGGAAGCAGCCTCGCTCGACTTCAACGCGCAGTCCGAAGCGCAAATGCATGAACACCACCGCTGGGCCCTGGCCACCACGGCCGAGCAGATCGCAATTTCTCTGGCAGCAATCACACTGCTGACGCGGCGGCGCTGGATGCAGTATCTTGCCTACGGCATTGCAGCTGTCGGCCTTGGTCTCGGTGTGCTGGCCTGGTACCCGCATTTGCTGGGCGCAGCGCACTAAGCCGGTGTCCGGCACGGCGCGATGTCACGTAACGGACATCCCGCCATCGTCCTATTTCTGCGAGAATTCGCGTTCCCGTATTTTGTCGGCAATTTACCGATTCACGGCGTACCCCGACCTGCGGTGCGCCTCACTTGCCGCGTGACCCATACGGCCACTGGAGAACACATGAAATTCCGCTTCCCTATCGTCATCATCGACGAGGACTTCCGCTCTGAAAACACCTCCGGCCTGGGCATCCGCGCCCTCGCCGATGCGATGGAAAAAGAAGGCATGGAAGTGCTCGGCGTGACCAGCTACGGCGACCTGTCGCAGTTCGCGCAACAGCAATCACGTGCCTCTGCTTTTATCCTCTCCATCGACGATGAAGAGTTCGGTGCCGGTTCGCACGAAGAAACCGACCACGCGCTCAAATCGCTGCGCGCCTTCGTCGCCGAAATCCGCCACAAGAATGCCGACATCCCGATTTACCTGTACGGCGAAACCCGCACCTCGCGCCATATCCCCAACGATATCCTGCGCGAACTGCACGGCTTCATCCACATGTTCGAAGACACACCGGAATTCGTCGCGCGCCACATCATCCGCGAAGCCAAGTCCTACCTCGATGGCCTGTCGCCCCCGTTCTTCCGCGCGTTGGTGCATTACGCCAATGACGGTTCGTACTCATGGCATTGCCCGGGTCACTCGGGCGGCGTAGCATTTTTGAAGTCGCCGATCGGCCAGATGTTTCATCAATTTTTTGGCGAGAACATGCTGCGCGCCGACGTCTGCAATGCTGTCGAAGAACTCGGCCAGCTGCTCGACCATACCGGTCCGGTCGCTGCCAGCGAACGCAACGCGGCACGCATCTTCAATGCCGACCACTGCTACTTCGTCACCAACGGCACCAGCACCAGCAACAAGATGGTCTGGCATTCGACGGTCGCGCCGGGCGACATCGTCGTGGTCGATCGCAACTGCCACAAGTCGATCCTGCACGCGATCATCATGACCGGTGCGATCCCGGTATTCCTGATGCCAACGCGCAATCACCTCGGCATCATCGGCCCGATTCCGCTGTCGGAATTCACGATGGAAAACATCCGCAAGAAGATCGAAGCCAATCCGTTTGCGCGCGAAGCCAAGAACAAGAAACCGCGCATCCTGACCATCACGCAATCGACTTACGACGGCGTGATCTACAACGTCGAAACCCTCAAGCAGATGCTTGACGGCGAAATCGATACGCTGCATTTTGACGAAGCATGGTTGCCGCATGCGACCTTCCATGACTTCTACAAGGACATGCACGCGATCGGCAAGGACCGCCCGCGCGCCAAGAAGTCGATGATTTTTTCGACGCAATCGACGCACAAGTTGCTGGCCGGCCTGTCACAGGCCTCGCAAATCCTGGTGCGCGAATCCGAATCCGTGAAACTCGACCAGGATGCCTTCAACGAGGCTTACCTGATGCACACCTCGACCTCACCGCAATATTCGATCATCGCTTCGCTCGATGTCGCGGCGGCGATGATGGAAGCACCGGGCGGTACTGCGCTGGTCGAGGAAAGCATTCTCGAAGCGCTGGACTTCCGCCGTGCGATGAAAAAGATCGACCTCGAATGGGGCCACGACTGGTGGTTCCAGGTCTGGGGACCGGACACCTTTTCCGAAGACGGCATCGGCGAGCGCGACGACTGGATGATCCGCGCCGAAGACGACTGGCATGGATTCGGTAACCTCGCGCCGGGCTTCAACATGCTCGACCCGATCAAGGCCACCATCGTCAACCCGGGCCTGTCGCTCGACGGCAAGTTCGGCGAGACCGGCATCCCGGCGTCGATCGTCACCAAGTACCTGGCCGAGCATGGCGTGATCATCGAGAAGTGCGGGCTGTATTCGTTCTTCATCATGTTCACGATCGGCATCACCAAGGGTCGCTGGAACACGCTGCTGACCGCATTGCAGCAGTTCAAGGACGACTATGACAAAAACCAGCCGCTGTGGCGCATCCTGCCCGAATTTGCGGCAGCCAATCCACGCTACGAGCGCATCGGCCTGCGCGATTTGTGCCAGCAGATCCATGATTTTTACAAGGCCTACGATATCGCGCGCCTGACTACCGAGATGTATCTGTCGGACATGCAGCCGGCGATGAAACCGTCGGATGCGTTTGCAATGATGGCGCACCGCGAAATCGACCGGGTACCGATCGACGAACTCGAAGGTCGTGTCACGTCTATCCTGCTGACGCCTTATCCGCCGGGTATTCCTCTGCTGATTCCTGGCGAGCGCTTCAACAAGACCATCGTCGATTACCTGAAATTCGCGCGGGATTTCAATGAGAAGTTTCCGGGCTTCGAGACCGATGTGCATGGTCTGGTGACGCGCGAGGTGGATGGCAAGCGCGGCTACTTCGTGGATTGCGTGCGCAAGTAGATCCGGCCAGCCGGCTCCGGGCGGAGTCGGCCTCGCAGGCTTGTTTTATGCGAGCTCAGGCTGACCGGACTGCACACGCTAATCAGGTTGTGCTGATCAGCCTGCCTGCAGATAGGCAGCGATGCGATCGGCCAGAAACGGCGCGGCAAACTCGCCAATCAGCGGCAGGTTCAAGGCCTCGAACACCGGCACCCAGGTATCACTGCCCTGCAGGTTGCGGCGCACCCGCAACTGCGGATTGAACTGGTACCAACCCTGCATCACCCGCACGAACAAGGCCCGGTTGTGGGCATAGTCGCGCTCGACTTCGTTGCGTGACAGCACACTGGAAATATGCTGGCGCTGGCGGCGCTCGGGCCGGACTACGTTGGCTGGCATGTGCTGCCACGCGTCGAGGATGGCGGCCGACTCGAAGGCCGCATACCGTCGCCGCTGGGGCTGCGTAAAACGCGACGAAAACAGCACCCACATCGTCTGGAACAGCAAATATTCGGCCAGATGCCGATCGATACGCACCAGCCGGTCTCCGCTGCTGACATCGATCGAGGATGGTGCCAGCAATTCATACAGGGCAGCGAACGGGCCGCGTGCGAAGTCCTTGTCGCGGAAGGCTTCGCGCATGGCCCAGTGCAGCGCATTCCAGCCGTAGTGATCGACGGCCTCGCGGTCGGCACCACGGTCGAGCAAGGCGCCGGCCAGCGCGATATTGCCGGCGATCGCTGCCACCATCAGCGGTGTCTGGTTCAGCGGCAGGCGGTGATCAACGCCGTACTGATCGCACTGGCGCAGCACGTCCTTGATGTGATTCGTAAAATACGGCGAATAGCTCTTGCCCTGCAACGCGGTGCGTTGCGCCGCAAAATTTTTGGCCACATCGAACCTGGCCTCGACCACCAGCCACTGCGCCAGTAGCGGCAAATCGAAGCAGGTAGCGATGTCATAGAGCTGCTGACGCTGCTTGTTGCCGGGCACGTGGTCACGCAAGACTTTCTCCATCAATTCGCGCGTCTTGCCGGTATCGAAGACCGGCCACGGCACGGCAGCCTGACGCAGGATGTCGCGCCGGATCGCTTCGGCTTGCTCTTGCTTGCCTTGCAGTTCGAGCTTGTGCGCTTCCTTCTGCCAGTCTTCCATCGACGAGCGACCGGCCTCGACTTGTACCGCGCCGCCGGCGGCCAGGTCGAGTAGATCGAACAACGGATGGCAGACATCGGACTCGACCAGATACAGGTTCGAGATCGCCCGCGTCAGCGCCACATACAGCGCATTGACGAAAAATTTATAGACCTCCAACGACTTGTCGGTCTTGTCGCGCGCACGCCGGTAGTCCAGCGTGTCGATGTCGAGCGCCTGCTTGTCGACGCCGTCGGCGATGCCGGCAAACTCGGCGCGATGATCCGAGACAAAGCGGTACAGCACGATGTTGTCGTACTCGAGCCCCTTGGCTTCATGGATGGAGAACAGCAAGGGCGTGCCGAAATGCTGGCGCGCAGCGGGCTTGTCTTCATCGCGCATGACCAGCACCGCAAAGCGGGTCGACTGGCGGGTCTGGCGATCGAGGTCGCGCTTGACGTTGTCCTTGTCGGCCATCAGCGCGACTTGCCCGGTCGTGCCGCCGACACTGCTGACCAGGAAATTGCTCTCGCGGTCGATCGAGCCGAAACGCTGCTGCTTGATCTTCAGCAGCTGGTTAGCCACGCGGGTGGCTTCGGTGCCATTGCGGAAATTGGCGGTCAGCACGCGCAGCGCCTGGCGCTCGGCCAGCGCCGGATCGTGCCAGAACACGCTGCGCACGGTAGCCCACGAAAAAAAGTTCGGATGGACGATCTGGTTCGAGTCGCCGCACAGCAGGAACCGGCCGGGCTGCTTCAATGTGCGCAACACCAGCGCGAGCTGCACGGCGGTCAGGTCCTGCACCTCGTCAATGACGACGAAGTCATAGCGCGGCGCGGCCAGCGCTTGCCATTGCTGCGCCACCAGGTTGACATCGAACAGGCCGCTCCCGTCGAGCCAGACGCGGTATTTATCGAACAGGTCGTAGAGCGCCGGGCGCTGCTCGTCACTGAAAATCGACTGCCGGACACCCAGCGCCAGATAAGCTGCGCGATCGAGCACGCCAGCGCTGCCGGCCGTGATGACACCGCGGATTTCTTCGAAGGCCTGATGCGCATCGATGCCCTTGAAGCCGACCCGCACGCGTTCGAACCAGCCTGCAAAATCGCGCCATTGCGCGTCGCGTCCGGGCGGCACCCGGATCGATTCGATGAATTCGCGGTACGACAAAAAGATCGCTTCCTGGCCGGGCTGCTCGTAGCCGTTGGCGTAATACAGATCACGGGCGTTGCGGGCGAGGAAAGCCGAGTGCGTGACATACAGCACCTCGCCGCTGACCTGCTTGAGTTTTTCGAGGGTCAGCGCGGTCTTGCCGCTGCCGGCGCTGCCGACCACGATCAGCGGCGGCGACTGACGGTAAATGTCTTCTTGCGCCGCATCGAACGAGATCGGCTTGTCGAGCAAATGGATAGTGAGCGAATCGGGATGCAGATAGCGCAGCGGTTGGGCCTCACGCAGTGCTTCGGGAATGTCGAGATCCGGAATGCGCGCTTCGTCGACACGCGCACCGCGCAGGAAACGGGACTTGTCATAGTCGTGATTGAGGATCACTTCGAGCATCAGCGCACAGACCTGCTCGCCATGCCGCACCAGCGAAAACAGCAAGCGGTCGGCGTCGCCAAGCTTGGCGCGATAAAACTTGCCGTGACTGAGGCTGACCAGTTTCTTGACCTGCGCAGCCGAAAAATCATCGCGCTCGATGGCGGCCACGACCTTGCGATAGGCGGCAGTGACCGCGTTGGTATCGAGGCCGATGTATTCAAGTACTTTCATTGCCTATCCGGACAGTTGACAAAGCTACTTGGACAGACGCGCGCGGCAAAGTGTCGCACACGCGACCTTGCTACTTGTAGTGGATCAATCGCCGGCGTCAAGCCCTCGGCAAGGTCACGCCGCGCTGTCCCTGGTATTTGCCGTTGCGGTCCTTGTACGAGGTCTCGCAGACTTCATCGGCTTCGAAGAACAGCACCTGGGCGCAGCCTTCGCCGGCATAAATTTTGGCGGGCAATGGCGTCGTGTTGGAAAACTCCAGCGTGACGTAGCCTTCCCATTCCGGCTCGAACGGCGTGACGTTGACGATGATGCCGCAACGCGCATAAGTCGATTTACCGAGGCAGATGGTCAATACGCTGCGTGGTATCCGGAAATACTCCATCGTCCGGGCCAGCGCAAATGAGTTCGGCGGAATGATGCAGACATCGCTCTTGATATCGACGAAGGATTTTTCATCGAAGTTCTTCGGGTCGACGATGGTTGAGTTGATGTTGGTGAAGATCTTGAATTCATCGGCGCAGCGGATGTCGTAGCCGTACGACGAGGTGCCGTAGGAAACGATTTTCTGGCCATTGGCTTCGCGCACCTGGTTCGGCTCGAACGGTTCGATCATGCCGGTTTCGGCGGCCATGCGGCGGATCCATGTGTCGGACTTGATGCTCATTGTTTTCTCGGGCAGTGATGGTGCGGTGGGTGGCGGGCGCTGTACCGGTGCAGCGAAGTGCCGATACAACAGCAGGCAAAATGCCAAATCGGGATTTTACGTGAAAAGTCGTCTTGCACTTCGTCCTAATTGCCGGCACGGCTGACCATCCGTCACGCGCCGGCACCCGCACCTTGCCCCGGAACACCTTGCACAAAAAATCGTAGCGCCAATTACAGACCGCAGCGCTACCGCCACGCCTCGCCAATCAGACATCATTCAGGTCGAGACCGTCGGTACTGATGGACCGGCGGCGGACGGGCGATCTCGCCGGTATGCCTTCGCCTGACGATTTCACCCGAACAATGCTGCGTTCGAGGCAAGCCTCAGTCTGCCATCAGCCCTTTTTCCCGCCGGCTGCCACCATCAACCCACCGGCCACGATGGCGGCAATCCCGGCCCACATCGGAATGTTGACGTCTTTTTTTTCTTTTACGTTGAGTTCCATCGGTCCTATTTTTACGGCCTGAGTTTCCTTGGTATAGCTGAAGCCGCCGTAGGCGAGGCCCAGGACGCCGGCAATAATCAGGGCTGCGCCCAGCAGTCGGATTGCATTCATTGTGTCTCCTCGAGGTGAAATTTCTATTCGCAAGATAGCATGCACACCGTCCGGCACTGCGTACGGCAAACCACATAGGGCTACACGTTGGCAATATTGCAAAAAGCACCTTACAAGGGCGTATCTGTTGCAATTTCCTCCGCACTTAGCCACCTGTAGCAGCCGATATGGAAGGATGCCGGGGCATGTCATCTCTGGCCCGGCCGGAAGCAACCATGAGAAAATACGCACGCCGAATTCATCCGGCAACCCTCCTCCCCAATTACCAAGGAAACACCATGGCCAAGAAAGAAGAAGTACTCGATCCCGACACGCTGGCACTGATCCAGTGGTGCACCGAAGTCGAAGGTTTTCTGGTGGCCGGCGGCGCGACACTGGCGCAGGCACAGGAACATATCGAAGACGAAGTCGAGTGGTTCACCGACCAGTTCTACGATGGCCTGACACCGGAACAGGCGGCCAAGGAAGCGCTGGCCTGAGTGTTTGAAAGACCGGTCAGCGCATCGACGACAGCACAATGCCGCCGACGATCAGCCCGAACGCCGCAAAGTGATACACATGCGGCAGTTCCCCCAGAAAGACCGATGACATCAGCGCCGCAAACAGCGGCGTGAGGTTGCTGAAAAATCCGGCTACGGTGGGTCCGGCCCGCTGCACGCCGGCACCCCAGCAACGAAACGCAATGAGCGCCGGCCCGACCGCGACAAACAGTACCGCCGCCGCCAGCGTCCAGCTCATAGCGATGTGCGGCTCGCTGATGCGCCATTCGATCGTCGTGAACAGCCCCGACCAGACCACACCAAAACTCACTTGCGCCAGCAGGAATGCCGCCCAGTTGCTGCGGATTTCTGTCGGTTCGTCCGGCACCATCAGCAGCCAGCTATAGAACGACCAGGCAATCGTCGCGGCGATCATGAACAGGTCACCCGGCACCAGCTGCAACCTCAGCAACTGATGCCAGTCGCCACGACTGAGCACCAGCAGCACGCCGGCAATCGACAGCGCCGCTCCCAGCATTTGCCGGCGTCTGACGGTCGCGCCAAAAAATAGCCCGCCAACCAGCATCATCCAGACCGGCATGCCGGCCGCCACCAGTGTGACGTTGATGGGCGTCGAGCTTTGCAGCGCCAGATATTGCAGCGAGTTGTACAGTCCGATGCCCAGCAAACCCAGCAACGCAAAGCGCCGCCAGCTGCGCCAGAGCGCACTGACGGGCCGCAGCACGGAGCCGGCCAGCGGCAACAGGATCAGGAAAGCAATCACCCAGCGCAACAGGTTGAGCGTCATCGGCGGCACCATCTCGTGCACCAGCCTGCCGACGATGGCATTGCCGGCCCACATCAGCGGTGGCACGGTCAGCAGCAGCGCTGTCGAGACCGTCAGGCGGGGCGTTGTCACGTCGTCAGTCGATGCTGCAGGCCGCTGCCGACGCCAGTATTTCGGCATCCTGCTTGGCTTGGGCGACCTGTGCCGAGGCCGGCAATAGCACACCGTTCTTGACGGCAGTGAGCTCGGCCAGGATGGAAATGGCGATCTCGGACGGTGTCTTGCTGCCGATGTACAGCCCGATCGGGCCATGCAGTTTGTCGATCTGGGCCGGCGTGACATCGAACAATGCCAGCCGTTCGCGACGCTTGGCATTGTTGACACGCGAACCAATGGCACCGACATAGAACGCCTCGGACTTCAGGGCTTCCATCAGTGCCAGGTCATCGAGTTTCGGATCATGCGTCAGGGCCACAACGGCACTGCGACTGTCGAGCTGCATGGCCATGACGAGGTCGTCCGGCATCATGTGCTGCACTTCGACGCCGTGCACCTGCCAGCCGGCGCGGTATTCTTCGCGCGGATCGCAGACGGTCACGTGGTACTCCATGCCGAGTGCGATCTGCGCCAGAAAGCTCGACAGCTGGCCGGCACCGATGATCAGCAAGCGCCAGCGCGGTCCGTGAATCGTCGTCAATGCCGTGGCGCTATGCAGCAGGCCTGCACCGGCGTCGGCGAGGGACAATTCCACCGCGCCACTGGACAGGTCAAGCCGGCGCGCGACCAGTTCATGTTGTGCCAGCCGTGCCAGCAATTCGCCGATCCGGCTTTGCGCCGACAAGGGCTCCAGCGCCAGTTCGATGGTGCCGCCGCAGGGCAAGCCGAAGCGGTGCGCTTCATCGGCGGTGATGCCGTAAGTCACGATTTCGGGCACGGTGCGGGTAATGCCTTCGCTACGCACGCGCGCGATCAGGTCGTCTTCGATGCAGCCACCGGAGACCGAACCGACCACCCGGCCGTCATCACAAATGGCCAGCGTTGCGCCCTGCGGACGCGGGCTGGAACCCCAGGTGCGGATCACGGTAACGAGTTCGCAACGGTGACCGTCACGCAGCCACTGGTCACAGGTTTTGAGTACGTCGAGGTCGATGCTGTCCATGATTTCCAAACTAAAAGTTGGCCGGGAGCGCCAGGTTCACCGCTCCGCGACAGGGGGGCAGTGTAGTCGCTCACAGAAAAGTTGTTTGAACCCCGCCACATCGGCACCCGTTATCGACCTAAAAGAGTTGGAACCTAGATCGCGCCGATGCCACTGACGGTGAGCCACTTTGATAAGCGATGGGATCCGATCATGCGAACACACTCACTGCACCCTGCATTGCCCTCCGTTCGGACCGCCCGCGCTCTCCCGGCCGGGATGGCGAACCCGCCCCCTCTTGATCAAGCATCACAAAAAAATCCCGATAATCGCTTGCCGCAACGCGCCGGACAGCTGCGCAGCAGGCAACTCAGAACGGCACTCGACGCGACGCTACGCGCAAAAAACACCCTCACTAAGCCGCTGCCTGCCTCGCCTCGCCAAGCCGAACTACACCGTCATACAGCACACCGCACGCCGGATAATCCGATGGCTGTGGCGCGCGCCGCGCGGTTTTTTCTTGATATTGTCCGCACCGATACGCTGTCCCCGGATAGCCAGGCGCGTGAACTGCAAGCGCAGGCGCGCCAGCTTCCACAACTCAGTCAGACGCGCCAGGCCGACGCCTTCCGTCTGATGCTGGCCATGACAAAACGGCTGCCCGTCGACCAGCAAGCCCGCGTACTAACCGCACTGGCAGCGCGCCTGCGCACCTTACCCACCAGCGCACGCCGCAGCGGTTTCGCCGCTCTCGCCACCAGTATTGACCGGTTGCCGCAAGCGGGCCGGACCATCGCCTTGCCGGCGCTGACCCGTGCGCTTCCCGCCAGTGGCAAGGATGCCGGTCAGTTTCATGCCGTACACGCCAGGACGCTGACGCTGGATACCGACGCGCAAGGACGCACGCTGCCTGGCCTGATCCGGCATCTTGGTGTCTTGCCCGAAGGCCGGCGCACCGCCGCCTTCGATGCGATTGCGCGCCAGGTACAGACACTGCCGGCGCATCATCAGCGCAATGCATTGTGCGGGCTGGCAGGCAAAATCCGTAAGTTGCCGGCAGATCAGCAAGCACCCGCGACCACACGCCTGCAACAGCAAGTCAGTGCACTGCTGCAAAGCTAACCCGACCGCGTCAGCGTTACCGCGTACTTCAAAACAAGGTAGATCTACCGCTGCATCGACTCCCACACCTTCTGCAGCCGCTTGGCCGACACCGGCATCGGCGTTTTCAATTCCTGCGCAAACAGCGATACGCGCAACTCTTCCAGCAACCAGCGGAATTCCGCCATCTTCGGGTCCGCCGTGCGGCCGGTCTGTTTTTCTTTCAGGCCGCGCTGCCACAGCAAGGCGGCCTGCTGCCACTCGGTCATCCAGCGGACATCACGCGACGGATCGATGCGCAACTTTTCCAGCCGGACATTGACCGCTTTCAGGTAACGCGGGAACTGGGTCAGGCTGGTGTAGCTGGTCTCGGTCACGAAGCGCTTGCCGACCAGTCCCTGCAATTGCGCCTGGATATCAGCCACAGTGGCAGCGTGTCCCTTGGCGCCTTGCAGCTTCTTCGGCAGCGCGTGGTACTCGGTCAGGATCAACCCGACCAGCCGCGCGATTTCATTGACCAGTAAACCGAGACGCGACTTGCCGGCTTCCTTGCGGGCATCGAATTCGATGGCCGTGCGCGGCAACGGCTCCTGCAGGCAGGCCCGCTCCAGGCCGGCCTCGATGATCTGGTCGCGCAGTTCTTCCTGCGAGCCGAGCGCCATAAATTGCATGCCCATCTGCTGCAGGCCGGGGATATTCTTTTCGAGGTACTTGAGCTGCTCGCGCAACTGCAGCGCCAGCAAACGCCGCAAGCCGCCACGATGGATGCGCGCGGCTTCGGTCGGATCATCGAAAACTTCGAGGTCGCAATGCGCGCCCTTGTCGACCAAAGCCGGAAAGCCGATCAGCGTCAGCTTGCCCTGCTGGATTTCAAGTAGCTCGGGCAATTCACCGAAGGTCCACGCGGTCAGCTTCTGGTGCTGGGTTGGCGCGGCTGTCGAGGCAACGACTGACACGGCTGGCTGCATCGATTTTCCAAGCACTTTGGCCTGCGCCACCGGTACGTTCGTGATCGCGGTCGACTCGGCGATTTTCTGGAAACTCTCGCGCGCCTGGCCACCGAATTCGGCTTGCAGCGCACTCAGGTTGCGGCCCATTTCAAGCTGCCGGCCATGCTCGTCGACCACCTTGAAATTCATGAAGTGATGCGCCGGCAAGGTCTCGGCCTTGAAGTCGCTGAGCAGCGGCGTGATGTGCGCATGCACGCGCACGTCGGCAATAATCGCTTCAATCAGGCTGCCGCGACCAAAGGTTTTTTGCTCGCTGACCCGGTCCAGAAAAGCCGCGGCGTAATGCGGCAGCGGCACGCAATTGCGGCGCAGTTTTTGCGGCATCGACTTCAGCAGCAGATGGACTTTTTCTTTTAGCATGCCCGGCACCAGCCAGTCGCAGCGCGCTGCCGACAGCTGGTTCAGCGCGAACAGCGGCACCGTCAGCGTGACGCCATCGCGCGGCGTGCCGGGTTCGAAGTGATACGCCAGCGGCATCTCGATGCCGATGCCCGGCAGCAGTTTCGGAAACAGGTCGGTGGTGATGCCGGCCGCTTCGTGCCGCATCAGGTCATCGCGGTTCAGGTACAGCAGTTTCGGTTCGGCGCGGGTCGCGTCCTTGTGCCACTTCTCGAAGCTGATGCCATTGCAGATGTCGGCCGGCAGCATCTTGTCGTAGAACGCCGCGATCAATTCATCGTCGACCAGCACATCGAGCCGGCGCGATTTGTGTTCGAGGTTTTCGATCTCGCGGATCAGGTTGTTGTTGAAGGCGAAGAACGGGGCGCGGGTATCGAACTCGCCGCCGACCAGCGCATCGCGGATAAAAATCTCGCGCGCCTCGACCGGATTGATCAGGCCGAAATTGATGCGGCGCTGGCTGTACACCACCAGTCCGTACAGCGTCGCGCGCTCGGACGCGGTGACCTGCGCGGTGCGCTTTTCCCAGTGCGGTTCGCCATACGATTTTTTCAGCAGATGCGCGCCAACGCGCTCCAGCCATTCCGGCTGGATCTGCGCGACGCAGCGCGCATACAAGCGCGTGGTATCGACCAGCTCGGCAGCCATAATCCACTTGCCGGCTTTTTTGAGCAGGCTGGAACCGGGCCAGATATGGAACTTGATCGCACGTGCGCCGAGGTAATGCGTGTCTTCGTCGGACTTGAAACCGACATTGCCGAGCAAGCCGGTCAGCAGCGCCGAGTGCAGGTTCTCGTAGGTGGTCAGTGTCTCGTTTAGGCGCCAGCCCTGCTCCTTGACGATGGTCAGCAATTGCGAATGCACGTCGCGCCATTCGCGCAAACGCATCTGCGACAGGAAATTGGCGCGGCAACTGTCCTGCAACTGGCGATTGGTTTTCTTGTGCTCGATGGCCTCTTCGAACCAGCTCCAGATTTTCAGGTAGCTCGAAAATTCGGATTTCTCATCAGCGAATTTCTTGTGCGCGAGGTCGGCGGCGGCCTGCACTTCCAGTGGCCGGTCGCGCGGGTCTTGCACCGACAGCGCCGACGCAATGATCAGCACTTCGCGCAAACAGACGTTATCGAGCGCGGCCAGGATCATGCGGCCGACGCGCGGGTCCAGCGGCAATTTGCCGAGCTGGCGACCGGTTGGCGTCAAGTCATTATTGTCATCGACCGCGCCCAACTCCTGCAGCAACTGGTAGCCATCGGCGATCGCCCGCCCCGGTGGCGGTTCGATGAACGGGAAGGTCTCGACATCGGTCAGGTGCAGCGACTTCATGCGCAAGATGACCGAGGCCAGCGACGAGCGCAGGATCTCCGGCTCGGTGAAGGCGGGGCGCGCCAGATAATCTTTTTCTTCGTACAGGCGGATGCAGACGCCGGCGGCGACGCGGCCGCAACGACCGGCGCGCTGGTTGGCGGCAGACTGCGCAACCGCTTCGATCTGCAGTTGTTCGACCTTATTCCTGTAGCTGTACCGTTTCACGCGCGCCAGACCGGCATCGACCACGTAACGAATACCCGGCACCGTCAGCGAAGTCTCGGCGACGTTAGTCGCCAGCACAATGCGACGCGCGCCGGACGGTTTAAAAACCCGCTCCTGCTCTTGCGCGGACAGTCGCGCAAACAGCGGCAGGATCTCGACATGCGGCGGATGGTGCTTGCGCAAGGCTTCGGCGGCGTCACGGATTTCGCGCTCGCCGGGCAGGAACACCAGCACGTCGCCGGAGCCGATCCGGCACAGTTCATCGACGGCTTCGGTCAGCGCTTCCATCAGGTCGCGCTGGCCGCGTTCCTTTTGCGCATTGCTCTGGACGCCGCCGGGTTTGACCTCGCTGCGGTCGGTCGAATCGACCGGACGGTAGCGGATTTCAACCGGATACAAACGCCCCGAGACTTCGATCACCGGTGCCGGTTTGTCGTCGCTGCCGAAGTGGCGCGCGAAGCGGTCGGCATCGATCGTGGCCGAGGTGATGATGATCTTCAGGTCAGGCCGCTTCGGCAGCAATTGCTTGAGGTAGCCGAGCAGGAAATCAATGTTCAGGCTGCGCTCGTGGGCCTCGTCGATGATGATGGTGTCGTACTGGCGCAGCAGCGGATCGGTCTGGGTTTCTGCCAGCAGGATGCCGTCGGTCATCAGCTTGATCCACGCGCCGGCCGACAGCGTGTCGGTGAAGCGCACCTTGAAACCGACCAGCTCGCCCAGCGGCGAATTGAGTTCCTGCGCAATCCGCTTGGCTGTCGCCGAGGCGGCAATCCGGCGCGGTTGCGTGTGGCCGATCATGCCGGTCAGGCCGCGTCCGAGTTCGAGGCAGATCTTCGGCAGCTGGGTGGTTTTGCCGGAACCGGTTTCACCGCAGACGATGATGACCTGATGCTGGCGCAGCGCGGCAGCGATATCTTCGCGCCGGCCCGAGACCGGCAATTCTTCGGGATAGGTAATCGGCGGCAGCCGATTGCGCACGGGCGCAGGGCGGACGGAACCGGCAGGCGGGCGGGAAGGTCGGCGGGCGCGATCGCCGGGCGGACTTTTTTGTATCGGTTGGGGGGATGTCATGGCGGAGCGAATTATAATGCGCAACATGCAAACCCCCATTGAGTTCGTCCAGTGGTTGCGCTCAGTCGCACCCTACATCCATGCCTTCCGCAACAAGACCTTCGTGGTGGCGTTCCCCGGAGAACTGGTGCTTGCCGGTGCATTGCCCGTACTGGCCCAGGATCTATCACTGCTACACGCGCTCGGCATCAAGGTCGTCATCGTCCATGGCTCGCGCCCGCAAGTGGCCGAACAGCTTGCGCTGCGCAATGCCAAGGAGCGTTTTCATAACGGCTTGCGCATCACCGACAGTGCCGCCCTCGAATGCGCCAAAGAAGCCGCCGGCGAATTGCGCCTTGATATCGAAGCCGCGTTCAGCCAGGGCTTGCCGAACACGCCGATGGCACACGCGGCGATCCGCATCATCTCCGGTAATTTCGTCACCGCCAAACCGCTAGGCGTGATCGATGGCGTCGACCTCGAACTGACCGGCGTGGCGCGCAAGGTCGCGTACGAAACCATCCATCCGATCCTTGATGCCGGCGGCCTGGTGTTGTTGTCGCCGCTGGGTTTTTCGCCGACCGGCGAGATCTTCAACCTGACCATGGAAGACGTCGCCGTCGCTGCGGCCATCGCGCTACGCGCCGACAAGCTGATCTTCATCAGCGAAATCCCGATGATGATCGATGCCGCAGGCGAAGATATCCGCGAGCTGTCATCGCACCAGGCCGAAGCCGTGCTCGGGGCCGGCTTTCTGCCGAGCGATGCCTCGTTCTATTTGCAGCATGCGATCAAGGCCTGCAACGGTGGCGTCGCCCGCGCGCACATCGTGCCGTTTGCACTCGACGGCTCGGCCTTGCTGGAATTGTTCACGCATGATGGCGTCGGCACGATGATCTCGTACCAAAACCTCGAAACCCTGCGCGAAGCGACCATCGAAGACGTCGGTGGCATCCTCAAGCTGATCGAACCGCTCGAAAACGATGGCACGCTGGTCAAGCGCGGTCGTGAACTCATCGAGCGCGAAGTCGAGAATTTTTCAGTGATCGAACACGATGGCGTGATCTTCGGCTGCGCTGCGCTGTACCCGTTCCCGGCCGAAAAAATGGCCGAGATGGCCTGCCTGACGGTGAACCCGGAAGTGCAGGCGCAAGGCGACGGCGAACGCATCCTCAAGCACATGGAAAACCGCGCGCGCGCACAGGGCTTCAAGAAACTGTTCGTGCTGACGACCCGTACCGCGCACTGGTTTCTCAAGCGCGGCTTCGTGGCGGCCTCGGTCGACGCCTTACCCAAAGATCGCCAGCACATGTATAACTGGCAGCGCAAATCACTGGTGCTGGTCAAGACACTCTGAACCAGCCCTCCCCCTCATTCAATCGCACAAGGAAACACACATGGCACGCATGATTCACTGCATCAAACTCGACAAGGAAGCCGAAGGCCTGGATTTTCCACCGTACCCGGGCGAACTCGGCAAGCGACTCTGGGAGACCGTCTCGAAAGAAGCCTGGGCCGCCTGGCTCAAGCATCAGACCATGCTGGTCAATGAAAACCGCCTGAACCTGGCCGACCTGCGCGCCCGCAAATATCTGGCGACGCAAATGGAAAAGCATTTCTTTGGTGATGGTGCCGATGCGGCCGTAGGCTATGTACCGCCAGCGGATTGATTGACACGGTGCAATGCCCTTCGGTTATTGCACCCTACGGGACTAACGTAGAGTGCAATAACCGAAGGGCATTGCACCAAGCGCCCTGAAAACGGCCCTTAAAACACCAGCGTCCGCACCCCATCCGCCGTCCCCAGCAACGCCACATCCGCACCCCGCGCCGCAAACAATCCCACCGTCACGACACCGACAATCGCATTGATTGCCAGCTCCATCGCGACCGGATCGGTGATCTGCAGGCCAAGCACATCGATGATGATATTGCCGTTATCGGTCAGCACCGTCTGGCCATCCTTGACGCGCAAACGGGGCGTGCCGCCCAGTGCGGCCAGCTTGCGCATAACCACGGCCTGCGCCATCGGGATGACTTCGACCGGCAACGGGAACGCGCCCAGCACATCGACCAGCTTGGAGCCATCAGCGATGCAGATGAATTTTGTCGCGACCGAGGCGACGATTTTTTCGCGCGTCAGTGCCGCGCCGCCGCCCTTGATCATCGCGCCGGCGCTGGTGATCTCATCCGCCCCGTCGATATAGACCGACATCGACGTGACATCATTGAGGTCGACCACGGTGATGCCATGCGCCATCAGCCGTTCGGCAGTACCTTCGGAAGACGCGACGGCACCCTTGATGCGGTGCTTGATACCGGCCAGCGCATCAATGAAAAAATTCGCGGTGGAGCCGGTGCCGACACCGATGATGTCACCGTCAACCACATAGTCGAGGGCGGCGCGGGCGACCGCTTGTTTGAGTTCGTCTTGGGTCATGGTCGTTATCGTAAAAAAATAAAAAGAGAGTGATCAGCCCGACAGGCCGAATTCATCGACATCGACCTGCTTCGGGAAAACATAGACCAGCACGATGCGCGGGCCAGTCATTTTTTTGACCATCACGTCGAACTGGTCGAATGCGATACGCTGGCCTTCGGTCGGTATGTCGCCCAGCTTGGCCATCACGAGGCCGCCGACCGAATCGATATCGTCGAGGTCGAGCGCTTCGTTTTCGATGTCGATGGCAAGGATGCGTTCGAGCGTGTAAATCGGCAGGCTGCCCTTGCCGACCAGCGTGCCGTCATCCAGACGACTCCAGTCCTGATCGTTCTGGCGGAATTCATCGCGGATTTCACCGACCAGCGCACCGAGCAAATTGTCCAGTGTCAGGAAGCCGACCGGCTTCCGGCCGGGCTGGCCGACCACCGCAAAATGCGGTGCACCCTGGCGGAACAGGCGGAACAATTCCGGTGCCGGCATGCGCGGCGAGACATATTGCACCGGCCGGAAAAACGGCTCCAGGCTCTCGATCGCCTTGCCTTGTTCCTGGCCCAGAAAAAGGTCTTTCAGATGGATCACGCCCAGCACTTCGCGTTGCTCGGCATCAAAATACGGATAGCGGCTGAAGCGGCTGCGATACACCACCTGCAGGTTCTCCGCCAGCGACTGACCGGCATGCAAGGCGGCCATTTCATGCGCCGGACGCATCAAATCACCGACATCGAGTTCGCTGAAATCGAGCGTCTGCGCCAGCACCTTCCATTCGTCCGAACTGAATTTATCGCCGGAATGGCTGCTGCGCAAAATGATCTTGAGTTCATCGGAAGAATACGCGGTGTCATGGCCACTCGAACTGCCCAATCCGGCCAGTCGCAAGACGCCATTGGCGCTCTTGTTGAGTACCCAGATGACCGGATACATGCTCCAGTAAAAACCGTACAAGGGCACCGAGCACCACAAGCCGACGGCCTCGGGATTGCGGATCGCCATCGACTTCGGGGCCAGCTCGCCGACCACGATGTGCAGGAACGAAATGACCAGGAAGGCAAAACCGAATGACACCAGTTGGATAAAGCTTTCCGAGGTCACGCCGATGGCGATGAAGACCGGATGCAACAGGCTGGCAAAAGCCGGTTCGCCAACCCAGCCGAGGCCCAGCGAGGCCAGCGTGATGCCGAGCTGGCAGGCTGACAAATAGGAATCGAGCTCGCGATGGACGGTAGCCAGGATGCGTCCGCGCAGGCCCTGCGTCTTGGCGATCTCGCGGATGCGGGTCTCGCGCAGTTTGACCATGCCGAATTCGGCACAAACAAAAAAACCATTGAGGGCAACCAGAAACAGCGCCAGGAAAATCAGCATGAAGTCTTGCATGGAGGGGTGGAAAGTGGACGAGCCGGTAGTGTAGACGCAAACGTGAGGGCGTCGATGAATTTGACAGGGTACAAACGGGGCTGCTGGCACGTAGTGAGCTGCAGCAATATTTCCACATGGCAAATTTTGTTGCAATACATTGTTACAATTGGTATGTTTATTCACGGAACTAATGCCGAGCCTTAACGAAGGTCAAGCACTTCTACTCCAGATCGCGACTCCGCTACCAGGAAAAAACAATGAACATGACTTTGAAGACACGTTTAGGCGCCGTCATCGGTTTTCTGATCCTGCTGACGATTGGCGTCGGGCTGGCTGGCGTATTCGGCATGGGCCAAGCCAATGAAGGATTGCGTACGGTCTATGAAGACCGCACCGTGGCGTTGGAACAGATCGCCAGCATCGACCGGATGCTGCTGCAAAACCGGCTGGCCGTCGCTGAAGCGCTGCGCGATACCAAGGGTGCCGGCATCAGTCAACGGATCGATCTAATCAACAGCAATATTGACCGTATCAACAAGCTATGGGCCGACTACACGTCGACCTACCTGACCCCGGAAGAAAAAATTCTCGCTGACAAATTTTTAAACGACCGCAAAAGTATGGTCAAGGGCGGTTTACAACCCATCGTTGCCGCGCTGCGCCATGGAAAGTTAGGGGAGGCCCTTCAGCTTGAAGCGCCTTACCTGGCGCTATTCGTGCCGGTGACGAATGGCGTCGAAGCGCTGCGCGCGTTGCAAGTCAACGAAGCCAGGAAAGAATTCGATCTCTCGACCCGACGCTACGGCGTCCTGCGCACCGCCGTCGTCACCGCCATCGTGCTTGGCGCGCTGCTTGCCGCACTCAGCGGCGTGCTCCTGATCCGTAGCGTCTACCGGCAGCTGGGTGGCGAACCGGCCTATGCTGCACAGATCGTGCGCACGATTGCCGACGGTGACCTGTCCGTGGCCGTGAACACGCGCGCCAATGACCAGCAAAGCCTGCTGTTTGCGATGCAGCAGATGCAGCAGAATCTCGCCAGAACGGTGGGCACGATCAGGCAATCGACCGATACCATTGCCACCGCCTCCGGCCAGATCGCCAGTGGCAATCTTGACCTGTCGTCACGCACCGAGCAGCAGGCCAGTGCGCTTGAAGAAACCGCCTCGTCGATGGAAGAACTGACCGGCACCGTGAAGCAGAACGCCGACAACGCGCGCCAAGCCAACCAGCTGGCAGCGACGGCATCGCAGATTGCCGTCAAGGGCGGTGCCGTGGTCGCGCAGGTCGTCGAGACAATGGGATCGATCAATGAATCAGCCCGCAAGATCGCCGACATCATTGGCGTCATCGATGGCATTGCCTTCCAGACCAACATCCTTGCCCTCAATGCCGCCGTCGAAGCAGCGCGTGCCGGCGAGCAGGGTCGCGGCTTTGCCGTGGTGGCATCGGAAGTGCGCAATCTGGCGCAGCGCAGTGCGGGTGCCGCCAAGGAAATCAAGGCGCTGATCGGGGATTCGGTCGAGAAAGTCGATGCCGGCGCACGGCTGGTCGATCAGGCCGGCGCGACGATGGACGAAGTGGTGGCCAGCGTCAAGCGGGTCTCGGACATCATCAGCGAGATCACGGCCGCCAGCCAGGAACAGACCGCCGGCATCGACCAGATCAACCAGGCCATCATGCAGATGGATGACGTGACACAGCAGAATGCCGCGCTGGTGGAACAGGCGGCAGCGGCGGCGGCGTCGCTGCAAGATCAGGCCGGTGGCCTGGTCGAAGTGGTGAGTGTGTTCAAGACCAATGGCACACATGCCGGACTAACGCCTGCCAGGCACAGCGTGCCTGCGCGCGCGCCGGCTTTGGCTGCGACACCGCGCACTCAGAAACCGGTGGTGCGCAAGCTGTTGCCTGCATCAGAATCTGGTGCTGACTGGAAAGAGTTTTGAAGCGGATGGATTGGCGCGAGCCAATCCGGATTGATGACGGTGGCCGGTGCATCCGGTGCAATGCCCTTCGGGTATTGCACCCTACGCAAGCAGCATTAAAGAACCGTCCGATGCAATGACCTAACGGCATTAAAAACCGTAGGGTGCACTAACCGAAGGGCATTGCACCATCCGAATTCAATCCCGGATGCACGCAAAGAGGGACGCCATCAATTCCCCAGAAACAGCTGCAGGATGATGCCGCTGGCAATCGCGACCAGGACATAATCGCCGCCGGTCTGGACCCAGTGGTAACCCCGCGGTGGCGCCGACAGGCGATGGCCGCGCCAGTCGTCGACGACATACTGGCGGCTGCGATAGTCGCGTGGCATGCGGTCGCCCTTGCGGTAATTATGATTCGGTCCGGCACCGCGGCCATCGCGGCCGTCGTGGTAGCGGACCTGGTCGCGGCTGTCGTGACCACGGTTGTCATGGCCGCGGTTGTCATAGCCGCGCTTGTCGTGGCCACGATCATCATCACGTCGATCGGGACCACGGCCCTTGTCGCCGCGATCCGGCGGACCGCCACGCTGGGCTTGTTCGTGACGGCCACGATCGCCGCGGTCGTCACCACGGTCGTGGTCCGACCGGCCTTGCGCAAATGTAAATCCGCTGGTGCCGAGCGACATGGCGAGGATGACGCTGACGATGGCTTTCTTGTTCATGCTGGACTCCCTTTCGTTACGACGACGTGCCAGTATCGGACACGTCCGTCGATCTACCGGAAGCCTAGCCGGCACGGAAAAATACGTCTGTACGGTGCCACACGCATTCCACCAAAAATATCCAGCAAGAATGATTAATGTGCCATCAGCACCGGCACCGTCATCGATGTCAGGATCGTGTTTGTCACCCCGCCAAGCAACACCTGCCGAAAGCGCGAATGGGCATAGCCACCCATGACGATCAGGTCCGCGTCCACGTCCGCCGCATGCGACAGCAAGGCATTGCCCACGTCGAGGTCGTCCATGCGTCCGCTCTTCGAGGCTTTTTCGGTGGTGGTCAGAATAGTGACCTCGAGCTTGATGCCATGCCGCGCGAGATACAGCGCGATGTCGGCACCGGGTTCGTCGCCATGTACGTCCGGCTTGGCTTCCGGATTGAAGACCACCAGTTGTACCTGTTGCGCTTGCTGCAGCAGTGGAATAGCGGCGGTCACGGCACGGGTGGCCTGCATACTGCCATCCCAGGCCACCAGGATTTTCCGGCCGATATGTTCAAAATGGCCGATGTACGGAATGATCAGCACCGGCCGTCCCGAGTGCATCACGAGGTATTCGGGGAACTCGTCGGCGGTCGATGGCGATGGCTCGTCCGGATTGGTCTGGCCGACAATGACCAGGTCGCTGTAACGCGCCTGCAGGCTCACGCCGGGACCGGCTTCTTCATCGACCAGGCGTTTTTCAAAGGACTTCACACCCATCCCGGTAACCATCTGTTCGAACTCTTCGAGCGCAAAGGTGCCGCGCTGCTTGAGCATGTCGAGCATGGCACCGAGCTGCAGATTGCCCTCGCCGATGGCACCCGGCAAATAGAACAGCCCCGACACGCCGGTGCTGGCGGTGCCGGTCAGATGGGCATCGGTTCGCAGGGCGAGTTCGGCACTGATACGGATGCGCTCGGCGGTGCGGACGGACGCATCGACATGGACCAGGATAGTGGGATAGCTCATGGTGTTTCCTTTCGGTTTGAATGCAAGGCCGGTTACAGCGAGGTGTTGTGCGGGAAACCCTGGCGCTGTTCGCTTTTTGACTGGCAGCCGATACAGAAATGCGCCGATGGCATCGCGCGCAAACGTGCCGGCGGAATCGCTTCGTCGCAGGCAGTGCAGATTCCGTAGGTACCGGCCTTGATGCGCCCCAGGGCAGCGTCGATGTCGACCAGTTCGGCCAGCTCTAATTCGAGCTGGGCGAGGTCAGTGTCGTTTTGCACGCCGGCGTTGGCGGCCTCGTCATCGACGGCTTCCGGCGGCGTCGCGACCGACTCGCCGGCACTGGCCGAGCGGTGCGTCTGCGGGTCGATTTTGGCTTGCAATTCCTCACGGCGCTGCCGCAACAGGGTGTCAAATTCTTGAAAATTGGCGAGAGTTGTGTCGCTCATGATGATGCCTCCGAAAAAAGTGGCTACGCTGTCAGGATGACTTGTTGCGCGCCGGTTCTGGCAATCTGGTGATGTCGTGGTCGTGACGAATGGCGTACTGCAGGCTTACCGTGATCGTGCACGCAATGCAGTCAATTCCTGCTGCAGCTGTTCGATGCGCTGCAGTAGCGTCAAGGCCAGCGCTACGCCGTTGTGGTCAAGCTCGAAATCGTCGCGCAAGCGGCGTGCGGTACAGGCCGTGACAACGGTACGCAACTGAAACAGCAACGGCTCGGTCTGCGCATCCGCCGGCACGATCAGGCCGATACCGACCAGCTCCTCCAGCTCTTCGCGCGACAAGCCCGATACCTCGGCCAGGTGCGCGATCGTGCAGACATGCCCGGCATCGAGCGGGACGCTTTCTGCGATAGTCAGCTTCATCATGCCTCCGTGTAACCAGCGCTGCGCGGCTTGAAATCCGAGAGCGTCGCCAGCTGTTCATACAAGGTCCGCTCGGTCGGACTGAGAGTTTTTGGTGCCACGATACGCACCAGGGCAAACAGGTCACCGGCCGCACCCGTGGCAGCTGGCAGCCCGCGACCGCCGAGACGCAGGCGCTGCCCTGACGACGTGCCGGGCTTGATGTTGAGTTCGACCTTGCCGCCCAACGTAGGAATTTCAACCGTCGTTCCCAGCACCGCTTCCCACGGCGCCAGTGCCAGGTCGAGCACCAGGTCGCGTCCCGTGAGGCGGTACAGCGGATGCGGCAGGATAGCCAGCACGACGTACAGGTTGCCGGTTTTACCGCCATGCCGGCCGGCACCGCCCTTGCCGGCCAGTCGCAGGCGCTGGCCATCAGTCGCCCCTTTCGGCACCGTGATGCGGAAGGTGCGCGCGACCCGGTGCGGTAATCCGTGCGTGTCCATTTCGGGCAGCTCGACCGATACGTCGGTTTCTGCACCGCTGTAAATCTGTTCGAGCGTGACTTCGACGTTGACCGAATAATCGGTACCCTCTTCGGGAAGATTGGCCCGCGTGCGCCGGCCCGTACCACCGGAGCGGAATGCGCCCATCAGGTCGGACAAGTCGACATCATCAAAGGCTTCGGCACCCGAGCCATAGCGTTGCTGCCATTGCGGTGGCGGGGCGAAATTGTCGCCCGCCGAACGCTTGCCGAGCTGATCGTATTCGGCCCGCTTCTCGGGATTTTTCAGGGTGGCATAGGCTTCAGCGACTGCCTTAAATTTCTCTTCGCCCTTCGGATCTTTCGAGACATCCGGATGATATTGATGCGCCAGCTTGCGGTAGGCTTTTTTAATGTCATCAAGGGTCGCATCGCGCTCGATCCCGAGCGTGTCGTAATAGTCTTTGTACTTCATCGGATTCCTGCGTCAGGGTGGCTGCCCGATTGCGTCACGCAATCGGGTGAAGGCGACGGTTAAAGTCGCCCGGTCAGCAACATGATAATCAGAATCACGACGATCAGGCCGGTTAACCCGCTCGGGCCATAACCCCAGCTGCGGCTGTGCGGCCAGGATGGGAACGCGCCTATCAGCACGAGGATGAGGATGATCAATAAAATAGTGCCCATAGCGACCTCCTGAACGGATTGAACTGCGGTTTTCTTCATCACCGAAGACGTCTCGAGATTAAGCAGAAGTAACCATACCGTCCGTGCGCTGGCGCACCAAACCGGCACGATAACGCCACACCGGGTAGCCATCAGGAAGTAACTACGCGCGGATCAGGCAGGCCGCAATGCGCTCGCTGCGCTGGCCAGCGCGGTGATGCGGGCCCAGTCGCCGGCGAGTATCGCGTCTTTTGGCGTGAGCCATGAACCGCCGACGCAGGCGACGTTCTTGCAAGCCAAAAATTGCGGTGCCGTCGCCAGCGAAATCCCGCCGGTCGGGCAAAACATCACGTCACCGAGCGGCCCGGCGATCGCACTGAGCATGCCAACACCACCTGCCGGCACGGCCGGAAACAGTTTTAGCTGGCGAAAGCCGGCTTCGCGCGCCGCCATCACTTCGGAGGGCGTCATCACGCCCGGCAGCAAGGGCAAGCCGCTCGCACGTGCCGCCGCGATCAGTGCCGGTGTCAGGCCGGGCGAGACACCGAATACCGCGCCGGCGTCGCGTGCGGCAGCGAATTCTTCGGGCAGCGTCAGCGTACCGACGCCGAGGATCGCATCAGGCACCTGCTCGGCCATCGCACGGATCGCGGCCAGTCCGTGGACCGTGCGCAAGGTCACTTCAAGCACGCGGATGCCACCGGCGACCAGCGCGCGTGCCAGCGGCACCGCATGCTCGAGGTCATCAATGGCGATGACCGGAATGACCGGCGAGACACGCATGATGTGTAGCAGGTCGGGCATCAGGTTGGGAGTCATATTCATACGGTCACTTTCTCGACGACAGGCAACACGGGTGGCAAATCAAAGGTGGTCGCGCCTTCTTCGGCAGCGCTGACGGTCGCGCGGAACATGCTGAATAGCTCGCGTCCCATGCCGACCTGATTACTGCGCAGATCAGCCGTGGCCTGCTCGCGCGCATCCCATTGCGCAGCCGGCACCTGCGCTTGCAGCACGCCGTTTTCGGCATCGAGCAGCAACAGGTCGCCCGTGCGGAGTCGTCCCAGCGGTCCGCCAGCCAATACTTCCGGCGACACATGGATGGCTGCCGGCACCTTGCCGGAGGCACCCGACATGCGGCCATCAGTCACCAGCGCAACATGGAAACCGGCATCCTGCAGATTGGCCAGTGCCGGTGTCAGCGCATGCAGTTCCGGCATCCCATTGGCACGCGGTCCCTGGAAGCGCACGACTGCAATGAAATCGCGATTGAGTTCGTCGGCCTTGTAGGCCTGCATGAAGGCTTCCTGCGAATCGAACACGATGGCCGGTGCTTCGACACGGCGGTACTCGGGTTTGACAGCCGAGACCTTGATGACGGCGCGTCCGAGGTTGCCGGTCAGCAGGCGTAATCCACCATCGGCCGAAAACGGTTCGGCGGCGCGGCGCACGACATTGCGGTCGGCACTTTCCAGTGGTACCGGCCGCCAGACCACGACGTCATCCTGCAGGAAGGGTTCGCTGCAATGCGAGCGCAAGCCCTTGCCGAGAACGGTCAGGACATCGTCATGCAGCAAGCCGGCATCAAGCAACTCGCGGATCACGAAACCGGTACCGCCGGCCGCATGGAAATGATTGACGTCAGCGTCGCCGTTCGGATAGATCCGCGTCAGCAGCGGGATCACCGCCGACAGCGCCGCAAAATCATTCCAGTCGATGACGATACCCGCTGCTTTGGCGATGGCCACCAGATGCAGCGTGTGGTTGGTCGAACCGCCGGTGGCGAGCAGAGCGATGATCGCATTGACGATGGTTTTCTCGTCGACCAGGCGGCCGACCGGCGTGTAGTCGGGCGTGTGCGTGGCGATCTTGACTGCGCGCGCGGCCGCCGCAGCGGTGAGCGCATCGCGCAACGGCGTGCCCGGCGTGATGAAGGCGGCACCCGGCAAGTGCAGACCCATGACTTCCATCAACATCTGGTTGCTGTTGGCCGTGCCGTAGAACGTGCAGGTACCGGCACCGTGATAGGACTGCGATTCGGCTTCGAGTAATTCGGCGCGGCCGATCTTGCCTTGCGCGTAAAGCTGGCGCACGCGGGCTTTCTCGGGATTGGACATGCCGCTGGTCATCGGGCCGGCCGGAATGAACACCGCCGGCAAATGACCGAAGTGCAGCGCGCCGATCAGCAGGCCCGGCACGATCTTGTCGCACACGCCGAGGTACACGGCGGCATCGAACATGTTGTGCGACAGCGCCACGGCCGTGCCCATCGCAATCGTATCGCGTGAAAACAGCGACAGCTCCATACCAGGCTGGCCTTGCGTGACACCATCGCACATGGCCGGAACACCACCGGCAAACTGCGCCACGCCGCCGGCCTTGCGCGCGGCTTCCTTGATCAATTGCGGAAAACGCTCGAACGGCTGATGCGCCGAGAGCATGTCGTTGTAGGCAGAAATGATCGCCACCGACGGCAAGCGCGCTTGCCGCAACGCCAATTTGTCGTTGGTCGGGAAGGCGGCAAAACCATGCGCCAGGTTAGTACAGGACAGCGCGTTGCGCTGAACGCCCTGCTGCAAGGCCGCTTCAATACGGGTCAGGTAAGCGCCACGTGATGGGCGGCTACGTTCGATGATGCGGTCGGTGACGGCGGTCAGAACGGAATGCATTTTCATGGAAACTCCTTGCGTGAGGACTGAATACGTAATTTTACTACAAACATTTAATTGACGGTACAGCGCGATTTACCTGACTCTGCTAATTGCAAAAGTGCAATAGAACCCTATCCAAGCCAAAAATCGCCTTGCTTGAAAGCGGTGGAAACCTCACAAGCCCTGATTTTTTGTAGTGAAATTACCTTCACTTAATGTATAGTTGACCACAACCATCCTACTTCAAAGGACTCCTGACATGGCTTCGACACCACTGAACGACAGTCCGGTTTTCCGGCGCTTGCAGACCCGCCATGCTGAAACCTGTTCCACGACAATGCGCACCCGGTTTGACGGCGAGCCGGATCGCTTCCGGCAATTCTCGATGCATGCTGCCGGCCTGACGCTGGATTATTCCAAGAACCGGATCGACCGCAGCACGCTGGATTTACTGCTCGAGCTGGCCCGCGAACGCGATATCGAAGGCCATCGGGACAAGCTGTTCGCCGGCGAAAAAATCAACACGACCGAGCAGCGTGCCGTGCTGCACACCGCTTTGCGCGCGCCGGCAGGACAGGGGTTCGTGCTCGATGGCCAGGACATCGACGCCGATGTGCAAGCAGTGCTGACACGGATGCAGATCTTCAGCGAACGAGTGCGCTCGGGTGACTGGACCGGTCGCGACGGACGCGCCATCACCGACATCGTCAACATCGGCATCGGCGGCTCCTACCTCGGACCGAAGATGGTCTGCCAGGCGCTACGCACCTTTGCCCATCCGCGCCTGCGCTGCCACTTCGTCTCGAACGTCGATGGCCATGATCTTGCGGCGATTCTGGAGCACATCGATCCGGCCACAACTCTGTTCATCATCGCCTCGAAAACCTTCACCACCGCCGAAACGATGACGAATGCACGGTCAGCGCGCAGCTGGTTCCTGCAGAGTGGTAACGAAAGCGACCTGGCAAAACACTTCGTCGCGGTGTCGACCAATCTGTCCGGTGTGACCGGTTTCGGCATTGATCCGGTCAACATGTTCCCGTTCTGGGATTGGGTCGGCGGTCGCTATTCGATCTGGTCGGCGATCGGGCTGTCGGTCGTGATACTGGTAGGCTTCCCTGCGTTCCGCGCTTTTCTGGACGGTGCCTACCAAATGGATACCCACTTCCGGGAAGCCCCGCTGGAACGCAACATGCCGGTCCTGTTGGCGATGCTGGGTGTCTGGTACCGCAATTTTCTTGGCAGCAGTTCGGTCTCGATTGCGCCTTACCATCAAGACCTGAGCCTGTTTGCCGGCTACCTGCAACAGCTCGATATGGAAAGCAACGGCAAGCACGTCAGTGCCGACGGCGAACTGTTGACTACCGCCAGCGGCCCGGTCATCTGGGGCGATACCGGCACCAACGGCCAGCATGCGTATTTCCAGTTGCTGCATCAGGGCAGCGACCTCATTCCGATTGATTTCATTGCGGTGCTCGGTGCCAGCCACACGCTGCCCGGACATCAGGCGGCACTGCTGGCCAATTGTTTTGCGCAAGCCGAAGCCTTCATGCGCGGCAAGACCGCCGACGAAGTCCGTGTCGATCTGGTAGCGCAGGGACTCGATGCGGCGACGGCCGAAGCGCTGGTGCCGCACAAGACCTTCTCCGGCAACCGCCCGTCCAACATGCTGTTGATGGAGGCACTGACACCGGCAACGCTAGGCGCTCTCGTGGCACTCTACGAACACAAGGTGTTCGTGCAGGGCGTGATCTGGGGGATTAACAGTTTCGACCAGTGGGGTGTCGAACTCGGCAAGGTGCTGGCCAAAACGATCGCGCAGGAGTTGACCGGCACGGCGCAACCGGCGCAGCATGACAGCTCAACTAACGCGCTCATCGCGATGGCCAGAGCCGCACTGATGCACAATCCCATCGCACCCGATTAACTTGCACACAACCTGATGAAACCCATGGCTCTGACTGATTTCGATCTCGTACTATTTGGCGGCAGCGGCGACCTGTCGATGCGCAAACTGCTGCCGGCCATGTATGCCCGCGACCGCGCCCGGGATTTTCCCGCCACCGCGCGCATCATTTGCGTTGGCCGGCATGACTTGACGACGGCGGAGTTTCTCGCATCGGTGGAGGCAAACGCGAAGCCAAACCTGACCGCTGGCAGCCTCGATGCAGCTGTCTGGCAGCGCTTTTGCCAGCGCATCCAGTACGTGGCCGTCGATGCCGGCAAACCCGGCAGCTACTGCACGCTGGCCGCGGCCTTGCGTGATGATCCGGGGCTGGTGCGGGTGTTTTATCTTGCGACGCCGCCGACGCTGTTTGCCACCATCTGCCTGAACCTGGCCGCTTGCGGCAGCGCCACGCCGAATTCGCGCGTGGTGCTCGAAAAACCGCTCGGCCGCGATCTGGCCAGCGCGCGCCAGATCAATGCCGATGTCGGCAGCGTCTTCACTGAATCGCAGATTTACCGGATCGACCATTATCTCGGCAAGGAAGCAGTGCAGAATTTGCTGGCGCTGCGCTTCGGCAATATCCTGTTCGAACCGCTGTGGCGGCGCGAGTGGATTTCGGATGTACAGATCACGATCGCCGAAGAACTCGGGGTCGGCAATCGCACCGGTTACTACGACACGTCCGGCGCGCTGCGCGACATGCTGCAAAACCATTTGCTGCAATTGCTGTGCATCGTCGCGATGGAGCCGCCGACGATGATCACGCCGGATGCGGTGCGCGATGAAAAACTCAAGGTGCTGCACGCCCTGAAAAAATTCACCACCACGACGCTGACGCAAAACGTCGTGCGCGGCCAGTACCGCGCTGGCCACGTCAATGGCGTGGCGGTGCCCGGCTATCGCAAGGAACCCGGTGCCGATCCGGAATCGAAGACCGAAACCTTTGTCGCCGTGCGCGCCGAAATCGATACCTGGCGCTGGGCTGGCGTACCGTTTTACCTGCGCACCGGCAAGCGCATGGCCGACCAGTTGGCCGAAATCGTGGTCCGCTTCAAGGCCATTCCGCATTCGATCTTCGCGCAATCGAGTGGCAGCTTTCAGCCCAACAGTCTCGTGATCCGGCTGCAACCCGATGAAGGCTTGCACCTGAACCTGATGGCCAAGACACCGGGCGACAACATGCGCCTCAAGCCGGTCGATCTTGAACTGGATTTCCGCGAGACCTTCAAGACACCGCGCATGGATGCCTACGAACGCCTGCTGCTCGATGTGCTGCGCGGACAGCTGACCCTGTTCATGCGCAGCGATGAACTCGAAGCCGCCTGGGAGTGGATCGAGCCCATCCTGAACCACTGGGAACAGGAAGAAAACGAACCGATTCCGTACACGGCCGGCACCTGGGGACCGGCTGCCGCAAGCGCGCTGATCGGTCGGGACGGCTTGCAATGGCGCGAAGAAGCGCTGCCGGAAATGTGACGACGATGCTGCTCGATTCCGTACGCACGCAACTGGACGCGCTCTCCAAATCCGAACGCAAGGTCGGCCTGGCGGTGCTGCGCGATCCGACGCTGGCGGTCTCCGGCAATATCACTGCGCTGGCACGGAGCGCCCAGGTATCGGAGCCGACGGTGGTAAGGTTTTGTCGCGCCGTCGGCTTTGACGGCTGGCAAGCGTTCAAGCTGAAACTGGCACAGGCACTGGCGGTCGCCCTGCCCGGCGCGAATGAAAACCTGACACCCAACGACCTGGCGGCGGACCTGGTCGGCAAAATTTGCAGCCGCTCGATCAATGCGCTACTCGACTTGCGTAACACGCTCGATCCGGCTGCCATCGAACGGGCGCTGGATTTGCTGGCCAAGGCGCGCAAGATCGAATTCTATGGACAGGGATCGTCCGGCATCATTGCCACCGATGCGCAGCACAAGTTCTTTCGCTCCGGCGTGCCGACGGTGGCGTATTCCGATCCGCATATTCACAGCATCGCTGCATCGCTCCTGAAAAAAGGCGATGTCGTGCTGGCGATTTCGCAGCGCGGCAATAGCGTGGCTTTGCTGCGCAGCGTGCAACTGGCACGCAAGGTGGGTGCCGACGTGATTGCGTTATCGCCTAGCGGTACGCCTCTGGCCGACCTGGCGACCGTACTGGTGCCGATTGATCTTCACTTCCATACCGACCCTTACACGCCGATTTCGGCGCGTCTGGCTCATCTGGTCGTGATCGATATCCTCGCCGTGGGTCTTGCGCTACGACGCGGGCCGGAATTTCGCAAGCAGATGCAAAACGCGCAAAAAGCCTTGCAAAAAATCGACATGCAATTCGATTCCTTCCTGCGTTCGCCGCAGCGGCATGATGATGACAGCTGATAGCCACACCGCCGCTGCATCGTCGTGACTGCGCTGTCCAGGGCGAACCAAAGCGCTCGACCTGGACAGCGATGCGGCTGCCTGACCGCACCTACGTATCACCTTGCTTGAAATTCTTAGACGTCGTTACTTGCCAGTTTCTGGCGGCGGCGATGCGCCTGGCATGGCCGGCGGGCTCGGCATCATCGAGGACGGCGGACTGGCCGGTGTGCCGGAGGACGGCATGCCCGCACCGGGCTGGTCTGTCGTTGGCGAACGGCGGTCGCAACCGCCCAGCAAGGCAGCGCCCAGTGCTGCAGTCACTACGAATGTCAGGGTAGAAGAAGTCACTTTCATTGATGTTCCCTTAAGGTAAAGACCGCGGGAATGCAGTCTGTTTTCGACAGGCGGGAGGCCTGCGGACAGCGTAGCGTGATCGCTCTTGCTGCCTTTGATCCTGCTCAAGTCTGCTTCTTCAACGGACCTGCATGCTTTCCATCGCCTCCAGCAGCAATCCCGCGTCACCGATGGCCAACCGTTTCGAGTCCGATAAAGTCTGCCGGAAATGCCTTGCACCGGGCAAACCGGCCATCAATCCGAGCATGTGGCGTGTGATGCTATTGAGGCGCGGACCGGCTTTCAAGGGTATCGAGGGCGTCGGGCCGAGCTGGCTGCGGATATAGGGCAGCATCGCTTCGAGCACTTCGGTGCGCGTGCGCGGCGTGGCTGGATCGTCGTAGTAGCGCGCATCGAAGCCGGCCATCAGGTAGGGGTTGTGATAGGCCTCGCGTCCCAGCATGACGCCATCGACGTGCTGCAGATGCAGGTCGATTTCGGCCTCGGTCTTGATGCCGCCGTTGATGATGATTTCCAGGTCGGGGAATTCGCGTTTGAGCTGGTACACGGCGTCGTAACGCAGTGGTGGCACTTCGCGATTTTCTTTCGGACTCAGCCCCTTGAGGATGGCATTGCGGGCATGGACGATGAAGGTCGTGCAACCTGCCTCGGCGACGGTACCGACGAAGTCGCGCATGAAGGCGTACGACTCGTTTTTGTCGATACCGATCCGGTGCTTGACCGTGACATCGATCGACACCGCATCGCGCATCGCCTTGACGCAATCGGCGACCAGTTGCGGCTCGGCCATCAGGCAGGCACCGAAGGCGCCTTTTTGGACACGCTCGGACGGGCAACCGCAATTGAGGTTGATCTCGTCGTAGCCCCACTGCTGGCCGAGCCGCGCACTGTGCGCCAGATCGGCCGGATCGCTGCCGCCGAGTTGCAGCGCCACCGGGTGTTCTTCGTCATTGAAATCGAGGTGCCGCGCGACATCGCCATGGACCAGCGCCCCGGTCGTGACCATCTCGGTGTAGAGCCAGGTGTGGCGGGAAATCTGGCGGTGGAACAGGCGACAGTGGCGGTCTGTCCAATCCATCATCGGGGCGGCGGAGATGCGCCGGCTCTTGTACGTGCTTGTTTTCATTGACTTGAATTGGATGATTAGAGAAATTTCTTTGGGTCGCGTGCGGTGCAAACCCAAAATCGATCAGCACAGATACCAACATGTGCGGACGATTGCAAGCACTTCCATAGCGGTGACGACAATATGCCGGACGAGCGGGTGCCACATTGCCGAGAATCGGCAGCACGTCATCCAGGCTCGCCGCTGCAAAGGCGGTGCCAACCAGCTGAAAAACCGACAACGAAGGGAAAGTACCCATGAACGATCAAGCTGTTGGTCTGACACCGCCTCCCGAGGGCTATACCGATTGGCTCACCGAACTGAAAAGCCGCATCCACACCGCACAACAGCGCGCCACGCTCGCGGTCAATCGGGAGCTGGTGCTGCTGTACTGGCAGATCGGACGGGATATTCTGACGCGGCAAGCGGCGCAGGGATGGGGTGCCAAAGTGATCGAGCGACTGGCGCTGGATTTGCGCGCAGCCTTTCCGGAGATGAAAGGATTTTCACCGCGCAATCTCAAGTACATGCGTGCTTTTGCAGAGGCGTGGCCGGATGCGCAATTTGTGCAGCAAGCTGCTGCACAATTGCCATGGGGTCACAATTTAGTGTTACTGGACAAACTGCCCGGTCCGGAAACCCGCCGCTGGTATGCCGCAAAAGCCATCGAACACAACTGGTCCCGCAATATTCTGGCCATGCAAATCGACGCCCGACTGCTGGAACGTACAGGAGCTGCCGTCACCAACTTCAGTACCAGCCTGCCCAAACCGCAGTCCGATCTGGCCCGCGAATCACTGAAAGACCCCTACCGTTTTGACTTTCTGGGACTGACCGACAAGGCGCGCGAACGCGAGATCGAAATCGCCCTGATCAAACATGTCACCGATTTTTTACTGGAACTGGGCGCCGGCTTTGCCTTCGTCGGAAGACAGGTGCTGCTGGATGTGGGAGGTGACGAATTCTTCATCGACCTGCTGTTCTACCATCTGAAGTTGCGCTGCTATGTGGTAATCGAAATCAAGGGCGGCAAGTTCAAGCCGGACCATCTCGGCCAGCTGGGGTTTTATCTCACTGCCGTCGACGCCCAGATCAAGCATCCGCAGGACGGCCCGACGATTGGTCTGTTGCTCTGCACGAGCAAGAACAAGGTGGTCGCTGAATACGCGCTGCGCAACACTGCCCAGCCGCTCGGCGTGGCCGAATACAAGCTGCTGGAATCCTTGCCTGCGGAATTACAAACCAGCTTGCCCAGCATTGAACAAATCGAGCGCGAACTTGCCGGTAGCGACGACGCCCCATAAGCAACCCGAAATACGCCCCCGCCTGCCCGCGAACAGGACTACCATGATTGCCTTCCCTCACCACCCACGGACCTGCTGCCATGCTCAACACCGACCATTTCTGGATGCCGTTTACCGCCAATCGCCAGTTCAAGTCCAAACCGCGGATGCTGGTCGCCGCCTCCGGCATGCATTACACAACTGACGATGGCCGCCAGATCCTCGATGGCACCGCTGGCCTGTGGTGCAGCAATGCCGGTCACTGTCATCCGAAAATCACCGAAGCCATCCGCCGCCAGGCCGGCGAAATGGACTTCGCACCAGTGTTCCAGATGGGTCACCCGAAAGCCTTCGAGGCAGCCACGGCGCTGGTGTCGCTGGCACCGGAAGGATTGAACCGGGTCTTCTTTTGCAATGACGGCTCAGAAGCAGTCGACTCGGCACTGAAGATCGCATTGGCGTATCACCGTGTCCGTGGCGATGGCATGCGGCACCGGCTGATCGGCCGCGAACGCGGTTATCACGGCGTCGGTTTCGGCGGTATTTCAGTCGGCGGGATTGCCGGCAACCGCAAGCATTTCGGCCCCGGCTTGCCAGCGGTCGACCATCTGCGCCATCCGCTTGATATCAGCAAGAATGCGTTTTCAAAAGGCTTGCCGGAACATGGTGCCGAGATGGCCGACGAGCTCGAACAGCGCCTGCTGGCGCTGCACGATCCGGCCACCGTGGCAGCAGTCATCATCGAACCGTTGCAAGGCTCGACCGGCGTGATCCTGCCGCCAAAAGGCTATCTGCAAAAGATCCGTGCGATCTGCGATAAATACGGCATCCTGCTGATCTTCGATGAAGTCATCACGGGCTTCGGGCGACTCGGCACGCCGTTCGGTGCCGATTATTTCGGCGTCGTGCCGGACATGATCGTCTGCGCCAAAGGCCTGACCAACGCCACGGTGCCGATGGGTGCGGTCATCGTGCGCCAGGATGTCCATGACACCTTCATGAGCATGGCCCCCGAAAATGCGATCGAGTTCTATCACGGCTATACCTACACCGGCCATCCGCTGGCGGCGGCTGCAGCGGTGGCCACCATCGACGTATATAAATCCGAGCACCTGTTCGAGCGCGCCGCCGCGATGGCACCGTATTTCGAACAGGCGGCGCACAGCCTGAAAGGCTTGCCCTACGTGAAAGACATCCGCAACCTCGGCCTGGTCTGCGGCATCGAACTCGATGGCGTCGCCGGCAAGCCGGGCATGCGTGCGTTCGATGTGTTTCTGAAAGCCTTCTGGGAAAAAGGCGTACTGATCCGCACCACCGGCGACATCATTGCGCTGTCGCCACCGCTGATCATCGACAAGCCGCAGATCGATCAGCTATTCGGTGCGATAGGCGCAATCCTCAAGAGCCAGAAGACCGTGCCGGATGTCGAAGAAATGACGGTCTGATTTCAGGCAACCGCGGCTGGTCGACGCAATGCGACCAGCTCGTTGAACACCAGTGCGGCGATCACCAGCGCGCCGCCAACCAGTGTGTCGGTTGCCGGGATTTCACCGGCACCGAGCCAGGCCCAGACCGGGCCCAGCAATACCTCGACCAACGCCAGTAAAGACATTTCCGGCGCCGATAACGCCCGCGATGCCGTCACTACCATCATGCACGGCAGCCCGAGCTGAAAAAATCCGAGGCCGGCCAGGATCGCGACATCATGCAGCGATGCCTGCATCGGCCAGCTGAACGGTAACATCGCCAATGCCGATAAAGTGGCCCCCACCAGCACAGCCGGAATCAGATCGACTTGCGCCCCGGCCTTCTTGAGCAAAATAAAATTAACCGAGGCCGCCAGCGGTGCGCCAAACGCGATCCCCATGCCGATTAACGAGGTACCGCTAACGTGCGAGACACCACTCGAAAACATCCACCCGATGCCAACACAGGCCACCGCGATTGCCAGCCAGGTACGCGACGCGATGCGCTGGTGCAGCAACAGCCAGGCTAGCAAGGCGGTCAGCAGCGGCGCGACGCTGAGCACGATCAGGGTGTTGGCAACCGTGGTCATCGTCAATGCAATCATGAAGCAGCAAAACATCGTAGCCCACATCGCACCGGACACCAGCCCGACCGGTCCCAGATTGCGCAGCTTAGTCAGCACGCGGCCGCGCTGCTGCCACCGCAATGCGCCCACCACAAACACGGCAGCAAAAAAGCTGCGCCAGAAGGTCACTTCAAAGCCGCGCGCCGCGTCGAGCTGGCGCGTCATGACGCCAGCGCTACTCCACAAGACAGCGGCAATGATCATCAGCAAGACGGCACGGCGGTGATTCAACAGCGAAAACATAAGGCTCCCGAAGTAAAAAACCCGCCGGATCCATACTGCCGGTGAAGGCAGCAGGAACCCGACGGGCTCATTGCAAATTCGATGCAAGGGATCAGACCTGAAGTCCGATCCGTTCACGGTAAATTACGCGTCGCGCGATGCTTTCTTGCGGTCAGCTTCTTTCAGGTAACGCTTACGCAGACGAATGCTCTTCGGCGTGATTTCGACCAGTTCATCGTCATCGATGAATTCGACAGCGTATTCCAGCGACATCTGGATAGGCGGGACCAGGCGCACGGCTTCATCGGTACCCGACGAACGCACGTTGGTCAATTGCTTGCCCTTGATCGGGTTGACGACCAGGTCATTGTCACGGGAGTGGATACCGATAATCATGCCTTCGTACACCGGGTCGTTATGAACCACAAACATACGGCCGCGATCCTGCAGTTTCCAGAGCGCGTAGGCAACGGCAGCGCCGTCATCTTGCGAGACCAGTACGCCGTTACGACGGGAAGCCATTTCGCCACGAGTGTTGTCGACCGGTGCGTACTCGTCAAAAATATGGCTCATCAAGCCGGTACCGCGGGTCAGGGTCATGAACTCGCCCTGGAAACCGATCAGGCCACGGGCCGGGATACGGTATTCAAGACGCACGCGACCTTTACCATCGGATTCCATGTTCTGCAGATCGCCGCGACGACGACCCAGCTCTTCCATGACGCCGCCCTGGTTGACTTCTTCGACATCAACCGACAGCAGTTCAAACGGCTCATGACGCACGCCGTCGACCATCTTGAACACGACGCGCGGACGCGAAACCGCCAGCTCGAAACCTTCGCGACGCATGTTTTCGATCAGGATGGTCAGGTGCAATTCGCCGCGACCCGAGACTTCGAAAATCGTATCGTCGTCGGTAGGCGCAACGCGCAAGGCAACGTTGGCTTTCAGTTCGCGGTCAAGACGCTCGCGCAACTGACGGCTGGTGACGAACTTGCCTTCACGGCCAGCCAGTGGCGAGTTGTTGACCATGAAGTTCATCGTCAGGGTTGGCTCGTCGACGGTCAGCATCGGCAATGCATCCGGCATGTCAGGAGCGCACACCGTGGTGCCGATACCGAGTTCGTCGATACCGTTGATCAGGACGATATCGCCGGCAACGGCTTCGTCGACCAGCACGCGATCGAGACCTTTGAAGTTCAGGACTTGATTGACGCGGGCCTTGCGTGGCACGCCGTCCGGGCCGTCCATGATGATGACGTCTTGCAGGCCGCGCACGCGACCGCGGGTGATGCGGCCAATGCCGATCTTGCCGACGTACGACGAATAATCAAGGGAAGAAATTTGCAGCTGCAGCGGACCGTCCTGGTCATCTTCGCGCGCTGGCACGTGGCGCAGGATAGCGTCGAACAGTGGCTTCATGTCGCCGTCACGGACGGTCGAGTCGAGGCTCGAATAACCGTTCAGTGCGGAAGCGAACACGACAGGGAAATCGAGTTGCTCTTCGGTCGCACCGAGCTTGTCGAACAATTCGAAGGTGGCGTTGATGGCCCATTCAGGACGGGCGCCCGGACGATCGATCTTGTTGACGACAACGATAGGCTTCAGGCCCAGCGCCAGTGCCTTGCGGGTCACGAAACGCGTTTGCGGCATCGGACCTTCCTGTGCATCGACCAGCAGCAGCACACTGTCGACCATCGACAGGACGCGCTCGACTTCACCACCGAAGTCGGCATGGCCCGGGGTGTCAACGATGTTGATGTGAGTGCCTTCATACTCGACGGCGCAATTTTTCGACAGAATCGTGATGCCACGTTCTTTTTCGAGGTCATTGGAGTCCATCACGCGTGCATCGACTTGCTGGTTATCGCGGAAGGTACCCGACTGACGCAGCAACTTGTCAACGAGGGTGGTTTTGCCATGGTCAACGTGAGCGATGATGGCGATGTTACGGATGGCGCGTTTTGTATTTGACATGATCTTTTCGGGCTGAATTCTTGCGTGGTTCGTTCTTGCTCAGTGCTCGTTTGGTGCTGGTTGGGGTGCTTGCTTCGAGCCTGAAGCGTCAAGAGATGAGTGTGTAATTTCGAAAACCGTGCATTCTAACATGTTGCGCTGCACGAACCGCACAATGGCAGATGACTTTTCAGTGACATCGCCATCATGTTCACGTTGCTGTAGAAACCAGACGCTCCGGTGCCAGTACGCCGAATTCCTGCATCAGGCCAGTACCCAGCAAGCACGCATCGGACTCCCGGAACACTCTCACCCTGCCTTCGGTCGCTGGCAGCGCAATGGCTTCCTTGCCCAGCGACAGGCGCTGTCCGTGCAGGAAGCGGCGCGCCAGTTCATCGGTCAGTGACAGCAGCGGAAAACTCGCCAGCAAGGCATCGACCGGCGCGAGCATGGTGCCGCGCTGGTCTTCCGCGAAGGCCATGATCTGTTCGAGCGTGACTGCATCGGCCAATACCAGATCGCCCACCCGGGTCCGGCGCAACGCGTTCAGATGAGCGCCGCAACCGAGCGCCGCACCGATGTCTTCGCCGAGTACGCGGATGTAAGTGCCTTTGCTGCAGCTCACACGCAAGGTCAGAAAAGGCGCTTCGTAACGGACGAACTCCAGCAAATGAATCACTACCGGACGCGCTTCGCGTTCCAGCGTGATGCCGGCGCGTGCATATTCGTACAACGGTTTGCCGTCACGTTTCAGGGCCGAATACATCGGTGGCACCTGATCGATAGGACCACGGAATTTTTCGAGCACGGCGTCGATCTGCGCCCGCGTCACATCCACCGGCAAGGTCTCGAGAATCTGGCCTTCGGTGTCGCCGGTATCACTGCGCAAGCCAAGATGCACCACGGTTTCGTAGGTCTTGTCGGCCTCGAGCAAGTCCTGTGCGAACTTGGTCGCTTCGCCGAAACACAGCGGCAGCAAGCCGGTCGCGAACGGGTCTAGCGTACCGGTGTGACCGGCCTTCTCGGCATTGAACAAGCGCTTGGCCTTGATCAGCGCATCGTTGCTCGAGTGCCCTGCTGCCTTGTCGAGCAGCAGCACGCCATGCACCGGAACGCGTTTTTTACGGGGTGGAAAAGTTGCCATCGTGATGCCGGATCCGACCGGGCTTACGCCTGATCGTCATCCTTGGCACGGGTCGCGTTGGCTTCATCGATCAACTTCGACAATTCCATGCCGCGCGCGGTCGACGTGTCGTGCACGAAATGCAGCTCCGGCAGCGTGTGCACATGCAGGCGACGACCAAGCTGACCGCGAATGAAACCGGAGGCAATCTTCAGGCCGGTGACGGTATTCTTGATCGCTTCCTTGTCATCGCTGAGCATCGTGAAAAATACTTTGGCGTGCGCGTAGTCCGGCGTGAGCTGGACTTCGGTGACGGTGATCATGCCAACGCGCGGATCTTTTAGTTCATACGCGACGATTTCAGCGAGGTCGCGCTGAATCTGGTCGGCCACGCGGATACCGCGGACGGGAATGGTTTTGCTGTGCTTTGCCATGATGATGACTCGATAGATTCGACGGCGGAACAACGCCGGCCGGTCGAAGTACTGCAAATGGGCTGCCCCAAATAGTACAGGCCTGTGTGCCCGCGCGAGACCCGACCGTGAAGGTCGGATACTCGCGCAGCCACGCAGGCCTGCGCATGTTCACAAACTGTCTTACAGGGACCGCGCGACTTCCTGGACTTCGAAGATTTCCAGTTGATCGCCTTCCTTGATGTCGTTGAAGTTCTTCAAGGTCAGGCCGCACTCGAAGCCGAACTTGACTTCCTTGACGTCATCCTTGAAGCGCTTGAGCGAATCGATCTCGCCCGACCAGAGAATGACGTTGTCGCGCAGCAGCCGGACCGACGCGCCGCGACGTACCAGGCCTTCGAGTACGTAGCAACCGGCAATCGCGCCGACCTTGCTGACCAGCAGAACCTGGCGGATTTCGACCAGACCCAGGGATTGCTCGCGCTTTTCAGGTGACAACATGCCCGACATCGCGGCTTTGATTTCGTCGACCGCATCATAAATGATGTTGTAGTAACGAATGTCGACACCGTTCGATTCGGCCACTTTGCGCGACTGTGCATCGGCGCGGACATTGAAGCCGATGATGACGGCTTTCGATGCCACGGCGAGGTTGACGTCGGACTCGGTGATACCACCGACACCGGCATGCACGACCTGAACCCGGACTTCGGAAGTCGACAGCTTTTGCAGCGACTGCACCAGCGCTTCTTGCGAACCCTGCACGTCGGTCTTGATGATCATTGGCAGGTTCTTGACTTCACCTTCGCCCAGATTATCAAACATGTTCTCGAGCTTGGCGGCTTGCTGCTTGGCCAGCTTCACGTCGCGGAATTTACCTTGACGGAACAAGCCGATTTCACGCGCCTTGCGCTCGTCGAGCATGACCATGACCTCTTCGCCGGCGATCGGCACTTCGGTCAAACCCTGGATCTCGACCGGAATCGATGGACCAGCTTCGTTGATCGCTTTGCCGTTCTCGTCGAGCATGGCCCGAACGCGGCCGTAGGCCGAACCTGCCAGCACCACGTCACCGCGACGCAGAGTACCGGATTGCACCAGAATTGTTGCGACCGGACCGCGTCCCTTGTCGAGGCGCGCCTCGATCACCAGACCGCGGGCTGGCGACGCGATTGGCGCCATCAGTTCGAGCACTTCAGCCTGCAACAACACGCTTTCGAGCAAGTCATCGATACCCTGACCCGTTTTGGCGGACACAGAGATGAATGGCGAATCGCCACCGTACTCTTCCGGCAAGACGTTTTCAGTGACCAGTTCCTGCTTGACACGATCCAGATTGCCACCCGGCTTGTCGATCTTGTTGATCGCGACGACCAGCGGTACGCCGGCAGCTTTGGCGTGAGCAATCGCTTCCTTGGTTTGCGGCATCACGCCATCGTCGGCGGCAACCACCAGAATGACGATGTCAGTTGCTTTCGCACCGCGGGCACGCATGGCCGTAAAGGCTTCGTGACCCGGGGTATCGAGGAAGGTGATCATGCCGCGTGGTGTCTCGACGTGATACGCACCGATGTGCTGGGTGATACCGCCGGCTTCACCGGAGGCGACCTTGGCGCGACGGATGTAATCGAGCAGCGAGGTTTTACCATGGTCAACGTGACCCATGACGGTCACCACAGGAGCACGTGGCAATAGTTCTGCATCGGCGTGTTCGACGCCATCTTCGAGTAATGCTTCCGGATCATCGGCCTTCGCAGGATGGGCGGTGTGGCCCATCTCTTCGACCAGGATCATCGCAGTTTCCTGGTCGAGTACCTGGTTGATCGTGACCATCTGACCCAGTTTCATCAGATGCTTGATGACCTCGGAGGCCTTGACTGCCATCTTGTGGGCCAGCTCGGCGACGGTAATCGTCTCCGGCACCAGCACATCCTTGATGACCGCTTCGGTCGGGGCCTGGAAATTCGTTTCGCGATCATCCGCGCCGCCGTGCGACGGACGGCGACCCTTGGCACCGCGCCATGCATCGCGACCACCACCGGCATTGCCGCGGGTCTTGATACCGGCGCCGCGTTTCTTGGCGTCGTCCTGCCAGGTCGACGAGACATTGGCTGATTTGATGGCCTTCTTGTCGACCGCAACGGCTGGCTTCTTGTCGTCTTTCTTTTCACCCGGCTTCTTGTCAGCCGGCTTGTGCAACGTGCCTTCAGCAACCTTGGTCACGACGACCGGTGCCACTGGCTCCGGTGCCTTGATCACCCGACGCGGCGCGCTCATCATCGCCTTGATCTGGGCGACTTCATCGGCGACAGCTTGACGGGCCTTGTCCGAGGCAGCGGCTTTTTCGGCGGCTTCCCTGGCAGCATCCTTCGCCAGCTGGGCGGATTTCTTCTTCGCTTCTTCGGCTTCTAACCGTTTCTTCTCTTCGATCACTGATTCATCCGGCTTGGCGATTACAACGGGAGCCTCCGCAGCGGCGGCTTTCTGGGCATCAAGTTCCGCCTTTTGCACGGCCTTGGCATGTGCCAGATTATCCGCTTCAAGCTTGGCAAGACGTTCCTGCTTTTCGCGCAACTCGGCTTCCTGACGCGCAATCAACTCGGCCTGGCGACGGGCATCGTCGGCACGACGGGCAACTTCCGCCTCGTCAATGACTGGCACGACCGCTGCAACCACGGCAGGCTGCGCGACCGGTGTTTCATCACGCTGAACGAAAGTACGTTTCTTGCGGACTTCGACCTGAATGGTGCGTGACTTCCCTGTGGCATCAGCCTGCTTGATCTCGGTTGTTTCCTTGCGGGTCAAGGTGATTTTCTTTGCTTCGCTGGCCGCAACGGAGCCATGCGCACGTCGCAGATGATCAAGAAGCTTGTTCTTGTCTTCATTCGACAGCACATCCTCGGTCGTATTTTTTTCTACGCCAGCAGCGCGCAGCTGAGTCAGCAGCAGGTCAGCCGGCATCTTCAACTCGGTCGCAAATTGGGCTACGTTGTTACTCGCCATTCAGTCCTCTTTTCTATGTGGCGCGGTAGATGATAATCGAACTTCTCGGATCATTTGGCTTCCGCGAGGTTCCATGCCTTGGCTTGAAGCGCCTTGACACGATCATCGTACTTGGCATCGATGAGCTTCATCTCTTCATCGGTCACATCTTTAAATTCATCGTCTATCAATTGCCGTGCGCGGTCTGCTGGCAAAGCCAGGATCGCGCCAAACTCGTCGTAGGCCAAACCGGAAAATGCTGCCAGCGTTTTCACGCCAGCCAGTCCGAGCTTGCCGGCGGTAACCCGGTCCATGCCTTCCATCGTGGCCAACGCATCATCCATGCCTTCGAGACCTTCTTCGGAAGCAATCGCTTCCGTGACCAGGGCGTCGCGGGCGCGGGTGCGCAGCTCATTGACAGTGTCTTCATCGAACGATTCGATCTCCAGCATTTCACTGATCGGCACGTAAGCGATTTCTTCGAGGCTGGCAAAACCTTCATCGACAAGGATGTCGGCGACTTCCTGATCTACATCGAGCTTTTCCATGAACAGCGCGCGAATCGCGGCAGTCTCATTGGCGGATTTGCTGGCGGACTCTTCGGCCGTCATGATGTTGATTTGCCAGTTGGTCAGTTCTGCTGCCAGACGGACGTTCTGTCCGCCACGACCGATCGCAATGGCCAGGTTTTCTTCGTCGACCACGACGTCCATCGCATGTTTTTCTTCATCGACCACAATCGACGACACGTTCGCCGGCGCCAGTGCACCAATGACGAATTGCGCCGGATCTTCGGACCACAGCACGATGTCGACGCGTTCGCCGCCGAGCTCGCCGGTGACGGCCTGAACGCGGGAGCCGCGCATGCCGACGCAGGTACCGATCGGGTCGATGCGCTTATCACTGGTGAATACGGCAATCTTGGCGCGAACACCGGCGTCGCGGGCTGCCGACTTAATGATCAGCAAGCCTTGTTCGATCTCGGGAACTTCAAGCTCAAACAGCTTCATGATGAATTCCGGCGAAGTGCGCGACAGGATTACTTGCGGACCACGTGCATTGCGGTCAACCCGCAGGATGAAAGCGCGGACGCGATCCCCGATACGCAAGTTCTCTTTCGGGATCATCTGGTCACGCGGCAGGCGGGCTTCGATCTTGCCGGATTCAACGATTGCGTCGCCGCGCTCCATGCGCTTGATCGTGCCGGTGACCATTGAATCGCCGCGGTCGAGAAAGTCTTGCAGAATCTGTTCGCGCTCGGCGTCACGGATACGTTGCAACACGACTTGCTTGGTGTCCTGAGCAAAGCGACGGCCAAAATCAACGGACTCGATCGGCTCTTCGATGTGGTCATCGACTTCGATGTCGCTGATTTGCTCAAGCGCTTCGAAATGCAGGATTTCCTGGTCAGGCAATTGCAGCCCGGCTTCATCGGGCACGACATGCCAGCGGCGGAACGATTCGAACAGTCCGGTATCACGATCGATCGTTACCCGGATGTCGACATCACCTTGATAGCGTTTCTTGGTCGCCTGGGACAACGCGTGCTCCAGAGCGCCAAAGACGATATCTTTGTCGACATTTTTTTCGCGCGCCAGCGCATCAACCAACAATAAAACTTCGCGACTCATGCTTTGCGACTCCTAAAATCCACCTTCGGCACCAAATGTGCCTTGTCCACATCGGCGAGCGTAAACTCCAGCATCGCCGACCCTTCTTTTCCTTCAAATTCGAGCTTGATCTGGTCGCCTTCCGGGGCATGCAACACGCCCTGAAATGACTTCCGGTTGGCAGCGCCCGGCATCGGCATGCGCAGCTTGACGATCGCTTCCATGCCGGCGAAACGCAGATAGTCCGCCAGCTTCTTCAGCGGCCGGTCAAGACCGGGAGAGGAAACCTCAAGACGCTCGTAGACCGCATTTTCGACAGTCAGCACATGCAGCAACTGGTGCGTGACTTTCTCGCAGTCTTCGACTGTAATCATGCCGCGCGCGGCCTGCTCGGGAGGAAAGTCAATGTACACGCGCAGCAGACCGCGTGCGGCCTGCTCGAAATCGACCAGCTCATACTCCATGCCAACCACTGTTTTTTCTATTAATTCCAGCAACTGCAAGGCGATTCTCCAAATTGAGCAGCAGAACCAGTCCGCTGCCATGCAAGCACGATCGACACAATCTGTTTAACAAAAAAAAAATGGGCAGATGCCCATCTTACAATTCTGCTTCGCCGGTAGCTTTTATTTGCGTACAAGTACGTGCGCAGGCTTTTCGACGATTTTAATAACTGCCGCAGTATAGTCCATTACTTTGTGCGCTGCAATGCTGAAGTCGCTTGATTTCGGGTATGAAATCAGGCGAAACAAGGTGCCGGAACCGCTGCATGAAACAGGTTTTTTTCAGCTTCGCAGTCGCCGCGCATCAACCGCGCGAACGACGTCGCTGACCGCCGGGACCGCCCTGATTACCACCAAAACCGCCTTGACCGCCACCCTGATTGCCGCCTTGACCACCACCAAATCCACTCTGGCCACCGCGACCCTGCCCGCCCTGACCGCCCTGACCCGGACTGCGCGGCCCGTTCGAGCGACGCGGCTGACCCATACCCGGAAAGCCGAGCGCGGTTTGCATCGGATCCGGCTGACGACTGCGCGGCTTGGCTGGCGCACCACGGCCCTGACCTTGTCCGCCCTGCCCTTGCGCCGGATAGGCACCCGGTCCGCGTGGCTGACCCTGACCGGCGAAACCACCGGGACCACGCGCCGGACCACTGCGACCCTTGCCTTGCCATTGACCCGGCTCCGGCGCATTGGCACGGTTGCCGTTTGGTGCGCTATGGCGCGCCGTCGCGGGCGCACGCTCGATGCGATTGCCATTGACGCCGCCTTCGCTGTCATGTTCATCACTGCGACCGCGCGATGGCTCACTCTTGCCGACGGTTTTTTCGAGACCGCTGATCTTCAGCAGATCCCGCACTGAATGCTCGTCCATTTCTTCCCAGCGACCACGCTTGAGGTTAGGCGGAAGCACCATCGCACCGTAGCGCGTACGAATCAGGCGCGATACCGTCAACCCGATCGCCTCGAACATCCGGCGCACTTCGCGGTTACGGCCTTCGCCAATCGTGACGCGATACCACTTGTTGACACCTTCGCCACCACCATCGGCAACACGCGAAAACTGGGCGACACCATCGTCGAGCTCAACACCAGCCAGCAACTTCTGGCGCATGCCTTCTTCGAGCTCGCCCAATGTACGCACGGCGTATTCGCGGTCGATGTTATAACGCGGGTGCATAAGTCGATTGGCCAGGTCACCCGAGGTGGTGAACAACAGCAAGCCTTCGGTATTGAAGTCGAGACGACCCACCGCCAGCCATTTACCGGCCTTCATGTTGGGCAGGCGCTCGAAGACGGATGGGCGACCATCGGGATCATCATGACTGACGATTTCACCGGCCGGCTTGTGGTACACCAGAACGCGCGGCGGCTTCTTGCTAACACGGCGCTGGATCAGTTTGCCGTTGATGCGGACCTGGTCCTGCGCCAGGATGCGCTGACCGATATGGGCTGGCTCACCATTGACCGAGACGCGCCCCGAGATGATCAGCTCTTCCATGTCGCGACGCGAACCAAGTCCGGCTTCGGCCAGAACTTTGTGCAGCTTAGGCGCGTCATCATCGGCCGTCAGGTCGCGACGTACGACCTTGGGCGCTGGCGAGCGACCATTGCCTGACTCTTCACCGGTGGAATCATCGAACGCTGCCGAAGTCACAAAAGAAAACACCGAATCCGCGTCAGTACCGCGCGGCGCATTGCGCGGTGCGTTGCCGGCAGGTGTCTTTTGACGTGACTTCTGGGCACCGCCCTGTCCTTTCGGACGATCTTCATTGGAACGGGGACGCGCCTCACGCGGGGCATGCTGACGCGGCGGCCGGACCTGTGCCGGCTGAACCGGATCAGAAACGCCTTCCTGCGCAACGACTGCCGCGCCGTCCTGCGCGACAGCATTACGTTCGACCGGATCCCGGGTGCGTCGCAGGTTGCGCGGACCGCGCACATTACGCCGAGGCGCAGCGGCGGCATCCGGCGTCGACGACAGCGACAGCGACGGCGCTTCCGGCGCGGCGCTCGCTACCGTAGCAATTGCCGGCGCGTCGGACGCCTCAGCGCCTGCCTGAACCGGCGGCTTTGCGCGCGGAGTGCGCTTGCGCGGCACTTTGGGTTCGGCAGATGCGGCAGGAGTGGCATCGATCGTGCTGTCGTCGTTCGGCTTAGGCGGATTCATTATTGGATTCTTTATTGTGCTCGACCGACAAGGTGTCGGCCATCGGGTCAGGGACATGCGTTTCGTCAGGAACTACGACCTGACCCAGTGACGCTGCCGGCGCTACGGTTGATTCGGTTGATTCGGAATGCGGTACTACGGAGAACCGCGGAGCACCATCGCGCTCCACCCAGGACTTCAGGCCGGCATCCAGGCTTTGTATCTGCTCCAGCAAGCCTTCCTGCTCAGCCCCCTTGAGGGCCTGCTGCAGAGGCGGCATTTGGTCCAGCGACGCCAGCCCGAGGTCATCAAGAAATTGCCGGGTAGTCGCCAGCAAGGCAGGCCGTCCCGGCACATCACGATGCCCGATGGCTTCTACCCAGTTGCGCTCTTCAAGCATCTTGATCGTCAGTGAATTGACCGCCACGCCGCGGATTTCTTCGATATCGCCGCGCGTCACGGGCTGTCGGTACGCAATGATCGCCAGGGTCTCGAGGGTCGCACGCGAGTACTTCGGCGGCCGCTCGGGGTTAAGGCGTTCAAGATAAATTTTCATTTCCGGGCGGCTCTGGAAACGCCAGCCGGTCGCCAGGCTAACCACTTCGATCCCCTTGCCAGCCCAGTCGCCGCGCAGTTGCTCGAGCAACGAACGGATAGTATCAGCGCCGACGTCATCGCCACGACCATCGGGATCAACGAACAGTTTTTTCAGCGCAGAAATGGACAATGGCTCATGCGCGCACAAAAGGGCTGTTTCGAGGACTTTTTTCGCCTCAGCGGTATTCATTAATAATTGTTGTCCGGCTTTTTATCGTGTCAGCGTGTAGTCGTTTTATATTCAACGGCAATCATGCGAATGATTGCAGGTCAGAGAACCCGTTGATCTTGCGTTCCGTCGCTCGAACCATGGAGATGGCGGATGAGCGGGAAGTCATTATTGTGCGTTGTGATTTGGTGCTGCTGAAAGAGACTTGGTTGCGGGGACAGGATTTGAACCTGTGACCTTCGGGTTATGAGCCCGACGAGCTGCCAGACTGCTCCACCCCGCGTCTGATGGCACGAAATATACAGCCTATCGGAGCACATTGCAACGACTTCGGCCGGCATTTTGCAGTGATACACTCTGACACCGCCTGCCCCACTGCACCGGCACCGACTCACGTACCTCCCCTCCTCACTAAGCGACAAGCCATGAACTTCTGCTCCGAATGTGCGCAACCCGTCACGCTACTGATTCCTCCCGACGATAACCGCTTGCGTTACGTCTGCTCCGGATGTGGCGTGATTCATTATCAGAATCCAAAGCTGGTCATTGGCTCCATTCCAGTATGGGATCAGGCCGGTGACGCGCAGGTACTGCTGTGTCGCCGCGCCATCGAGCCACGGATGGGTTACTGGACTCTGCCGGCAGGTTTCATGGAAAACGCGGAGACTACTGCCGCCGGGGCACAACGCGAAACCGAAGAAGAAGCCGGCGCGCGCATCGAACTGCACGACGTATTCACGATGATGAATGTGCCGCACGTACATCAGGTCCATCTGTTCTATCGCGCCACGCTGCTCGATCTTGATTACGTGGCCGGGATCGAAAGCCTGGAAGTCCAACTGTTTTCCGAGGCAACAATCCCCTGGGACGACATCGCCTTTCCGACGGTCGGCCTCACGCTCGTACTCTTTTTCGCTGATCTACGCAAGGTCCGTGAAGGTGGTCAGTTCGGCTTCCATGCCCGGGACATCCTGAAACCGATGCAAGCCAGCTAAGCGGATACGACGGCAGTGAACATCCCCTGGCTAGATCGCGACGAGCCGTTTCCGGATGTCGGACAGGCGCTGGTCGACGCTGACGGCGCGCCCGGCTTGCTGGCGGCGGGTGCCGATCTGTCGCCGCAGCGGCTGTTGCAAGCCTACCGGCAGGGCATCTTTCCGTGGTTTTCCGAGGGTCAGCCCATCCTGTGGTGGAGCACTGACCCGCGCATGGTGCTGCAGACTGCGCACTTTGTTGTCTCTGACAGCCTGAAAAAAACCCTGCGCAAGGTCGCGCGCGACAGCCGCTGGGAAGTCCGCTTCGACTCTGCCTTCGAAGACGTCATGCGCGCTTGCGCTGCGCCGCGCCGCGACGGTCCGGGAACCTGGATCAGCGACGATATCGTTGCCGGTTACTGCGGCTTGCATCGTCTTGGCTACGCCCATTCATCAGAAGTCTGGCGTGATGGCGAACTTGTCGGCGGTGCCTACGGCGTGAGCATCGGTCGCATGTTCTACGGCGAATCGATGTTCGCGCGCGTCACCGATGCGTCCAAAATCGCCCTCGCCCATCTGGTTGGCTTCCTGAAAAGCCAGTCGGTTTCGATGATAGACTGCCAGCAGGAAACGGCGCACCTGGCTTCCCTGGGAGCCACGCCGATCAGCCGTGCCGCGTTCCTCCGGCATCTGCGCGACGCTATCGCGCAACCGCAGATCGAACACTGGGCACCCGTCGATTTATCATCAGCGGCAACGCGAACAGGCCAGAATTCTCATGACGCACCTTAAAGACCTGCCGTTTTCCACCTTGCAGTTTTATGCCACGGCACCGTATCCGTGTAGCTATCTGGACGACCGGCAAGCCCGCTCGCAAGTCGCCACGCCGTCGCACCTGATCAATGCAGATGTCTATTCGCAACTGGTCAAGACCGGTTTCCGGCGCAGCGGTGTGTTCACCTATCGCCCTTATTGCGACGGTTGCCAGGCCTGCACGCCGGTACGCGTCGACGTCAATGCCTTCAAGCGCAACCGCAGCCAGCGTCGCGCCTGGGCGCAGCACCAGCACCTGACCATCGCCGTCACCAAACTCGCCTACAGCCACGAACACTACGACCTGTATCTGCGCTACCAGGCCGCACGCCACGCCGGCGGAGGCATGGACCAGGACAGTCGCGACCAGTACGCACAGTTCCTGCTGCAAAGCAAAGTCAACACGCGACTGGTCGAATTCCGCGAAGACGATGGCACGCTGCGCATGGTCAGCATCATCGACGTCCTCGATGATGGCCTGTCCTCGGTCTATACGTTTTACGAACCCGACATCGAAGGCATGTCGTTCGGCACTTACAACGTGCTGTGGCAAATCGAGCAGACCAAAACGCTGGGCATGCCCTTCGTCTACCTGGGCTACTGGATCGAAGCTAGTCCAAAGATGGCCTACAAGGTCAATTTCAAACCGCTCGAAGCGCTGCGACTCGGTGTCTGGGCGCGACTCTGACGCGACCACACGCCCCATTATTCCCATCCATTTACTTTTTCCTGACCTGACCCGTGTCCGACAAACTTCTCTACGCTGCCGCCCGCCCGCTCCTCTTTTTGCTTGATGCCGAAGACGCCCACAACCTGACGTTACCGACCTTGCGCCGCGCCGCCGCGCTCGGCCTGACCGGCCTGATCCCGAAACCCGCCGCCGATCCGCGCACCGTGATGGGCTTGCGTTTTCCGAATCCGGTCGGCCTGGCCGCCGGACTCGACAAGGATGGCGCCTACATCGACGGCCTCGCCGCGCTCGGTTTCGGCTTCATCGAAGTCGGCACCGTCACGCCGCGCGCGCAACCGGGCAATCCGAAACCACGCATGTTCCGCTTGTCGCAAGCCAACGCACTGATCAACCGGATGGGCTTCAATAACGGTGGTGCGGATGCCTTCGTGCGCAACGTGCAAGCCTCGCGTTTTTATCAGGAAAAGACCGGCATCCTGGGTCTGAACATCGGCAAGAATGCCGATACGCCGATCGAACGCGCCGCCGGGGATTACCTGATCTGCCTGGAAAAAGTCTATCCGTACGCCAGCTACGTGACCGTCAACATCTCGTCGCCGAACACCAAGAACCTGCGCCAGCTGCAAGGTGCCGACGAGCTCGATGCCTTGCTGTCGCAACTCAAGAGCGCGCAACAGCGACTGGCCGACCAGCATGGCCGCTACGTGCCGCTGACCCTGAAAATCGCGCCTGACATCGACACCGAACAGATCAAGACCATTGCCGCCGCCCTGCTTCGCCATGGCATCGACGGCGTCATCGCGACGAATACCACGACTAACCGCGCAGCCGTCAAAGATATGACGCATGCCGACGAAGCCGGCGGCTTGTCGGGCGCACCGGTGAAAGATTTGTCGACCGCCGTGATCCGCGCCCTGAAAGCCGAACTCGGCGATACGGTACCAATCATCGGTGTCGGCGGCATTTTGTCAGGTGTCGATGCAAAGGAAAAACAGGATGCCGGTGCCGCGCTGGTCCAGCTTTACACCGGTTTGATTTATCGCGGTCCGGCACTGGTGCGCGAATGCGCCAGCGCCCTCAAAGGGAACTCATGAAAAAAATCCGGCTCGGCAGCAGCGATCTGCAGGTGACACCCATCTGCCTCGGCACGATGACTTTCGGCGAACAGAACAGCGAAGCCGAAGCGCACGCACAACTCGATTACGCGCTAGAACGCGGCATCAATTTCATCGATGCCGCCGAAATGTATCCGGTCATGCCGCGCGCCGAAACCCAGGGTTCCACCGAACGCTTCATTGGCACCTGGCTAAAAAAATCCGGCCGCCGCAACGACATCGTGCTGGCCACCAAAATTGCCGGCCCGAATCCGGCGATGCACTGGATTCGCGGTGGCAAGAGCAACCATGATGCAGTCAACATCCGTGCCGCCGTCGATGCCAGCCTGCAGAGGCTGCAAACTGACCGGATCGATTTGTACCAGTTGCACTGGCCAAGCCGCAACGTGCCGATTTTTGGCCAGCTGGCATTCAATCCGGAAGCCGAACGTCCGTGCACGCCGGTCGCCGAGACGCTAGCCGTGCTCGGCGAGCTGATCAAGGAAGGCAAGATCGGCCAGATCGGTGTGTCCAACGAAAGCGCCTGGGGTGTCAGCGAATTCATCAAGCAATCCGAACTGCACGGCACGCCACGCATCGTCTCGATCCAGAATGGCTACCATCTGGCCAACCGGAGTTTCGAAGGTGCCCTCGACGAAGTCTGCTTCCACGAGCAGGTCGGCTTGCTGGCTTACAGCCCGCTGGCGTTCGGCCAGCTCACCGGCAAATACTTGAACGATGCGAAAGCCAGCGGCCGGCTGACGATTTTCCCGCCGACCTGGAGCCCGCGCTATTTACGCCCGACCGTGATTGCCGCCGCACGCCGCTATGCTGCACTGGCTGCCGAGCAGAGCATGACGCCCGCCGCGCTGGCGCTGGCGTGGTGCTACTCGCGCTGGTTCGTTGCCTCGACCATCATCGGAGCGACCAGCCTGGCGCAACTCAAAGAAAACATCGACGCGCACACGGTCGTGCTGAGCGACGAGGTGATTGCCGCAATCAATGTGATCCACAAAGAGATCACGAATCCGGGGCAATAGCGCAAGCACTTGTAAGTGCGCGTGAAAATGGCTCCAGCCCAATTCTCTACACACGGTGTAGAGAATGTTTTGTCTGAATCAATGTCGTGCTGACCTGCGCAAAAAGGCTTTGTCAGGACGAATAAGCCGACATCACCCCCCGTGCTTCATCGCCTCATCAATATCCGCCCGCGTCAGCTCCGGCGCAAATTGCAGGATGAAGTCGCGCGTGTACGAGCGCAGGTAGGCCCCGCGCCGGACGGCCAATCGCGTTACGTTCGGTGCAAACAGATGGCCTGCGGAAATCGCCTTGAGACCATTGCGCTGACTCGCTTCAATTGCCATCGAGGCGACGATGCCGACACCCATGCCGAGCGCGACATACTGCTGGATCACGTCCGAATCCATCGCTGTCAGGACGATGTCGGTGGCGATGCCGACTTGCCGGAACGCGTCGTCGATATGGCCGCGCCCGGTGAAGCCGACGTCGTATGTGATCAACGGGTACGCGCCCAAATCCTGCAAGGACACGCTAGCCAGCGCCAATAGCGGATGACCGTCCGGCACCACGATCGCGTGATTCCACGCGTAGCACGGGAACGACACCAGTTCGTCGAACTGGCTCAGGCCTTCGGTGGCGATGCCGACATCGGCCTTGCCCGACAGGACCCATTCGGCAATGTGTTCGGGCGAGCTTTGCTGCAAGGCGATGCGCACTTCCGGGAAGGCCGCGCGGAACGCCTGCACCACGCGCGGCAGCACATAGCGCGCCTGCGTGTGGGTGGTCGCCACCGTCAGCGTGCCGCTCTTTTTGCCGGCATATTCTGCGCTGGCGTGGCGCAGGTTGTCGGCTTCGATCAGCAGGCGCTCGACGATGTCGAGGATGCCTTTGCCGGGATCGGTCAGGCCGGTCAGGCGCTTGCCGTTGCGCTCGAAAATCTCGACGCCGAGCTCGTCTTCGAGTTCTCTGATCTGCCGGCTCACGCCGGGCTGCGACGTGAACAGCACATTGGCTACTTCAGTGAGATTGAAGTTGCAACGGGTGGCTTCGCGGATCGAGCGCAGCTGCTGGAAATTCATAGCGATTCGTCGACCGGTTCATTGACAAACACGCGCAAGCGCTTCGGCCGCACCACCAGTGTCTCGCCCTCTTTCAGGTTGAGCTGGATGAAGCGCTCGTTCGGAATCACCGCCTCGATCATCTCGCCGTTGTCGTCGCGTTCGAGATCAAGCTGGGCCAGCGGACCGATCGCGTGAGCGCGGCGCAGTTTTGCGACGATGCCTTCGGCACCCACTGAATAACGATCAATCTCGATGTCATGCGGCCGCACGAAACCGACTCCGGACGCGTCCTGCGCCAGTGCGTGATCGGGCGCATCGAAGGTGACGCCGCCGGACTCCAGCACGCCTTCATGCACGCGGCCCTGGAACAGGTTGACGTTGCCAAGGAAGCCATAGACGAATGGCGAGGCCGGATGGTTGTAGACATCCTTCGGTGCGCCGATCTGCTCGACCACGCCCTTGTTCATGACGACGATCTGGTCGGCCACTTCGAGCGCCTCTTCCTGGTCATGCGTGACGAAAATACTGGTCACCTGTAGCTCGTCATGCAGGCGGCGCAGCCAGCGCCGCAACTCCTTGCGCACCTTCGCATCGAGCGCGCCGAAGGGCTCGTCGAGCAGCAGCACGCGCGGTTCAACCGCCAGCGCCCGGGCCAATGCGATGCGCTGGCGCTGGCCGCCGGAGAGCTGCGGCGGGAAGCGGTCGGCCAGCCAGTCGAGCTGCACCAGCTCAAGCAAACTCTTGACCTTGTCGCGGATCTGCGCTTCGGACGGACGGGTCGCACGCGGCTTCACGCGTAAGCCGAAGGCGATGTTCTCGAACACGGTCATGTGCTTGAACAGCGCGTAATGCTGGAACACGAAACCGACCTGGCGCTCGCGCACATGGCGCGCCGACGCGTCTTCGCCATCGAGCAGCACCTGGCCGCGATCGGCTTGTTCGAGGCCGGCGATGATGCGCAGCAGCGTGGTCTTGCCGCAGCCGGACGGCCCCAAGAGTGCAGTTAATTCTCCAGCCGGGAAATTGAGCGACACGTCATCGAGGGCGATGAAATTGCCGAAACGCTTATGGATGTTCCTGACTTCGATGGCCATGATTAATGTCCTTCCGGTTGATGGGCGCCGCTGTCCTGCAAGCGCCATTCGATGAATGATTTGAGTGCCAGTGTCACCAGTGCCAGCAAGGCCAGCAGCGAGGCGACGGCAAAGGCAGCCGCAAAGTTGTATTCGTTGTAGAGGATCTCGACCTGCAGCGGAATCGTGTTGGTCTCGCCGCGGATGTGGCCCGACACCACCGACACCGCGCCGAATTCGCCCATGGCCCGGGCATTACACAGGATCACGCCATACAGCAAACCCCACTTGATATTGGGCAGCGTGACATGCCAGAAGGTCTTCCAGCCCGACGCGCCCAGCACCAGCGCAGCCTCTTCTTCTTCGCTGCCCTGCGCCTGCATCAGCGGAATCAGCTCGCGCGCCACGAACGGAAAGGTCACGAAGATCGTCGCCAGCACCATGCCCGGCACGGCAAACAAAATCTTGATGTCATGCGCTTGCAGCCACGGTCCGAACCAGCCTTGCGCACCAAACAGCAGTACGTAGATCAGGCCCGAAATCACCGGCGACACCGAGAACGGCAAATCGATCAGCGTCAGCAGGATGTTCTTGCCACGGAATTCGAACTTGGCAATCGTCCACGCAGCCGCCACGCCGAACACCAGGTTCAGCGGCACCGCAATCGCCGCGATCAGCAAAGTCAGGCGGATCGCCGACAGCGCATCCGGCTCGACGACCGCCGCGAGGTAGGTCTCCCAGCCCTTCTTGAAGGCTTCGACAAACACCGCCACCAGCGGCACGAACAAAAACAGCGTCAGGAAAGTCAGCGCGACGCCAATCAGCGTCCAGCGTATCCATGCCGGTTCGACGGTAGAGGAAATCCGGGTTGCCGCCATGTCAAATCCTTTCCGACTGGCCGCGCTTGCGGGTCCAGGCTTGCAACAGGTTGATCGTCAGCAGCAGTACGAATGAGGCAGTCAGCATCACCGTCGCAATCGCTGTCGCGCCGGCGTAATCGTATTGCTCGAGCTTGGTGATGATCAACAGCGGCGTGATTTCGGACACCATCGGCATGTTGCCGGCGATAAAAATCACCGAGCCGTATTCGCCGGTGGCACGCGCAAACGCCAGCGCAAAACCGGTCAGCAAGGCCGGCAAAATCGTCGGCATGATGATGCGGATGAAGGTTTGCCAGCGCGAGGCACCGAGGCTGGCGGCGGCTTCTTCGAGTTCGCGCTCAGCATCCTGCAGCACCGGTTGCACGGTGCGCACCACGAACGGCAAACCGATGAAGGTCAGCGCCACGATGATGCCCAGCGGCGTGAATGCGACCTTGATGCCGAGCGGTTCGAGATAACGCCCGAGCCAGCCATTGGACGAATACAGCGCGGTGAGCGCGATACCGGCGACCGCGGTCGGCAGCGCGAACGGCAGGTCGACCAGTGCATCGATGATTTTTTTGCCGGGGAATTCGTAGCGCACCAGCACCCAGGCGACGATCCCGCCGAACAGCACGTTGAGCAACGCGCCGATCAGCGCCGCGCCAAAGGTGAGCCGATAGGACGCCACCACGCGCTCGGAACTGACGGCGCCCCAGAACGCTTCCCAGGTCATGCCGAAGGTTTTCAGGAATACCGCCGACAACGGCAGCAGCACGATCAGGCTCAGGTAAAACACGGTGAACCCGAGCGACAAATTAAAGCCGGGCATCACGCGAAATGCGGATGCCCGGCCGGGAAGAGAGGTTGCTGCAGTAGTCATTGACGCCTCGTTATTACCGATCCAACTATCGAGGCGCGATCATTGCATCCGTACCGAGTAACGAAAACGATTTTTTATGCATGTGGATAGTCGGATTCTACATAAGCCGACTACCCGGATGCGTTACTTCGCCATGCCATCCTTGCCCATCTCATCTTTTTTCATCATGCCATCCTTGGCCATCCCGTCTTTCTTCATCATGCCGTCCTTGGCCATGTGGTCTTTCTTCATCATGCCGTCTTTTTCCATATGGTCCTTCTTCATCATGCCGTCTTTGGCCATCGGGTCTTTCTTCATCATGCCGTCCTTGGCCATGCCGTCCATTGCCATGCCATCTTTCTTCATGGCGTCCTGGGCAAAGGCGGTACCGGAGATCAACAGGCAAGCGGAGAGTACAAGTGTGATGATTTTCATGGTGTTTTCCTTGGGGTGGTTAAGGTCGTACGGTTGAACTGCAAATAATGAGACGGACATTGAAACTTCAGTGCAGCCGTTGTGTTCAGCTGCCTCCGAACCAGTTGTACCCCTGGTCTTCCCAGTAACCGCCGGGGTAGGTATTCGTGACGAAAATCGCCTGGATATGTTTGGGATTCTTGTAGCCGAGCTTGGTCGGCATGCGCAGCTTCATCGGAAAACCGTAGCGCGGTGGCAGTTGCCGGCCATCGTAGGTCAGCGCCATCAGCGTCTGCGGATGCAGTGCGGTCGCCATGTCGATGCTGGTGAAGTAATCGTCGCTGCATTTGAAGCCGACGTACTTGGCCGTGAGGTCAGCGCCGACCTGGCGCAGGAATGTCGAAAACGGCACGCCCCCCCACTTGCCGATCGCACTCCAGCCTTCAACGCAGATATGACGGGTGACCTGATCGGTTTGCGGCAAACCACGCAAACGCGTCAGCGACCACGGCTTGCGATCGGCGATCAGGCCACTTAATTCGAGCCGCCAGGCCTCACCATCGACTTCCTTGACTTTGTCTTCGCCGTAAAACGCATTGAACGGAAATGGTCGCGTAATCATCGACTCGGGATAGGTCGGTGCCAATCGGGTCGGGTCGAACAGCAGGCCCTGCACCTTGTCATTGAAGCGTGACATGCCGGTCAGCGCGGCATCGATGCTGTCGGCATCGCTAGTGGAGCAACCGGTCAGCAGTGCCAGGCCGCCTAGCGTCACCGTGCGCTGCAGGAACGCCCGCCGCGATGGCACGCTGATCTGCCGGATCGCATCGGCCAGCATCGCTGCACCGTCGACATTGATCACGATATTTTTTTTCTTCATGGGATCCTCCTGGAAGTTTTATTAGACGTCGACCATCAACGGCCGCGCAGCATGGCCAGCAGCGTGCGCGGCACCAGAGCGACCATCACCAGATGCAGTGCGATAAAACCGGCCAGCGCTGACATCGCAAAAAAATGTATGCGCCGCGCTGCTTCGTAACCGCCGAGCAGCTCGCGCAGCATCGAAAACTGCACCGACTTCCACAGCACCAGCCCGGACAACACGATCAGGACGATGTCGAGGATCACGAACAGATACGCCGCACGTTGTACCGCGTTGTAGTGGCGCGGATCGGCGTGGGCCAGTTTGCCTTTCAGTGCGGCACCCAGATCACGCAGGAACTGGCGCGGCGAGAGCGGAAAGAACTGGCGGCGCAAGCGACCCGAGAACAGGTTGATCGCCAGATAAGCGATACCGTTGACAGCCAGCAGCCACATCGCCGCGAAATGCCATTGCAGCGCGCCGCCCAGCCAGCCACCCAGCGTCAACGCGGCCGGAATCGTGAAGTCGAAAAATGGTGATGCGTTATAAATACGCAAGCCGCTGGCGATCATCAGCACGACCGCAACGGCATTGATCCAGTGCGTGGCACGCAGCCAGAATGGGTGAATGATGGCGGGCTTGGCGCCCTGGTGGGTACGCATGACGGCCCCCATCACAGTCCCCGCGCCGGCTGACACTGCGCCGTACTAAGGGCCTGCAGCACCCCATCCTGATTCTGGACAAAGGCAACGGCTTGCAGGTTTTCACGGTGCCAGTCTGCCGGCAGCGCGATCTGCTGTTGCAATTGCGCGCGCCCTTGCTTCAGGGCGATCGGGCCGAACCACTTGCGTACCGTGTTGTCATGGCGGAGCGTCGTACCGCTGTTTTCGCCACGCGTCACTTGCGACACCAATGCACTCTCGCTGACGGCGAGGTACAGCGCGCCGCTCAGTTGCGGATCGGCCGCAACAACGTCCGCCTCCAGTGCCACGCCATCGCTGCCGTTCGGTGCCGACGTCAAGGTGATTGTCACTGGTGCGGCGCGGGCATTGACACGGCGCACCGTGGCCGGAAGATCGTTGCGCCAACTGCGCAGCTCATCGCCATTGACAAAAAACTGCGGGGTGTAGACGATACGGCTTGCCCGGCCGGTCAGGAGCGCGCTCTGGCGGGCATCGAATTGTGGCTGCGCAAAGACGTCTTTCCAGCCGATCCGGTCCCAGTAACTGACATGCAGTGCGAGCGGCACCACCACCGCACCGGCATCCAGCACTTGCTTCAATTGGCGCAGTTGCAGGTCAGCCGGAGGACAGCTGGAACAACCTTCGCTGGTGTAGAGTTCGACCAGCGCGGCGGTCGCCGCACCGCTTTTTACCTTGCAGACATTGCCGGCATAGGCAGGCAATGTAAGGCAACAGGCACAAGCTACGACAGTGAGGCGAATCGATTGCAGAGTGATGAGAGTCATGGTGCTTCCCGATCCAGTGGTGGTGTGCAAGGTAGTTCGTCATCACGACGACTTTGGTTACAGTGCGAAAAAATTAATTTGTGGCGCACCTGTTTATTTTCCGGACGATGTAACTTAAGGCGCAGATGGAACGAATACAGCAGAGTGAAGTGATGCGAACCACCGAGTCACGCCTGCATGATCTGCTGCAACGGGGCATGGCCGGCGATACCGTGGCTTACCGCAGTTTTTTGCAATCGACCTCCGTGCATCTGCGCGCCTTTCTGCGCCGTCGCCTGAGCCGCTGGCCTGACGAAGTCGAAGATCTGGTGCAGGAATCGCTGCTGGCAATCCACAACCAGCGCCTGACCTATGACGCAAACGTGCCGCTGACATCGTGGATGGTGGCGATTACGAAATACAAGCTGATTGACTGGTTACGGCGGCACGCGCGACGCGAACTGCGTAACGAGCCGCTGGACGACGAACATGAACTTTTTTCCAGTGCCGACGAAAACGCCAGCGAAGCGCGGCGCGATCTGGCGACCTTGTTGGCGCAGTTGCCGGCGCAACAGCAAGCGGCGATCCGTTACACCAAGATTGATGGCTGGTCGGTCCGTGAAACCGCCGCTGCGATGGACATATCGGAAGCCTCGGTGAAGGTGGCCGTGCACCGGGGCTTGAAGACATTGGCAGCAACCTTACGAGAGGAATCATGAAAACCGACGAGTTGATCAACATGCTGGCGACCGGGCCGGACGTAAGCGCACAAGCGCTACCGGCATGGCGCAACACGCTGCTAATGGCGAGTGCCGTACTGGTCAGCATGTCACTGATGATGATATTGCTCGGCGTGCGCAAAGACTTGATCGAAGTGGCCACGCAGCCCGCATTCCTGCTGAAAGTCGCCTTTGTCGCCGCCCTGGCATGGACTGGAAAAATCGCGGTTGCGCGCCTGTCCTTACCCGGCGCGCGCACAGCGATGCTGCCGGCGTTAATCGCGCTGCCGCTCGTGATCATGTTTGTGGCGGCGGGCCTTGTTCTGATGGATGCCGCGCCAGGCCAGCGCGCACAGCTTTTCTGGGGTTCGACATGGCGCATCTGCGCCTTCCTGATCGCAGGTCTTTCATTGCCGATTTTTGCAGCGCTATTGATGGCGATGCGCGATCTGGCACCGACCCGCTTGCGTCTGGCTGGCGCGGCCGCCGGATTCACTGCCGGTGCCACGGCGGCGACCATTTATTGTCTGCATTGCCCTGAAATCGAAGCGCCGTTCGTGGCGTTCTGGTACCTGCTTGGCATGCTGATTCCGGCCGCCATCGGTGCGCTGATCGGGCCCCGTATTTTGCGTTGGTAAGCCCGTCAACAAGCAGTCTGCGGCAATCACGACAAGGAGTTCTCATGGTGCAGGCAATCGGCGGGACCGCGACAAATGTGACGTACTCCAATTCTGCCAGAGCAGCCGGTCTCGAGTATCAACTGTCGCGCTACCAAAAACAATTGTCGGAATGCGTGAATTGCGCCTCCGCAAAAACGCCGCAGGGTAAAGCCGATATCGAGGCGATCAGCGGCAAGATCAGCAGCCTTCGGCTTCGCATCGACGAGGTCGCCTCCGGCAGTGCTGCACGACAGCCTGCGTCGGCAAACGCCGCGGCCGCGCCTGCGGGCGTTAGCGGAAAGATCGATGTCTTTGCCTGAAACGCCGCGAATTCATATTTTTACCTTGTTATTATTGCTTCAGGAAAAGCTCTCGCACACGTCGGCCGTCGTGCTGCTGGGACCACGCCAGGTCGGCAAGACCACGCTGGCGCGCACCGTCGCCGATGGCTGGCCCGGTGGCGCGGTGTATCTGGACCTGGAACGCCCGGCTGACCGGCTGCGGCTGGAAGATGCCGACAGCTATCTGCGCGCGCAGCAAGGCAAGCTGGTCATCCTCGATGAAATCCACCGCGCGCCCGGCGTCTTTGAAGTCCTGCGCGGCATCATCGATGACAACCGCCGCGCCGGCCAGCGCAACGGCCAGTTCCTGCTGCTGGGTTCGACCTCGCTGGACCTGATGCGCCAATCCAGCGAAACGCTGGCCGGACGCATCGCCTATATGGAAATCGGCCCGATCGACACCGGCGAAGCCAGCGGCGCAGGCATCGCCGACGCCACGCTGTGGCTGCGCGGCGGGTTCCCCGACAGCCTGCTGGCGACTGACGACAGGCGCAGCCTGGATTGGCGACGCGACTTCATCCGCAGCTATCTGGAGCGCGACGTGCCGATGTTTGCCCCGCGCCTGCCGGCCGAAACTATTGGCCGGCTCTGGACCATGCTGGCGCATCAGCAAGGCAGCGTGCTGACGCAGACGCGCCTGGCCAGCGCCCTGGACGTGGCCAATCCAACCGTGAATCGCTACATCGATTTGCTGGTCGACCTGCAACTGCTGCGTCGACTGCGTCCATGGAGCGGCAACGTCGGCAAGCGCCTGGTCAAGACTCCGAAAGTGTACGTGCGCGACAGCGGCATCGTGCATGCGCTGCTGTCACTGGAAACCACGGATGACGTGCTCGGCCATCCGGTCTGTGGTGCCAGTTTTGAAGGGCATTGCATCGACAACCTGATCGCCGCCGCGGGCCCGCACCGGATGCCGTATTACTACCGCACCCAGGCCGGTGCCGAACTGGATTTACTGTTCGAACAAGGGGGCCGGATCGAGATGGCCATCGAGGTCAAACGCTCGTCCTCGCCGAGTCCGGCAAAAGGCTTTGCCATTGCCTGCGATGACCTTGGCATCACGCAGCGTTTCGTGGTTTATCCGGGCACCGAGCGCTTTGCGTTGCGGCATGGTGCCGACGCAATCGGCTTGCAGGAACTAACCGGATTATTACGCGCTTGCGGCTTCGTCGGGACGCTCGCATGCACTCATTTGCGGGCAGGCAGGTAGATTTGATCGAACACGCCGCCATCGGCGAAGTGGGTTTTCTGTGCCTTGGTCCAGCCACCGGCGACTTCCTCGATGGTCAGTAATTGCACTTTCGGAAATTGCGCGGCGTATTTTTTAACGGCGGCGGCCGAGGTCGGGCGGTAATAATTTTTGGCCGCGATCTCTTGTCCTTCGTCCGAATACAGATACTGGACATAGGCTTCGGCAAGCTTGCGGGTGCCACGCTTGTCGACCACTTTATCGACCACGGCCACCGGTGGTTCGGCCAGGATGCTTAGCGGCGGCGCGACGATCTCGACCTTGTCCGGACCGAGTTCCTTGATGGCCAGCAGCGCTTCGTTTTCCCACGCGATCAGCACGTCACCGATGCCGCGCTCGACGAAGGTCGTGGTTGCGCCGCGGGAGCCGGAATCGAGCACCGGTACGTTCTTGTAAAGCTTGCCGAGGAACTCACGGGCCGTCGCTTCATTGCCGCCCGGTTGCTTGAGCGCATAGCCCCATGCGGCCAGATGGTTCCAGCGTGCGCCGCCGGAGGTTTTCGGATTCGGTGTGATGACGGCGATACCCGGCTTGATCAGATCACTCCAGTCGGTGATGCCTTTCGGGTTGCCCTTGCGGACCAGAAAAACAATCGTCGACGTGTACGGCGCACTGTTGTGCGGCAAGCGCTTTTGCCAGCCCGGTGCGATCAGTCCACGTTCGGCAATCGCATCGATGTCATAGGCCAGTGCCAGCGTGACGACATCGGCTTCGAGACCATCAATGACCGCACGGGCCTGCTTGCCCGAACCGCCATGCGATTGCTTGAAGCGGATCGTGTCGCCGCCCCTGGACGCCCACTGCCTGGCAAAGGCCTGGTTGACATCCTGGTACAGCTCGCGGGTCGGATCGTACGATACGTTGAGCAGCGACAGCCCGGCGGCACTGGCGACGTGCACGGCGGGGATCAGCACGGCGGCTACGAGCAGCGACTTGAGCAAAGGGGTGAATGACATCGGCGTTTCCCGGGGCGGGTAGTTTCTGAGGCCTCCACAATATGCGCCGTACCGGCAGAACCGAACGAATGCTTTCGCGGTTCGATATGCAGATTTCAGATATGCTCCGCGTTCCGCCAAGTTACCAACTAGCAATCATGCAGATCATCCAGGACCCGTTGTTCTACGCCGCCGCCATTCCGGCCGTGCTGATCACCAGTATTTCAAAAGGCGGCTTTGCCGGCGGCCTCGGCATCGTGGCGGTACCGTTGATGGCGCTGGCGATCTCGCCGACGCAGGCCGCCAGCATCATGCTGCCGATCCTGTGCGTGATGGATCTGACCGGCTTCGTGACCTGGCGCAAGCGCGCCGATCCCGCCTTGCTCAAGCTGCTGCTGCCGGGTGCGCTGGTCGGCATCCTGATCGGCGCGCTGATGTTTCATCAATTGAACGATGCGATGGTGACGGCGATGGTCGGCGTGATGGCGCTGGTGTTCGCGCTCAATTACTGGCTAAAAGGTAAAGTGCGCGTGCCGGTGCATTTGCCGGACAAGGCCAGTGCCGGGCTATGGTCTTTTCTGTCGGGCTTCACGAGTTTTGTCTCGCATGCAGGCGGTCCGCCGATGGCGATTTATTTGCTGCCAAAGCATCTCGATAAGGCGGTCTATGTCGGCACCGTGACCATCCTGTTCACGACCATCAATTACGCCAAGATCGTGCCGTATGCGCTGCTCGGCCAACTCAGCCTGGACAACCTCGCCACGGCGGCAGTGCTGTCGCCACTGGCACCGATCGGCGTCAAGCTCGGTGCGTGGATGCATGACCGTATCGATGCGAACGTGTTTTACCGGATCTCGTATGGATTCCTGCTGCTGACCGGGTTGAAGCTGAGCTGGGATGGGCTGCGGCATCTGCTTGGCTAGGTTTTTTCAGCATCCTTGCTCGCATGCGGAAACCGATCCATCTTCGACAGCACCGGAAAACCCAGTGACCAAGCCGCCGTCACCGCCAGTGTCGCCACCCCGCCGATCAAGATCGCCGGCACCAGTCCGAACCAGCCTGCGGTGATGCCGGATTCAAATTCGCCGAGCTCGTTCGAGGCACCGATGAAGACTGAATTGACTGCGCTGACGCGGCCACGGATCGCATCCGGTGTTTCGAACTGCACCAGCAAGTGCCGGATGTACACGCTAACCATGTCGCCGACCCCCATCAGCACCAGTGCGATCATTGCCACAACAATGCTACCGGTCAGGCCGAGCACCACGGTGCCGGCACCGAACAGCGCGACGCCGCCAAACATCCACACGCCGACCCGGCGTGTGATCGGCCGGAAGGTCAGCGCGATCGAAGTAACCGCTGCACCGATGGCGGGTGCCGTACGCAGCAGGCCGAGGCCGGTCGGACCGACATGCAGGATATCGCTGGCAATCGCCGGCAGCAGCGCGGTGGCACCACCGAACAGTACCGCAAACAGGTCCAGCGAAATCGCGCCGAGCACGACCGGACGCGACCAGACGAAGCGCAAGCCTCCCATCACGCTGTGCCAGGTGGCCGGTTCCTTGTGAGTCACTTGCGGCGTGCTGCTGGTCATCAGCATCAGCACCGCAGACAACGTCAGCAGGCCGGCGACAATCAGATAAACCGTCTTTGGTCCGGCCAGATACAGCACGCCGCCCAGCACCGGACCGGCGATGACGGCGACGTGGAAGGTCGATGAACTCAGCGCGACAGCTTTGCCGAAGCTGTCGGCCGGTACCATGTTGATCAGGATGGCCTGGCTGGCCGGCATGATGAAGGCGCGCGCGCTGCCGAACAGCACCAGCACCGCAAAGATCGGCCAGACGATTTGCAGGTTCAGACAGGTGAATGCCAGCAGGCCGAGGCCGCACGCCAGTTGCGCAACGATGCAGCCGGTGATGATCCTGCGCCGGTCGTAGCGATCAGCCACGTGGCCGGCGTACAGGATCAGCAGCAGGAACGGCGCGAACTGCGCAAGCCCGATCAGGCCGAGGTCGAAAACATCGCCGGTCATGGCGTAGACCTGCCAGCCTATTGCCACGCTTTGCATTTGCACGGCCAGCGTCGACAGCAATCGCGCTGCCAGGTAGAAACGAAAATTGCGGTAACGCAGTACGCCGTAGCGGTTGCCTGAGTCCGGATCAGATGCCATCGATTGCCTTACCTGAAAGAATCGCGCCATCTTACCGAAGTGATGCCCGGAAAAAATTCCCTTACCGTAAATTCCCTAAGCTTATGACGAATGGATTGTTGGCTTTCGCGGCCGCAGTTTGCACAATCATCAGTCCATTTTCCCGAGGCACGCTTATGTCCACTCTATTTTTCGAACGCCCTGCCCTGTTGCGCCGCGTTGGCCAGTTCCTGATTCTGGTGGCAGCGACATTTCCGTTTGCCCGCACCGCCAGCGCCGCTGACACAGTCCTGCTCAACGTCTCGTATGACGTGACCCGCGAACTGTTCAAGGACATCAACCCGGCCTTCATTGCCGACTGGAAAAAAAACACCGGCGAAACCCTCACCATCAACCAGTCGCACGGTGGTTCCAGCAAGCAGGCGCGCTCGGTCGCCGATGGCCTTGAAGCATCGGTCGTGACGATGAACCAGGCCAACGACATCGACTTGCTGGCCGATCGCGGTTTGCTGGCGGCGGACTGGGCAAAGAAATTCCCGAACGGTGCCGCGCCGTTCTATTCGACGATGGTGTACCTGGTACGCAAGGGCAATCCGAAGCAGATCAAGGGCTGGGATGATCTGGCCAAGCCAGGCATCAAGGTCATCGTGCCGAATCCGAAAACCTCGGGCAATGGCCGCTACACGTATCTGGCGGCATGGGGTTCGGTTCTGAAAAAAGGCGGCACCGAAGCGCAGGCGCGTGAACTGGTGACGAAGCTGTTCAAGAACGTCCCGATCCTCGACACCGGCGGGCGCGCGGCGACCACGACCTTCACCCAGCGTGCCATCGGCGATGTACTCGTGACGTTCGAAAATGAAGTGCAACTGGTGCGCAAAGAATTTGGCGACGACTTCGACGTGGTCTATCCGGACGTATCGATCCTGGCCGAATCGCCGGTAGCCGTGGTCGATAAAGTCGTCGACAAACGCGGCATCCGCAAGCAGGCTACGGCTTACCTGCAATTCCTGTATTCACCGCAAGGCCAGGAAATCGCCGCCCGGCACTACCTGCGTCCGCGCCTTGATGCAGTAACAAAAAAATACCAGGCCAGCTTCAAACCGATCGCGCTGTTCTCGGTTGATGAGCTGTTTGGTGGCTGGAAGCAGGCGCAGAAAAAACACTTCGATGATGGCGGCGAATTTGACAGGATTTACGTGAGTAAGTGATCAATGGGTGGGGTCGCAAGAACACCTGCAGACCAGTGACCCTCAGGCCTGAGTTTGTCGAAGGCACACTGTCCTGCGCGCCTTCGACAAACTCTCTATGGCAGACCCCAGACAAACGGAAACGAGACCGCGTCACATCGACTAAAAATCAATCAGCCCCAAAGCCCCCGCAGCAGCGGCAAGACGATCACCCCCCACGTCGCCGCCGCAAGCGAAAAAGTCAAAAATACCGCAGCACTGCCAAAGTCCTTGGCATTTTTCGACAGTGGATTGCGTTCCAGCGACACCCGGTCGACTACTGCCTCAATTGCCGAATTGAGTAGCTCCACCACCAGCACCAGCACGAACACGCCGATCAGCATCAGTTGCTGCAAGGCCGGCACAGGCAGCGCCAGTGCGATGATGGTCGCCACCACCATCACCACCAGCTCCTGGCGAAACGCATGCTCGCCCTTCCACGCCGCCTTGAATCCTTCCATCGAATAAAAAAACGCACCGGCGATGCGCTTGAGACCACTCTTGCTTTTGAACTGGCTGATCGGTTGATTGTCGTCGCTCATGCTGGCCCTGGCTGGATTGCGTTATCAAACAAATCGTCGAAATAAATGGGGGACAAGCGGTCGCAAAAATCGTCTCGGATACGCTTGTCGCCGGCGGATTTTAACAGCGCATCAGCGTCGTGATCGCTTTATCGACGCCCCATATGACAGGTCATCGCGCTGACATAAAACACCGGCAGCCAGTCAGGGATGCAAGGAACCTTTTCGCATTGTGGTATAACCCTTTGCATTCCATTCGCCACGAAAACGTCATGACCACGACAGCGCATTCAGAGACAGACAAAACGTCCATTCAAGTTATCGAACGCCTGACCTCGCTGCTTGATGCGCTGGCCCGCTATCCGGATCCGGTCAGCCTGAAGCAGCTCTCGGCCGATACCGGCCTGCATCCATCCACCGCCCACCGCATCCTGAACGACCTGGTACTGAAGCGCTTCGTCGAACGGGCGGAGCCGGGGGCCTACCGCCTCGGCATGCGCTTGCTGGAATTGGGCAATGTGGTCAAGAGCCGGCTGAACGTGCGCGAAGCGGCGGTGGATTTCATGCGGGCGCTGCACCGCAAAACCTTCCAGACAGTCAATCTGTCAGTGCGCCAGGGCGATGAAATCGTTTATATCGACCGGGCTTTTTCGGAACGTTCCGGCATGCAGGTGGTACGTGCCATCGGCGGTCGGGCCCCGCTGCACCTGACCTCGACCGGCAAGCTGTTCCTGTCGGTGGATGATCCCAAATCCGTGCGCTCGTACGCAACCCGCACCGGCCTGTCGGGACACAACAAGAATTCGATCACCGAGCTGACGACGCTGGAACGCGAACTCAGCCTGGTGCGGGCGCGCGGCTTTGCGCGCGACAACGAAGAACTCGAACTGGGCGTGCGCTGCATGGCCGCCGGTATCCGCGATGACTCGGGTCGCCTGATCGCCGGACTGTCGATTTCGGCACCAGCCGATCGCTTGCAGGAAGAATGGCTGGAGGACTTGATGCTGACCGTGAACCAGATTTCGGCTGTGCTGGGATATTCCGCGCAAGAGGCGTAAGAACACACGAATGCCGGCTGGCGGGCAAGGCCACCGACGCGATCGCGCACCACAACAAAAAAACGGACCCCGGCCCGTTTTTTTATTGTGGTGCGCGTCAGCTACCGGATCAACTATGCACCAGCGGCAAGTTGCGCGCGGTAGGTGCCGCCAGTGGATTGGTCAGGTTGTCCGGCTTCAGCGCCTCGATCCATTTGCGGATCCGGCCGGCGTCGGCGGTACGTGATTGCTTGCCCTTCGAGTCGAGGAACACCATCACGATAGGACGGCCTTCGATATTCGCCAGCATGACCAGGCAACGACCTGCTTCGTTGATGTAGCCGGTCTTTTGCAAGTCAATATCCCAGGCCGGATTACCGACCAGATGATTGGAATTCGAATATTGCAGTACACCGCTGCCCGGCTTGACCGCGTACTTGGTATCGGTCGAATACTGGCCGATGATCTGGTGCTGGCGCGCTGCAATAACCAGTTTGGCCAAATCCTGCGCACTAGCCACGTTGTGGCTCGACAGGCCGGTTGAATCAACATAGCGGGTATCGAGCATGCCCAGCGACTTGGCCTTGGCATTCATCGCGCCGACAAACGCCGGCAAGCCGCCCGGATAATTCCGGCCCAGTGCCGATGCGGCGCGATTCTCGGAACTCATCAGCGCAATGTGCAGCATGTTCGACCGCGACAGGATGGAGCCGACCCGCAGGCGCGATGACGAATTTTTTTCACGGTCAATGTCCTCGCTGGTGACTTCGATCATTTCGTCCATGTTCTGATTCGACTCGACCACTACCATGCTGGTCATCAGCTTGGTAATCGAGGCGATCGGCAAGGCTACATTGGAATTTTTTTCGAACAGGACTTTCGAATTCGATTGGTCCATCACCAGCGCGACATTCGATTTCAGGTCAAGCGGATCACGGGTCAGGTTCAGACCGGCCAGATCACCCGCACTGACGACGGCCGGCACCACGGCGATCGCTGCGCGACTGCGGCTAACCCGCTTAGGCTTGGCAGCGGCGGTATGCCGGCGCGTTGATTTCTTGACGGTGGATTTTTTGGTGTGTTTTTTTGCGGATGCCGCGCGCTCCGGCTTGTCTGCAGCATTTGCTGCGGTGCCCGTAGACAGAAAAAACGAACACATCAACAAAATTAAAAAGGCAGACTTGGACATCAGGGCTCCCGGGTATGGGCAAAAAGGATCGCCTTGCAGTGTAGCAAAAAGAAGGTCAACTACAAGCGAATTAACGACTTAGCGCGTACTTTTAACTTGAATTCGACCTAAGAATACTAATTTGCCAATACTTTTTACTTTGCGGTACATTATCTAAGCTAACCAGGTTTAAAAAATACTACTCGAAAAGAAAGCGGACAAACCCGGCAACCGGTTCACGTTCGGTAATGAGCGTGTTCTCGATTTTACTGTTGTCGGCATAACCGAGCGACATACCGCAGACCAGCATTTCGTTTTCAGGTAACTGCAGCACATCGGCAATGACCTTGTGATATTGCGTGAAGGCTGCCTGCGGACAGGTATCAAGGCCACGACCGCGCGCGGCGATCATCACATTTTGCAGGAACATGCCGTAGTCCAGCCATGAACCCAACTCCAGACTGCGATCGATCGTAAACATCAGCCCGACCGGCGCATCAAAGAACGCGTAATTGCGGCCGTGCTGCGCATGCATGCCCGCCTTATTGTCGCGCGTCAGAGCCAGCAATGCATAAAGATCCCAACCCACTTTACGACGGCGATCAATGAATGGCGAATTCCATTTCAGCGGGTAGTAGTTGTATTCCTGGACGTACTTGGTCGCGCCGTCAGGATCGTTGTGCGCCGCGAGTACCGCCGCCGACAAACGCTGCTTGATGGCACCGGTAAGTACATAGACTTTCCATGGCTGGGTATTGGTGCCGGAGGGCGCACGGGCCGCGACCTCCAGCAACTGTTCGATGTCTCCGGCGCTGACCGGGTCCGGCAGGAACGCCCTGATCGAGTGGCGGGAAACAATGGCGTCATCAACATGCTGCTGCTGCGGTGTCTGGATCATGGCGGGCTCGCGGAAAGGGAAGGAAGCTGTAAGGAGTGAAGCAGGGTCCGCATCGCTGCAGGAATGGGGGTGGCAACACGGCTGGCACGCTCCACGCAGACATGCACCATGTGCCCCTGGGCGGCTGCGCGATCATCGTCGTTGCAGAAAATAGCGACCTCGTAGCGGATGCTGGAATTGCCCAGCGTCGCCACGCGCAGCGCGGCAGTGATCCGGTCCGGGAATGCCACCGGTGCGAAGTACGTGCATGCCGATTCGATCACCAGTGCGATGACCGGGCTATGGACAATATCGAGCGCGCCGCCGGAGATCAGCAGCTCGTTGACGATGGTGTCGAACCAGTTGTAATAGACCACGTTGTTGACGTGACCGTAGGCATCGTTATCGAGCCAGCGTGTCGTGATCGGATGGAAGTGCGCGTAGTCGACGCGCCGGTGTGCTGTAGGCCGCATTATTTCTTCACCACGAAAACCACGCCCGCCACGGCCAGCAACATGCCGACCAGCCCGATCCAGCTGAACTGCTCGCCAAACGCCAGCCATGCCATCAATGCGGTCGTCGGCGGTGTCAGGTACAGCAAGCTCGTCACGCTGGTCGCTGCGCTTTTGCGGATCAGCGAAAACAGCAGGAAGATCGCACCGATCGACAGCGCCAGGATAGACCACAGCAATGCACCGATGAAGTTCGGGGTCCACTGCACCGCATCAAGCGCCGGCGAAAAACCTTCGAACAGGATTGCGAATGGCAGCACCACGGCGGCCGACGCCGCGAACTGGATGATCGTGCCGGTGCGCAAATCGAAGTGGGCGCAATAGCGCTTCTGGTAGAGCGTGCCTGCGGTAATCGACAGCAGCGCCATCAGGCACAGCAAAATGCTCCCGGTCGACAAGCCGATCAGGCTGATCTTGTTGGCCACCACCAGCGCCACGCCGCACAGGCCCAGTGCCAGCCCGATCCACTGCTTGCCGCGTACCGATTCACCGATCAGCGGCGCGGCAAATGCGGTCAGCACCGGCTGCATGCCGACGATCAATGCCGACAGGCCGGCCGGCATGCCCAGCTTGATCGCACACCAGACGCCGGCCAGATAGCCGGCCTGCACCAAGACGCCGGCCAGCGCGACATGGCCGACGCGCCCGGTCGGCCATGGTGCGCGCAGGATCAGCACCAGCGGCAACAACACCAGCAGCACGCCGGCAAACCGCAGCAGCAAAAAAGTCAACGGTGGCGCGTACGGCAGCCCGAACTTGGCAACGATAAAACCAGTGCTCCAGAGCAGCACGAACAGCCACGGCATTGCCGCCAGATAAGGTGACGGGTGCATTGCCGCCATCGCAGGAGTAGCCGTTCTGTTCATTGTGTCGGGGTCGCCAGCATGGCAGGTGGCATCGTCCAGTGCGCCGCGTATTGCGCAGCAATGGCGATGGTTTGTAAATGGACCCGAATGGTATCCTCAATGTCCCTACCATAACCACCGGCCATTGAAATGGCGACTGGAATGCGCCGCTGCCGGGCTGCTTCAAGCACCATCCGGTCGCGCTGTGCCAGGCCCTCGAACGTCAGCTTCATGCGGCCGAGCCGATCGCCCTCGTGCGGGTCGGCACCCGCCAGAAAAATAATCAGTTGCGGATCAAAGCACGCAAACAGAGTTGTCAGCGCGTTAGCCAGCGCCTCCAGATAGGCAGCATCGCCGACATCGTCCGGCAAGCCGACATCGAGATCACTGACCGCTTTCTCGAACGGATAGTTGCGTTCACCATGCAGCGACAGCGTGAACACCGAGTCGTCCCGCGCGAGGATCTCGGCCGTCCCATTGCCCTGGTGCACATCAAGGTCGACGATAGCGACCCGTCTGACGCGCCGTTCCGCCTGCATCAACCGCGCAGCAATGGCCGCATCATTGAAGACGCAAAATCCTTCGCCGTGCGACGCATGCGCATGATGCGTGCCACCCGCCAGGTTGACCGCGACGCCATCCTCGAACGCGGCGCGACAGGCAGCGATGGTGGCACCGGAGGCCCGCCGTGAACGCTCGACCATGCCGGGAGACCAGGGAAAACCAATACGTTTCTGCTCTTTGTCTGATAGCTCGCCGGCGCTCACCTGCCGGATGTAATCCGGATGATGCGCCAGTGCCAGTACGCCATTACCGATATCAGGTGCTTCGGCAAAGCTAATGCCCGGCGCGACGCTGGCGGCGCGCTCGCGCAGCAGGCGGTACTTCTGCATCGGAAAACGATGCCCGGCAGGCAGAGGCAGAACGAAGTGATCGCTGTAAAAAGCTTTCAAGGCGGGGATGTCCAAAAAAATGTGGTCCGAGTTTAGCATCGGCATGGCAACACCGGAACGAACCAACTTGCGATCAACCAGGTTTGTTGACTATAAAATGGTTTTGTCAATGAACCATTGCCAAAATAGCGCGATCGTGCGGCAAATAATCTGCTTGACACGACATCATCAGCCCTTAGAATATCTCGTGCTGCAGTGCACCAAGAAAGCGCAGGTTAGTCGCGGCAGACCGATCCCACCCACAGGAGAAACACATGTTTTCAACACCAGAACAGTTCTCGGCAAGCACCAAGTCCGCTTTTGAGTCTCAACTTGCCGTCATGACGGCGCTCACCCATAAGGCATTTGAAGGCGTCGAAAAACTGACTGCATTGAATATGAATGCAGCACGCACCTCGATGGAAGAATCCAATACCGCACTCAAGCACATGCTGTCAGCCAAGACCCCGCAAGAGTTTTTTGCGCTCGGCTCGGCACAGTCGCAGCCTGGCACCGAAAAGGCTGTTGCCTATGCACGCAGCGTTGCCGGCATTGCTGCCGAAGTGCAAGCTGAATTCACCAAGGTCACTGAAACTCAAATCAGCGAAATGAACCAGAAAGTGGTCACGCTGATCGACGATGCGACCAAGGGCGCACCCGCAGGTTCCGAATCAGTCATCGCCATGTTCAAATCCGCGCTGGGCAATGCCAACGCCGGTTACGAGCAACTCTCGCGCACCACGAAGCAAGCAGTCGCCACGATCGAAGGCAACGTCAATACTGCCGTCACCCAGATGTCGGAAGCCGTCGAAAAAAACACCCCCCGCGCTGCCGCAAAAAAGTAAGTCCACTGCTATCACAAGCCACGCAGCCACGCTGCATCGCAAAAAATGCCCCGCAATGTGTCGGGGCATTTTTATTTCCGGGAGAGCGCGATCCGATCAGTTTTGAATGACCGGAACAAATATTCCAGGCCCCGCCTGCACCCCGCTACAGCACCCGTTCCAGAACCCGCTGCAAGCGCGCGGTCGCCGGACCATCTGCCAGCGCCGGCAAATTGCACAAAGCCACCAGCATCTGCTGTTCGGTCGCCACCGGCTGGCCGGACTTGAGCGCTACCTGTAAAACCTCGACTTGTAATTGCAAGCGTTCGCGCATCAGTTCGGCAGGACTATCGAGCGACAAGACAATTTCCATACGCAGCAATTCGCGCCCGAGCACCGCGCGGTTGGCTTCCAGAGTCGCCGCGTAGCCGGTGTCGGCTTGCTGCGCCGCGACCTGCGCCTGCCCGAAGCGCTGGCCCAGCGCGCGCTCGAACGGTGCTGTCAGCGCCGGCAGTGCCTGCCACTGATCCTGCAACGCGGCCGCATCGCCGTCACCACTCACCAGTGTGGATTCGACTTGCTGGCACAACTGCAGCTTGACCAGGATCGCCTGTTTGGCGAGCGCATCGCGGGCCCGCTGTGCATGATCCACCTGCAACTGCAAGCCGGCCACAGCCTGGCGGTAGCGCGTGTCGATCGCGTTTTCGGAGGCGCGCGGCACATGGCCGGCGCGTTGCCACGCAGTGGCGGTTTCCCGCAGCAGGCTGGCCACTTCCGGGATCGCCAGTGTGCCGGCCTGTTCCAGCGCGAGGCACAGCGCTTCTTTGGCCTGCAGGTTGTCGATCCGGCCGGCATCGGCTTCGGAAGCGGCTTCCTTGCGACGGGCAAAGACCACATCACAGGCCGCACGGAAGCGGCTCCACAGCGCCTGCTCGTCATTGCGCTCCAGCGGCAAGGCCTTCGCGCATTCCTGCCAGCGATCCTGCAGCGCGCGCAGCGTGTCGAGTGCGGAGCGATCATTGGCGGACAGCGCCTCGACGTCGGCGATCATCTGTTCACGCTGGCCGATTTCGGTGGCGCGGATGGCGGCCAATGGCTCACGCAGGCGCTGCAGGACGGTATTGAATTCGGTATCCAGACGTTTCTTTTCCTTGCGCTCTGTCGGTCCCAGACGCTGCCAGCTTTGCAGGCTGCGCTGGCAAAACAGCGCCACCGCTTTCCAGTCGGGATGGTCGACGCCGGCCAGTGCGTCGGCATTGCGCTGCATGTCGGCGATCATGTCTGAGGCGACCACGACGTTGGCCTGACGTTCTTCAGCGAGCTTGCCGAAATGCGCAGCGACAGGTGCATAGGCGGCGGTACAGGCGGCATCAAAACCATGCCAGAGTTCTTTTGGCGCAGGACCGGCCGATACATCCAGCGACTTCCAGCGCTCGCGCAGGCTGCCGATTTTTTTTGCCAGCTCGGCAATCGCCAGAGCCTGTTCGGGCAAGGCTTCGGCGGCCTTCTGTAATTCTTCTCGCGAGACGTTGCCGCCCCAGCGCGCCCAGCCCTGCAGGCGACCGAGTTCGGCCCGCAGGCGCGACAGTTGCGCGGTCTGCGCTTCCGTCGGCCGCACGGCGGCGAGGTCGAGCGCGCGCAAGCGTTTGTCAGCCTCGGCGGCGATTTGCAGGCTGCCTTCATCGAGCGCCTGCTCCATTGCTTGCAGGGCCTCGATAAAAACCGGCTTCTGTTCGGATACCGGGAACACTGAGACCGTCACGGTGGCAGCGACCTTGACCGGACGCGCAACAACCACGCGCTGCAGCAGTTCGTCAAAACGCTGCTGCCAGTCCGGCGCGACCTCGCCTTGCCAGCTGCGTCGCAAGGTCGATTCCTGCAAGGATTCCGGCGCGGCGGCTTCCCATTCTTCCAGCAGAGTCAGACGCGCCTGACGGGCTGCGTGTTGCTGCTCGATCGCCACCAGCGACGCGCGCAAGACCTGCGCGGCCTCGTCGCACTGGATCAGCAACTGCTTCGGCACGGCGGCGATATCGGCAGAGGTACGATAGCCGGCCAGCGCGGCATCGAGCGCATCCAGCGTCGAGCGCACGACATCCGGTGCATGCTCGCCGGGCAAGGCGCGCAATTGCGCCAGCGTATCGATGACCGCGCGCTGCAAGGCTGCTTGCGCGGCGAGCCGTGCGGCCAGCGTGACGCGCACTGTGGCAAAAGCCTGTAGTTCGGGTTCGGGTATCGCCGTCAGCGCCTGCCAGCGGCGATCCAGTTCGCTGACCTGGTTCGGCGTCAAGGCCGGGTCGGCCGCGAGTCGTTCAGCATCGGCGATGCAGGCAGTGGCCAGAGTCAGCAGCTTGCGCTGCGCGTCGAGCTGGTCGAGCCTGGCCTGCATCAGCTTGGCGACGCGCCGGTCGGTATTGCGCATTGCCCCCAGCACTTGCTGCAAGGCCGTTGCCGAGTGCACGCCCTGCGCCGCCAGCAAGCGGGCATCGGCAAAGTCACAGGCGAGCAGGAAGGCAACACTGGCCGCCTCATCATGTTGCAGGTCGGTCGCTGCCGCCATCGCGGCAGTGCGCTGCGCAGTCGGTGCGACGGCGGCAGGTACGACCACTACGACAGGAGCCGGCGGAGTTTTTGGTTTGCGCTTGAAAAGGAAATCGAACATGGATGGCAGGCCGCAGCAGAAAAAAGGAACGTCATCATAACAATGGATGGCGCAGCGTTCGTGCGCAATTGCAGGCCAGGCGCAATTGCTGCACCGGAGCGAAGCGGTCACGCACCTGAAATTGGCAAACAGGGCGGTGATCGGCTCCAATCGGTTGGCACATATACTGCTACCCACGATTAGCATCGACCATCCTACTTCCCACATGCCCGACGCCAGCCATTCATCGCCCTCTTCTACCCGCAGCTACTGGCACGCGCGCCTGTCGCTCGGCTTCGTCAACGATGCCGGCACCACGCGCCTGACCGGGCGCGAACATGTCGGGCCGTTACGCGTGCAGAAGACGCTGTATCCCGAACATCCGTCGGTCTGCCACGCGGTCATCGTCCATCCGCCCGGTGGCGTCGTCGGTGGCGACCAGCTCGATATCACGGTGCGGGTCGGCAGCGATGCGGCGGTCTTCATCAGCACGCCGGGCGCGGCCAAGTGGTATCGCGCCAATGGCCATGTGTCGCGCCAGACCGTGCGCCTCGACGTCGCCGCCGGGGCGTCGCTGGAATGGCTGCCGCAGGAAACCATCTTCTTCAACAACGCCCACGTGCGCCTCGACAGCGCCATCACGCTGCAGGGTGACGCGACCTATGTCGGCTGCGACATCCTGTGCTTTGGTCGCACTGCGTCCGGCGAAACTTTTAACGCGGGCACCATCGCACAGCACAGCACGATACGCCGCGACGGCAAGCTGATCTGGTTCGAGCAGGGCCGCATCGAGGGAACCGGCAGCGTCATGCACAGTCCGCTCGGACTGGCCGGCAAGACCGTCTGCGCGACGCTGCTGGTGGCCGGCAAATCGCTCACGCCAAGCGCACTGACCGCACTGCGCGAGAGGCTCGGCCCGCACGTCGGCATCACGCAACTGAAAGCCATCCTCGTCGTGCGCCATCTGGGCGACTCCAGTGAAGTCGCGCGAGGCCTGATGATGCAGGCCTGGCAGGCGCTGCGCCCGCTGCTACTGGCGCGCGAGGCGGTCGTGCCGCGCATCTGGAATACCTGAACTTTTACCCTAGGCAAACCCATGGATCTGACTCCCCGAGAAAAAGACAAGCTGCTCATTTTTACCGCAGCACTGCTGGCCGAACGCCGCATGGCGCGCGGCGTAAAACTGAACTATCCGGAAGCCATCGCGCTCATCAGCGCGGCCATCATGGAAGGCGCGCGCGATGGCCGCACCGTGGCCGAACTGATGTCGGCCGGCACCCGCATCCTGACCCGTGCCGATGTGATGGACGGCATCGCCGAGATGATCCCCGACATCCAGGTCGAAGCGACTTTCCCGGACGGCACCAAGCTCGTCACGGTCCACCAACCGATACCCTAGAGGCCGCCATGATTCCAGGTGAAATGCTGATCGAACCGGGCGAGATCACCCTCAATGTCGGGCGCCGCACGGCCACCGTGGTCATCGCCAACAGCGGCGACCGGCCGATACAGGTCGGTTCGCACTTCCATTTTTTCGAGACCAATCCGGCGCTGCAATTTGATCGCGACGCGGCCTATGGCATGCGCCTCAATATCGCGGCAGGCACCGCCGTGCGTTTCGAGCCGGGCCAGCAGCGCACGGTCGAACTGGTCGACCTGGCCGGCGCGCGCGAAGTCTATGGCTTCAATGCCAAAGTGATGGGAGCCTTGAAATGAGTTCGCCCTTGAGTTCGATGAGCCGCAAAGCCTATGCCGAAATGTTCGGCCCCACCACCGGCGACCGCGTCCGGCTGGCCGATACCGATCTGTTCATCGAGATCGAAAAGGATTTCGCGACCTACGGCGAAGAGGTCAAATTCGGCGGCGGCAAGGTGATCCGCGACGGCATGGGCCAGTCGCAGCGCAATCATGCTGACGTGATGGACACCGTCATCACCAACGCCGTCATCATCGATCACTGGGGCATCGTCAAGGCCGACATCGGCCTGAAGAACGGCCGCATCGCCGCCATCGGCAAGGCCGGCAATCCGGACATCCAGCCGAACGTGACAATGTCGATTGGCGGCGCGACCGAGATCATCGCCGGCGAAGGCATGATCGTCACTGCCGGCGGGGTCGATTCGCACATCCATTTCATTTGCCCGCAACAGATCGATGACGCGCTGATGTCGGGCGTGACGACGATGCTCGGTGGCGGCACCGGCCCGGCCGCCGGCACCTCGGCCACCACTTGTACGCCGGGCCCGTGGCATTTACACGCGATGCTCTCAGCCGCCGATGCGTTCCCGATGAACCTCGGCTTTCTGGGCAAGGGCAATGTCAGTTTGCCCGTGCCCTTGGAAGAACAAGTGCGCGCCGGCGCGATCGGCTTAAAGCTGCATGAGGACTGGGGCACCACGCCCGCCGCGATCGACAATTGCCTGGCCGTAGCCGACCGGATGGATGTGCAGGTCGCGATCCATACCGACACGCTCAACGAAGCCGGCTTTCTGGAGCACACGCTGGCCGCGTTCAAGGACCGCACCATCCACACCTTCCATACCGAAGGTGCCGGCGGTGGTCATGCACCGGACATCATCGCCGCGGTCGGGCAAGCGAATGTCCTTCCCTCATCCACCAATCCGACCCGGCCGTACACCGTCAACACGCTCGACGAACATCTCGACATGCTGATGGTCTGCCACCATCTCGACCCGGCCATTGCCGAAGACATCGCGTTTGCCGAGTCGCGCATCCGGCGCGAGACGATTGCGGCCGAAGACATCCTGCATGACCTCGGTGCGATCAGCATGATGTCGTCGGATTCGCAGGCGATGGGGCGGGTCGGCGAAGTGATTCTGCGCACCTGGCAAAGCGCCCACAAGATGAAAATCCAGCGCGGCGCATTGCAGGAAGACAGCAGCCGCAATGACAATTTCAGGGTCAAGCGCTACATCGCCAAGTACACGATCAACCCGGCTATCACGCATGGCATCAGCCATCTGGTCGGTTCGATCGAGGTCGGCAAACTGGCAGATCTGGTGTTGTGGAAGCCGGCGTTTTTCGGCGTCAAGCCATCGATGATTTTGAAGGGCGGCATGATCGCGGCGGCGCTGATGGGCGACCCGAATGCGTCGATCCCGACACCGCAACCGGTCCATTACCGCAAGATGTTTGGCGCGTATGGCGGCGGCCTGAAGACCTCGTTTACCTTCGTTTCGCAAGCGGCGATGGATGACGGTATCGGCGACAAACTCAAGCTGAACAAAACGCTGTTCGCAGTCAGAAACATGCGCCAGCTGCGCAAGTCCGACATGATCCACAACGGCGCCACGCCGGTGATGGAAGTCGACGCCGAAACCTATGAAGTGCGCGCCGATGGCGAGCTGCTGGTGTGCGAACCGGCCAAGGTCCTGCCGATGGCGCAGCGCTACTTTTTATTCTGAATCGACCCTACTGATGCTGACTCTGAATTCCCGTGTTGACCGTGCCGACCAGATCGATGGTGAGCTGGTCCTGCCTTTCGAACTGCGCGAAAAAAGCCGCTTGCGCGCGACTCTTGTCAGCGGCGAAGTCGTCGCTGTCTTCACCGTGCGCGGCACCGTGCTGCGCGACGGTGATTTGCTGCGCGGCGACGATGGTCGCGTGGTCAGGATTACGGCAGCTGCCGAAGCGACCTGCCGTATCGATTGTCCGACCGCGCATGACTTGCTGCGCTGCGCTTTTCATCTCGGCAATCGCCATACGCAGGCGCAGGTCGGCGATGGCTTTTTGCGCATCCGCGCCGATCCGGTGCTCAAGGAAATGCTGCAAGGACTGGGCGCGAACGTGACCGAGGAGCTGGCACCGTTCGAGCCGGAATCGGGCGCGTATGGCGGCGGACATGCGCATCGGGACGATGGCAATTTGCTGGCACCGGTTCCACTGCGCCAGCGCATTCACCGGCCCGCGCAAGTCACGGACAAGGCGACAGAATAGATGCACGCCACCGCTCTGCTCCACTTGCTGCAACTGGCCAGTCCGTCGCTGCCGATCGGCGCGTACAGCTATTCGCAGGGGCTGGAAGCGGCGATGGAAAGCGGCCTTGTGACCGATGCCGCAATGGCGCGTGCATGGATTGTCGACACCTTGCATCAGGTCGTTGCGCGTTTCGAAGCACCGGTGCTGTGGCGCTTGCTGCAGGCGTTTTCTACGCGTGATGAAGTCGCCGTCGCGAGCTGGACCGAGCAATTCATTGCGGCGCGCGACACCGCCGAGTTCCGTGCCGAGACGATCCAGATGGGCTATTCGCTGGGCAAGCTGATGACCGATTTGCAGATCGATGACGGCGGCTTGCTGGCGCTGTTGCAGGCGCAAGCGGAGATACCGCTGCCAACGGCGTATGCGTATGCGGCAGTCGCGCTGAAAGTGCCGGCGGCGGCGGCGCTGCTCGGGATGCTGTTTTCGTGGGCCGAGAACCAGGTGCTGGTGTGCGTGAAGTCGGTGCCGCTCGGGCAAGTGGCGGGACAGCGTTTGCTGTTGTCGTTGCAGCCGGAGCTGGCGCTGGCTGCTTCGGTCGCCAGCACGCTTGCCGACGAGGATATGTCGAGCTGGTCGCCGGGCTTGTCCTTATTGTCGATGCGGCATGAGGTGCAGTACAGCCGGTTGTACCGGTCTTGAGCGTGACATTACCCGTTCATCCGTTTGCACCAACGACGGAGAACCATTTTCAAACCATCGCGTAGGGTGCAATAACCGAAGGGCATTGCACCAAATGCACCAATCACCGTCGCCACTACCGATGTCCTATCAACCTACCTTGAATTGACCATGACAACTTCCAATCCTCTACGCGTCGGCATCGGCGGCCCGGTCGGCTCCGGCAAAACGGCGTTGTGCGAACTGCTGTGCAAACGCATGCGCGACCAGTACGACATGGCCGTCATCACCAATGACATCTATACCAAGGAAGACATGGAGATCCTGCTGCGTGCTGATGCGCTGCCGGCAGAACGGCTGATGGGTGTCGAAACCGGCGGCTGCCCGCACACTGCGATTCGCGAAGATGCGTCGATCAACCTCGAAGCCATCGCCCGCATGAGCGCCGAATTCCCCGACCTCGACCTGATCCTGATCGAATCCGGCGGCGACAACCTGGCCGCCACTTTCAGCCCGGAATTGTCCGACCTGACGATCTACGTCATCGATGTTGCCGGCGGCGAGAAAATCCCGCGCAAGGGTGGCCCCGGCATCACACGCTCGGATTTGCTCATCATCAACAAGACCGACCTCGCACCGTATGTCGGCGCCAGCCTCGACGTGATGGCCACCGACGCCAAACGCATGCGTGGCGAACGGCCGTTCGTGTTCACCAATTTACGCAGCGGCGATGGGGTCGAGAAGGTGATTGAATTTATCCGGCGGGAAGGCTTGATGGAATCGTGAGCAAAACATACTCGACTGCCATCCGGTCGAGTGTTGCCATCATCTGATCGAAGGCGGCGATTGCCTGCGCCGGCTCGCCCTTCACGCCCAGCTCGATATGCCGCCGCGTTTCGGCATCGCCGACGCTGGGCAAGCTGAACACTTTCACCAGCGGATATTGCGCTTCAATCTGCTCCATCAGCGGCGTCAACGTCGACTCCATCGAGCCATACACCAGCGCGGCTTTTTCGAGGCGCGGCACTTGATGGAACAGGTGGCTGTAGTGGGTATCGAGTACCCATTCGATCATCGGCCACGCCATTACCGGAAAACCCGGCACGAAATAATGCGCGCCGCCATCGCCGGTCAGCAATGAAAAACCGGGGATCTTGTTGAACGGGTTCGGGATGATGGACGAACCCGCCGGGAATTCGCCCATATGCAGCCGATGCAGATTTTCCGGCGCAGACAGCTTGAGTTCGGTGCCGCTTTCGCGTGCCATCTCGATCATCCGGCCTTCGATCAAGGCCTTGGCTTCCGGATGCTGCACCAGCGGCGTACCGAAGGCAGCCGCCGCGCATTGGCGCGTGTGGTCATCCGGTGTCGCGCCGATACCGCCGCATGAGAACACGATGTCGCCGGTGGCCATCGTGCGGGCCAGCGTGGCGGTGATGCGGGCGCGCTCGTCGCCGACGTATTCAGCCCAGCCGAGTTGCAGGCCACGCGCCGCGAGCAAGGCGACGACTTTGGGGAAATGCTTGTCGGCGCGTTTTCCGGAAAGGATTTCGTCGCCGATGATGATGAGTCCGATGGCCATGGTGTCAGTCCGGTTGGGAATTTGTTGGGGGATTGGCGAGGCGGTATCGCGTCAGCGCCGCCAGGCAGTAATGCTCGAACCAGAGTCCGGTAAAGATGAACACCAGCACGTACAGCCAGATCGACAGCGCCGCCAGCAGCGGAAAGAACACCACCGACAGCGCGCCGCCCAGCCAGAGCAAGGTAGGCATCGCGCCGAGCGCGCCGGCAATCGCGCCTATCACCAGCAACGGCCATTTATGCTGGCGCAAGATGGCGTGCAACTCAAGGGTGTCCGCATGCACCGAGAGCGCATCGTACGCCAGTACCCGATAGGTCAGCCAGCCCCACAACAGCGGCTGCACCAGAAATCCCAGCGGTGGCAGCGCCGACAACGGCAGCGTGACCAGCCACAGCAGCAGGAAGATGACGAAGGACGTGAAGGCAATCCAGAGACTGCCGAGGAGGGAACCGCTACCGCGCTGTTCGAGCGTTGGAAAACGCCGGCTGGCAACATGCCTGACGATGGCCGGCATGGCTAGCGTACCGATGAATACCAGCGCAGTCAGTATCATCAGCGGCAGCAACACCCACATCGCCAGCAGCGGCACGATGACCGCCTTGATCGCGCCCAGACCGAACCAGCCAAGCACGTCACCGACGATGCGAAAGCCATCGTTATCAAGAAACCAGCCATGGATCCAGTCGATCAGCGGCTGGAAACCGAGCCACAGCACGACACCCCAGATCAGCACCGACAACAGGAACGGCATCAATGTCAGCAGCAGCATGCGCGCATGCAGTTGCGACCAGACCGCGCGAAAAAAAGCAGCGAGTACAGGCGACATCAGGAGCGGTGCTTGTCGAAGCCGGTCATGCGCTTGAGGCCCAGCCATTGCTGCGCCCAGAAGCCGCGGCCATAGTCGCGGCCGCTGCCGAGCGGCGCTGGAAGCTGATCGCGGATGCCGGTAGGACCGAAGCTCTCGCTGAAGTTCGCGGTCCGGAAAACGATGTCCCAGAGCGGGAACAGCACGGCAAAATTATGGCCGCCCAGCGAGCCTTTGCCGTAGCTCTCGTGGCCGATACCGATGCCATGATGGACGCGGTGGTAGCGCGGCGACACCAGCAGCCGTTCGCCGAGCCAGCCGAAATACAGCTTGACGTTGGCATGCTGCAGGCTTTGCAGGATGCGCGATGCCGCCACCAGCAACACGTATTGACCGGGCGGCACGCCAATGGCCAGCGCAATGACGGCCATGTAAATATCGCGCATGAAATCATCGAGCAGGTGGTTGCGGTTGTCGCTCCACAGGTTCATGTCCTGCTGGCTGTGATGCAGGCCGTGCAGCCCCCACCACCAGTTGATCTGGTGCGAGCCGCGGTGATACCAGTAATCGAAAAAGTCCAGCACGAACAGGTACAGCAGGAAGGTCACCAGCGGCAGATCGGTCACACCGGGCCAGAGGTCGTCGAGATTAAACGGACGCACGCCTTCGAGATGCAGCGCGCCGGTCAGGTGATCGATCAGCGGATCAAGCACGAAGAACACCGCGACCGTAAACGCGCCGAGGCGATGGATGGCGGTGTACAGAAAATCGATGCGGCGCGCCCGCTTGTCGGTGATCACCTGCGCCGGCAATAGTGCTTCGAGCGGTCGCAACAGGACGAACAGCAAGATGATTTCGCACACGCCGATGAGCAGCCATTCGGTGCCTTCGAAGGCTTGCTCGGTAAATTCGCCGAGGCCGGTCAGGTAAATGAAGGGCTCGATCACGCTCTGGAACAACCAGCCTTGAACTTGTCCGAACAGATCGACCAGGAACGCAATCATCGACGTTGCTCCGCAATGTGCTGCCGGTAATCAGGATGGTCGCGCAAGGTCGCAAAGCAAAAACCTTTTTGCTCCAGCCCGCTCAGCAGGGGTTCGAGCACGGCCGGTGCCCACGGGTCTTTGCGCGACCAGATGCCGAGGTGCGCCATGACGATATCGCCGTCCTTCAGGCCGGCCAGTGTTTTTTGCAATAGCTTCGCATTCGACCAGGTCTGGCTCGGCAATTCATCACCGGAAAAACCGGCCGGTGCCCAGCCGACATGGGCATAGCCGCAGGCTGCGCCGGCGGCCCGCAACTGCGGTGTCAGCTTGCCGCCGGGCGCGCGCCACAGCGGGTCGAGCGTGGCACCGGTCAGCGCATGAAAGCGCGTTGCTACCCGCTTGAGTTCATCGCAAACCTGCTGGCTGGTCCAGGCGACTTTCTTGCCTGCCTGGGCGCCAAATTGCGGTTTCATTTCGATCCTGCCATCGGGCAGATCGCGCTGGACATACACATGGTCAAAGGTATGCGTGCCGAAGGCATGGCCTTCGGCGACCAGCGCTTTCCAGTACGGAGCCCACGACGGGTCCAGCGAGAAGTCGCCGTTGACGGTTTTTTCGTTGGCCAGAAAGAACGTCGCTTTGGCATGGTGCCGCCGCAGCGTGTCGGCGATCAGCGTGGCTTGCGACTGGCTGCCCGTGTCGAAGGTCAGGTAAATGGTGCCCTTGCAAGCGGCGGGCGCCGCAACTGCCACATTGCCGGCGACAGTCCATGCCAGCAACAGGCACGCCAGTCGCATCGGGCCGGCAGGAAAAGTCATCATGGTCATGCGCGCTTGTCCACGTTGGTCAGCTGGCTGCACGGTTGATGAAATACACGCCATGCGGCGAACGACCGACCGGAATCAGCTTGATGACCTTGCGGCTGGCGACGTCGATCACGGCCACTTTCTTGATCCAGCGCAGCGTGACCCACAGGGTCTTGCCATCGGCGGTCAGCTCCATGCAATCCGGTCCGCCGGGAACGTTGATGGTGCCGACGTTTTCGAGCGTCTTCATGTCGATCAGATTGATCGTGTTCGACACCCGGTTCGAGACAAACATGTGGCGACCATCGCTCTTCGGATGGAAATTGTGCGTTCCGGCACCGGCCTTGATGCGCTTGACGACCTTTTGCGTGCGCCAGTCGATGACTTCCACCACGTCGCTACCCATGATGCCCACCATCAGATATTTGTCATCGGGAGTGAGCGTGATACCGGCGGGCAGCTTGCCAACCGGCATAGTCCATTTGATGGTCTGGGTGGCCAGATCAATCGCGCTGATCTCGTCGCTACCTTGCTGGGTAATGAACACGGTGCTGCTGTCAGCGGTGAAGGCCATATGACTGGGCAGCTTGGGCAGCGGCACACGCTTGGCCAACGTCATGTCCTTGCCGTCATAGCGATAAATGTCGACGCGATCGAGCCGCAGCGCATTGGCGACAAACCATTTCTGATCCGGAGAAAAACCAATCTGGTACGGGTCAGCGATATTCTTGACGCGGCGCTGGATCTCTCCGGTGGCGGGATCCAGGAAGACCAGCTCATCGCCGGCGGCACTGGCCACGATCAGCGATTTGTTATCGGGCGTCGCCATCAGATGATGTGGTTCCTTGCCCACCGAAAAGGTATCGGTGACCTTGAAAGTGTCCTGATCAATCAGGCTTACCGTTGCATCACGAGAATTAAGAACCACCACGACGGTGGCGTGAACTGGCGCTGCACTCCACAGCGCGACCAGGACCGCGCAAGCACTACCTAAATGACGAAGCATGAATACCACTTGAAGAGGGTTGGAACGATCCGCATTTTACCGCTTCGGCCAAGGCACTGGTAGCAGTCATGTGTTTCATCCTGCATCCGGCGCTGCACCGGTACGGCCTGCTACAATCGTCACGCGTTTTTACCCGCCCACTCACTCATTCCAGGAAAAAAATCATGTCCCTCACCATGTTGGCCTCAGGCCTGCAATACGAAGATACCCAGGTTGGCACCGGCGAAGAAGCCAAAGCAGGCGATCACGTCAGCGTCCATTACACCGGCTGGCTGCAAAAACCCGACGGCACTGCCGGTAGCAAATTCGATTCCAGCAAGGATCGCAACGATCCATTCAACTTCCCGCTCGGCGCCGGTCATGTGATCAAAGGCTGGGACGAAGGCGTGCAAGGCATGAAGGTTGGCGGCGCCCGTACGCTGGTGATTCCTGCCTCGCTCGGCTACGGCGCACGCGGTGCAGGTGGTGCAATTCCGCCCAATGCCACGCTGATTTTTGACGTCGAACTGCTCGGCGTCTAAGGCCAGGCATGAAACCTTTCCTCAAACATGTGTGTGCTGCGGCGCTGCTGAGCTTGATGGCAGGTGCCGGTATTGCCGCGGATGCGGTCGCTCCGGTCGATGCCAAAGCGATGGTGACGACGCCGTCCGGGCTGCAGTACAAGGATGTCAAGCTTGGCACCGGTGCCGTCGCCAAGTCTGGCAGCAAGGTCAATGTGCATTACACCGGCTGGCTGCAAAATCCGGACGGCAGCACCGGCAAGAAGTTCGACTCCAGCCGGGACCGCGGACAGCCATTCCAGTTTCCGCTGGGCGGCGGCCAGGTCATTCGCGGCTGGGATGAAGGCGTGCAAGGGATGCAGGTTGGCGGTCAGCGCCGTCTGGTCATTCCGGCAGCGCTCGGCTACGGTCAGCGCGGTGCGGCCGGCGTGATTCCGCCTGGTGCCACGCTGATATTTGACGTGGAATTGCTCGGTCTCTGACGCGCATGATCAGCCGCCTTGTTGCAGCCCTGATGCTGCTGTCACTTGGCGGTTGTGCCGTCATGACCGTGGGAGCGGCAGCCGTATCGGTGGCCGGCACGGTCGTCGGTGTCGGCGTGACCGTCGGCTCGGCGGCAGTCAGCGTGGCCGGCAGTGCCGTCAAGGGCACCGCCGGCCTGCTGGTCAATTGACTATTTCGATGATCTCTATCGGGAACACACCATGACACTACAAAGCCAGTTCGAGCAGGCGCTCGCCGACTCGAAAAATCTCGACGACCGTCCTGACAATATGACGATGCTGAAAATGTACGCGCTCTACAAGAAAGCCAGCAAAGGCGATACCGATGGCGACCGTCCCGGCTTTACCGATATGGTCGGCCGTGCCAAATGGGATGCCTGGGATGCGTTGAAGGGGATTAGCCAGGACGACGCGATGCAGCAGTACATCGACCTGATTGCCGGGCTCAAGAACTGATCATTCAACCCGGACTGGCAAACACCTTTGCCATGTTGCGGGTGACTTTTTCCTGGATCATCGGGGCAAATGATTTCAGCAGAAAGCCCAGCGTAATATCGAGCCGGGCTTCATGCACGTCGATGGCCAGCGTGCCCGCCACGCCGCTGCGCGTGAACGACAACACATCGCCCTCCCACACACTTGCGACGTCGTAATCGGCGGCCATTTTGTCTGCCACGGTTTGTGCGGCAGCAATGGCGCTGTCCCGTGTCAGTTGATGTTGCTGGGTAATGCTGATATCGGCCATCGCCTTATCCTTTCGTGTGCACTTGCGGGTTCAGGCAATTCGGCGGCAACTGGCCAGCCAAGGCGGCGATCAGGTTGTCTGCGGCGCAATGGGTCATCGCACGGCGCGTCGGTGCCGAGGCACTGGCAATATGCGGCGTCAGCACCACGTTCGATAACGCCAGGAATTCCGGATTGAATGCCGGCTCAGCTTCGAACACATCAAGGCCGGCACCGGCGATGCGCTGCTCGCGCAAGGCCGCAATCAGTGCCGCATCATCGACGATCCCGCCCCGCGCAATATTGACCAGAACGGCCGATGGCTTCATCAGTGCCAGCTCGGCTGCCGCGATCGTGTGGTGGGTCGCTGCCGAATACGGCAGTACGAGTACCACATGGTCGGCCTGGCGCAGCACATCTTCCTTGCTGAGATATACGGCCTCGTTGGCACGCGCTTCCAGTTCCGGGGCCAGGCGCGAACGGTTGTGATAAACCACTTTCATGTCAAAACCCATGGACCGCCGTGCAATTGCCTGCCCGATGCGGCCCATGCCGATGATCCCCAGCGTACTGCCATGCAGATCGGCACCGAGGAAGCCATCGTAGCTCCATTTTTTCCAGTGACCGGCACGCAGCCAGTGCTCGGATTCGGTGATCCGTCGCGCCGTTGCCATCAGCAATGCCCAGCCAAAGTCGGCGGTGGTTTCATTGAGGACATCAGGCGTGTTGGTGATCAGGATGCCGGCTTGCGTGGCGGCGTCGAGCGCAATGTTGTTGTAGCCGACAGCGATATTGCAGATCGCTTTGAGTTGCGGCGACGCGGCGGCGACCAGCGCGGCGCTGATTTGCTCGCTCGCCGTCACCATCACGGCGTCCTTGCCACGGACTTTTTCAAGCAAGACTGCCGGCGAAAAAATAGTGTCAGCCTGGTTGGACTCGACATCGAACTGTTGCTCCAGCCCGGCAAGGATGTCGGGGAATATCGCACGGGCGATCAGGATTTTTTTCTTGGTCATGGCGGGCAATCGTGAAAGGAGTGATCCGGAAATGGCGGGGCAGGATACCTGTTACCGGGAGGCCTGCATTCTAGCCCAGAGGCACGGCGCACCAATGAAAATGCCTCGCTAGGCGAGGCATTTTCATTGGTGTCAGCCCGGTGCCGCGATCGCGGCATCCGAACCAGGTGGCGCATCAGCCCTGAATGGACTTCGCCTTGCGACGCGCCGCGAAACCAAGCAGACCGAGGCCGGCCAGCATCATTGCATAGGTCTCTGGCTCGGGGACAGGGGAAGGGATGGGAGAGCCGGCTGATACCGAGATTGTTCCGCTGTAGCTGCTGATGCTACCAAATGAGTTGCCACTCACCAGCAGTTGCAAGGGACCTGTGAACTGCTGCGCACCTAACACAAGATTGTAAATGGTGAACCCAGTGGATGGGCTCAGTGGCGTAAGCGCGACCAGATTGTATCCATTCAGAGTTGCTGAATTAAAAGTAATCCCGCTACCAGCCATCGTGAACGAGCTGACCAGTGTTGACGCGAAACCGGAGTCCAGTACCGGCGTGAAATTGAACACATCGTTAAAAACCGATGTCCCGGAATGAATACCGCCGAAATCTGACGACAAATCTCCCGACATGGTGTCAACAGAAAGCGCAACGGTTTGTATAGGAGCGGTATCTGCGAAGGCAACTGGCATGGCAAATGCAGATGAAAGTGCTAATGCGGCGACGGCGTATTGAAGTTTCATGAGTATCTCGATTATAAGTAGGTGGAAGAAAGTGACCAGTTAATAGCAACATCAATAAGCAATTAACATGCTGAAATATTTCTAATCAGACATATCAATAAAACGACTACGCTTGAACCAGAAACTAATGAGGATCTTATCGCAGGGATTAAAAAAATATGTGGTTATTTTGATAATGTGTTGATAAAAATCGGGTTTAGTAACTATTCACTTATTTACCTACTTGATTTTTTATAACTCCTACATACCTCTTCCTTGATTCCTACAAATAAATTCACAAGCGCCTACATAAATAATCCTTTCAAGCATTTTATTACTTTTGAAATATATTTATATGAAGAACTATTGCCTAATCGACTGTTTCTTTACTGCAGTAATTTTATCGAAATTAAACCGATAGCTGCTTATTAGCATTACTAATGGAAAACTTTATTCCAGGATTTCACTACAAATAAAATATTTATTACTTGGTGGATATTCTTGCAAAAAAGAATGAAGACGACGAAGACACTGGAGGAAACGCGACAAATTTCACCGACCGGATACGAGACGTAGAATTATCAAAGAGAGAAATGACGTGCCAAGACTCGGTCGAACATCTCGAGGGATGATCGGTTACCTGTTCGCCGGCGCGTTGGGACGTTGGGATTACGGTTGATGAAACTGTCTGTACTCCGCCACGACCAAGCCGGGAGCGGTCCGGCAGTCGCAGGGGGTAATAACCGTAGGGCATTGCCCCCTGCGACTGATGAGGGCAACACTCCTGCATCAGCGAAGTAGGGATGCACTTACTATCTCAAAAGATACAAAGAGATTTTTGACGATATTTTAGTGAGGGAATACGGAGAGGAAATTACACGGATAATTTCTTGGTAACATTCGATTAAGAAAATATGACTCTTCGTACAAAACAAATTCGATTTTAAAAACTGAATCCGGTCAACTACGATTTACAATTTGCGACCATGATTTACATTTACTTCTGATTTTCAATTTTCCAATAAAAATGCCCCGCAAAGCGAGGCATTTTTTCTTCGGACTGCGATCCTGCATCGGCAGGATTAACACTACTAACTCATTAACCCTGATTTACTTTTGCTTTGCGACGCGCAGCGAATCCAAGTAGGCCGAGGCCGGCGAGCATCATTGCGTAGGTTTCTGGCTCCGGTACTGGTGAAACAGGCGGACTTGCAAAAGCGGGCGTTGCGGTGATATTTCCCGAATAAGTTCCACCACCTAGCAAAGTTGTGCCAGAGGCGAGTAATGTCAACGTGCCATCGAACGGCGCACCGTTATCCAAGAATTGAGCATCTAACTTTAAAAAACTGTTCGAGTACTTCGAACTTACGGTTCCATAGGTCGACGAATTATTCGTATAAGTGAGGGCATTCAAAAAAATGCCGCCAAATTTATAAACGGATGCCGAGGCCGTCAATACATCAACCATGCCTGAGGTAGCAGGCATCGCATTAAAGGTGAACACTAACTTATCCGAAAAGTCACCTGCAACGTTGTGCAGAACACTAAAACCACCGGTGTAGTCACCGCTACCAGTACGGTCAGTTAGATCAAAGTAGTAATCTGCTGCCAACGCAACCGGCGAGGCAAATATGGCTACGAGCGCAACAGTAGCAGCGGCGAACTTAAATTTCATGATTATTCCAAATAGAGATGACGAGGTTAGGGGATTTCTTTTCAGCAACACCAATCAAGCTAACAACCCATGGCGCACTAAGATGTGTTGATAATATCTCAATAGAAATAAAAACAATAGGCACTTTAATAACACCTTGAAAAAAATCACAATCTTTCACAATCACGGAAAAATCTGATGCAAAGGCAGTTGAAAATGCTGTAATCAGCGCATCAACACCGCGTAAAACTCCTCATCCAAGCCGCCGAATTTGCTTATACGCATTCTGTCTAAGCTCAATTTGTAGGAATACCCGAACTGACTTAAAATACGCCCCTCTGCGGCTGCCCTTTTCATGCTGCGTCCTGCTTCGATACTCTGAATAGTGACGCACAGCCCTGCAACCCGCCTCACCCTTACAGAATCAGGATAGTTATGACCCACGTTGTGACCGAATCGTGCATCCAGTGCCGCTATACCGATTGCGTGGATGTATGTCCGGTGGATTGTTTTCGCGAAGGCCCGAACTTTCTATCGATCGACCCCGATGAATGCATCGATTGCGCCGTGTGCGTGGCCGAATGTCCAGTCAATGCCATCTACGCCGAAGAAGACGTACCGGCGGATCAGCAGCAATTCATCAAATTGAATATCGACCTGTCGCGTGGCTGGCCATCGATTACGAAGACCAAGGCAGCACTGCCTGAAGCCGACGAATTCAAGGATATGCAAGCAAAATTGCACCTGCTGAAGCGCTAACAAAGCCTCACCCACCGCCAGGCCACCTGTCTGGCGGTAATTTATTGTTCAATGAAACAGGAAGCACAACGTCGCATGACTACCAGCGCCACTCTTGAATCAGGAGCCATTGCCTCCTCAACTCCCTCCATCGTGACGTCCCACATGGCTATCGAAACCGATGCTGTCATCATCGGTGCAGGTCCGGTCGGACTGTTTCAGGTGTTCGAACTCGGCCTGCTTGAAATCAAGGCACATGTCATTGATTCGTTGGCTTCCGTCGGCGGCCAATGCGTCGAACTGTATCCGGACAAGCCGATTTACGACATTCCGGCGGTCCCCGTCTGTACCGGCCAGGAACTGACCGACAACCTGCTCAAGCAGATCGAGCCTTTCGGTGCGACCTTCCATCTGAATCAGGAAGTTACGCTCGTAGAGAAACGCGAAGACGGCCGCTTCAATCTTGAAACGTCCGCCGGTACGCGCTTCGTGACCAAGACCATTTTCATCGCCGCCGGTGTCGGTTCGTTCCAGCCGCGCACATTGAAAGTCGAAGGCATCGATCAGTTTGACAACACGCAGCTGTTTTACCGCGTACGCGACCCGGTTCGTTTCGACGGCAAAAATATTGTCATTTGCGGCGGTGGCGACTCGGCGCTCGACTGGGCACTGAATTTTGTCGGCAAGGCCGAATCCGTGATTCTGCTGCATCGTCGCGACGAATTCCGTGCCGCCCCGGCATCAGTAGCAAAGATGCGCGAACTGTGCGACAACTACGAAATGCAACTGATCATCGGCCAGGTTACCGGCTTTGAATCGGCTGCCGATGGCACATTAAGCGGTATCAAAGTCACTGGTACCGATGGCGTGACACGTCGTTTGCCACTCGATTATCTGATGGTCTTTTTCGGTCTGTCACCAAAACTCGGCCCGATCGCGGAATGGGGCCTGGACATCGAGCGCAAGCAGATCAAGGTGGGGACTGAAAAGTTTGAAACCAACGTGCCAGGTATCTTTGCCGTCGGCGATATCAACACCTACCCGGGCAAGAAGAAACTGATACTGTCGGGTTTTCACGAAGCTGCACTGGCAGCGTTCGGAGCCGCACCGTATATTTTCCCTGACAAGAAAATCCATATGCAGTACACGACGACATCACCGAAACTGCACAAAATCCTCGGTGTCGAAAGTCCGGTCTTCGACTAAATTTGTATTGATGGGCAATCAAAAAAGCACGATGCCTCTTCGGAGACCTCGTGTTTTTTTACATGAATTGCGATGAATTGCAATGAATTGCACGCAATCTTTCTGCGTGCCGTACACTGCGACGACGTATGAAGGTAAGTAGTAGGAAATTCTTACAAGACGGTTTTAATTCCGCAGCCATTTGGCTTTATCTGGTGCGAAATCGTTATCGTCGATGTTCACGACCGGGTGGAATTGTCTCAAAAAGAAAAATATTGGCAATGATGACGGCCAGCGCGTTCTATTATAAGGCGCTGAAAAACACTTCCGTCACTCTTGGTTCATGGAAAAAATTACCGAATTACCCAGATTACATCCTGAATGATCTGGTCTAAGATGCAGTGCAACAACGTGAGTTCGACCCGATCGACGCACGGCAATCACCGACGAGGCCATCATGCTCTACCACTTTCATGAAATGAACCGCAGCTTAATGAGCCCCCTGATCCAGTGGGCTGAAGCGTCGGCAAAACTGTTCACCAATCCTGTTTCGCCATTGGCACACACACCGTTTTCGCAGCGCATCGCTGCAGGTTACGAACTGATGTTCCGCCTTGGCAAAGATTACGAAAAACCGCAATTCGGCCTGAAATCGACAACCATCAACGGCGAAGACGTTGGCATCCTCGAAGCGCCCTCCACCGTCAAGCCATTCTGTACGCTGGTCCATTTCGCCAAGAACCTGACCGTCGCCGAGCGCACTGCGCTGAACCAGCCGAAAGTGCTGCTGGTCGCGCCGCTGTCCGGTCACCATTCGACCTTGTTGCGCGATACCGTCAAGGCGTTATTGCCGGAGCATGACGTCTACATTACCGACTGGACCGATGCGCGTATGGTTCCCCTGGCCGCCGGTGCATTCCATCTGCATGACTACATTTACTATGTCCAGGATTTCATCCGCCAGCTCGGGCCGGACGTGCATGTAATTTCGGTGTGTCAGCCGACCGTACCGGTACTGGCCGCCATTTCGCTGATGGCAACGGCCAAAGATCCGATGCTGCCAAAAACCATGACGATGATGGGTGGCCCGATCGATCCGCGCAAATCGCCGACCGAAGTCAACAACCTCGCGACCAAAAAACCGTTCTCGTGGTTCGAAAATACCGTGATCTACACGGTGCCAGCGAATTATCCCGGTGCCGGCCGCAAGGTCTATCCGGGCTTTCTGCAGCATGCGGGTTTTGTCGCCATGAACCCGGATCGCCACGCGCAAAGTCATTGGGAGTTCTACATGCAACTGCGCAAGGGCGATGACGCCTCGGCCGAAGAGCATCGCAAGTTTTACGATGAATACAATGCCGTGCTCGACATGCCGTCCGAGTACTACCTTGAAACCATCAAGACCGTGTTTCAAGATTTCAATCTGCCATTGGGTACATGGGAAGTAGGCGGCAAACTGGTCCGCCCGCAAGACATCAAGACAGTGGCACTGCTGACTGTCGAAGGCGAGCTCGATGACATCTCCGGTGCCGGCCAAACCCAGGCTGCGCACACGCTGTGCAGTGGCATCCCGGCCGACATGCAGGAAGACTACATCGCCGAAGGTTGCGGTCATTACGGCATTTTTGCCGGACGTCGCTGGCGTGAACTGATCTGCCCGAAAGTGGGCGCGTTCATCAAGGCGCATTCCTGATTTCATACCGTCCGACTGCGAAGCCGTTCACCCCCCGGGTCGAACGGCTTTTTCATTTGTGACAGCCGGAGTCGGCGCGGCCCGATATGCAGGATAATGCGGTCTTTGAAAACCCGATTGCTGCCGTGTCGCACCCCGTCATGAAATCCCTCGCCGATCGCATCGAAGATGCCCTGCCTCAAACCCAATGCACGAAGTGCGGCTATGCCGGCTGCCGTCCCTATGCCGAGGCCATCGCCGATGGCAGTGCCGGCATCAACCAGTGCCCGCCCGGGGGACAGGAAGGCATTGTCCGGCTGGCCAGCCTGCTGGATCGCCCGGTCATTGCGCTCAATCCGGTCCATGGCATCGAGCGACCACGTCCGGTCGCCATCATCGACGAAGCACTGTGCATCGGCTGCACGCTGTGCATCCAGGCCTGCCCGGTCGATGCCATCCTCGGTGCGCCAAAACAGATGCACACCATCCTGCCCGACCTGTGTACCGGCTGCGATTTATGCGTGGCGCCTTGCCCCGTCGATTGCATTGCGATGGTCGCAGTCACCACCACGACCGGCTGGCAGGCATGGACTGAGCAACAGGCCGGCGAGGCACGCGCACGGCATGATTTCCGTGCCGCGCGCTTGCTGCGCGAGCGCCGCGACAACGATGCCCGCCTGCTCGCCAAAGCCGCTGCCAAACTCAAGGAAGTCGAAAGCGCGCCGACCCTGTCGGCGGCCGACAGTGCCGAACGCGATCGCAAGAAAGCGATCATTCAGGCAGCCATCGAACGGGCCAGGATCAAGCGAGAAACCGATGCCGGAGAAGCCCGATGAACGCCGAAAAGCGCCGCCTCATTTTTGAGCGCTGGCAAGCCGCCAATCCGAATCCGGCCACCGAACTGGCCTACAGCACACCGTTCGAATTGCTGATTGCCGTACTGCTGTCGGCGCAGGCCACCGACGTCGCCGTCAACAAGGCCACCCGCAAGCTCTTTCCGATGGCCAGCACGCCGGCCGCCATTTACGCGCTGGGTGTCGACGGGCTGATCCCGTACATCCAGACCATCGGGCTTTATCGCAACAAGGCAAAGAACACGATAGAAACCTGTCGGCTGATCCTGACCGAACATGGCGGTCAGATACCGCGTGACCGCGCCGGCCTCGAAGCGCTGCCCGGCGTCGGTCGCAAGACCGCCAATGTGGTGCTCAATACCGCGTTCGGCGAGCCGACCATAGCGGTCGACACGCATATTTTCCGGCTCGGTAATCGCACCGGCCTGGCACCCGGCAAGGATGTCGATGTGGTCGAGCACAAGCTGATGAAATTCGTGCCGCGCGAGTTCCTGCAGGACGCCCATCACTGGATGATTCTGCATGGCCGCTACACCTGCATGGCGCGCAGTCCGCAATGCTGGAACTGCATGATTGCGGACCTGTGCGATTACCGGGACAAGACACCGGTCCCGGCCAAAGCCGTCTGATCAAACTACCGAGCAGGCGTCCTCGAACGACAGCCGCGGCGAACGGGCGAACAGTTTGCTGGCATCACCATGACCGATGCTACAGACAAAATTGACCTTGACCGTCGTACCGCTGAAAAATGCCGCATCGAGCTTGGCGGCATCGAAGCCCGACATCGGCCCGACATCCAGGCCAATCGCCCGCGCCGCCAGCATGAAGTAAGCACCTTGCAGCGATGAATTACGAAACGCCGTCGCCTCGATCAGCGGCTGATTGCCGGCAAACCAGGAGCGCGCGTCGGCATGCGGGAACAATTGCGGCAGCTTGTCGAGAAACGCCATGTCCATGCCGATGATCGCCGTCACCGGCGCTGCCTTGACCTTGTCGGCATTGCCCGCGGCCATGCAGCCGGCCAGCTTGGCGCGGGCGTCGTCCGATTGCACGAAGACGATGCGCGCCGGTTCGCAATTGGCCGAGGTCGGGGCCCATTTCATGAGGTCGTACAGTTGCTGCAACTGAGCCTGGCTGACCGGCTGGTCAAGCCAGCCGTTGTGGCTGCGGGCATCGGAAAACAAGGTAGCGAGGGCGGCTTGATCGATCATGGAAGACTCCGGTAATGGTTGAACTGGCGCACATGGTAATCGAAGCGAGCCGGTCACGTGCCAGCCTTATCCCCCGTACAATCGCCCTTTTCTTCCCGGCACCATCACCATGTTCACACCTTCGCAAGATGATGTACGACGCTTTTTTTGTACCACCTACGACAAGCATCACAGCGGTGCCATCCTCAGTCCGCTCGAAGCGATTGCACGCGACTGGATTGCACAGCATCCGGAATATGCAAATTCGCTGGACGACCTCGACAGTGCGCTGGCAGCCGACTATTCAGTTGAACGCGGACAAAGCAATCCCTTCCTGCATTTGTCGATGCACCTGTCGATCGCCGAGCAGGTCTCGATCGATCAGCCGCCCGGTATCCGCGCGGCATTCCTAACGCTGGCACGCAAGCTCGACTCCGAACACGAAGCACATCACCAGATCATGGAATGTCTGGGAGAGATGATGTGGACCGCGCAGCGCAGCGGCTTGCCGCCGGACGGCGTGGCCTACATCGAGAGCGTACGACGACGCTGCTGAATCGACAGGCGTAAAAAAACCACGACGCGTCGTGGCTTTTTTATCGACCCGAAGGCGAGGTTACTGTTTCACCATCACCAGCGAACCCGGCAAACTATGCAGATAGGCCGCGATATCGGCCATGTCTTTGGTCGACAAAGGCTTGGCCATCCCGCCCATGATCGCATTGCCGCGACCATTGAGGCCTTCGCCACCGCGCTTGTACGCCAACAGCGCATGCGCCAGGTAGTCAGCATGCTGGCCCGCCAGTTTCGGATAAGTCGGATCGATCGGGCTGTTGTAGTCAGCGCCATGACAAGCGGCGCAATTGTACTTGGCAGTCAGTGCCTTGCCATTGTCGACATTACCAGCCGCCGCCACATTGAACGCAGCTGTAGTGCAGAGCGCGAAGACCGCGCCGGCGAAAAATTTATTCATCTGTGGGTCCCCGTTATTTTTTTTGCGAGTAGTAGGCAGCGACATCGACGATGTCCTGCTCGCTCAGGCTGGTAGCGATACCGCGCATTGATGGATGGGTGCGCTCGCCTTTCTTGTAGGCGTGCAGCGCGCTCTCGATGTACTTGGCAGATTGCCCGCCTATCATCGGCACTGAATACACCTCAGGAAAAGAAGCCTTGTAACCTGAAATGCCATGACAGCCGACGCATTGTGCGATCTTGTTTTCAGCGGCTTTGGCATCGCCAACCAGCTCGGCTGCGGCAGCGTAGTTGGCCAATCCGGCCAGCACGAGAAGTGCAAGTAGTTTTTTCATGTCAGCTAAGGTAGTTAATGCGAAAAAAACGTGGAGCGCAGACTGGATTGGGATGATCCAAACGCTCTTCCAAGCCCGGGACATCCGTGCCGCCCGGCACCAAAACCCGCGAATTCTACCGCAAGAACTTCGCCCAGTCCACGTAACAAACTCGCGCAATCGCGCTGACTGGCTGGCAGTTGGACTCCACTTGCTGCCAACTTAGTGTCAACTTTCTCGCTTATACTCGTTTTTCCATTTTTCAACGGACCACCCACCATGCCGCCAGTCACCCGCTTCGAAGGTTCCGACAGTTACGTTGCCACCGGCGACCTGAAACTCGCCGTCAACGCCGCCCTCACCTTGCAGCGGCCCTTGCTGATCAAGGGCGAACCCGGCACCGGCAAGACCATGCTGGCCGAAGAAGTCGCTGCCGCGCTCGGCATGCCGCTGCTGCAATGGCACATCAAGTCGACCACCAAGGCGCAGCAGGGCCTGTACGAATACGACGCCGTCTCGCGCCTGCGGGATTCGCAACTCGGCGACGAGCGCATCAAGGACATCGCCAACTACATCGTCAAAGGCGTGCTGTGGCAAGCCTTCACGGCCGACGAACAGGTCGTGCTGCTGATCGATGAAATCGACAAGGCCGACATCGAATTCCCGAATGACCTGCTGCGCGAACTGGACCGCATGGAATTCTATGTCTACGAAACGCGCGAGATGGTCAAGGCGAAGCACCGGCCGCTGGTCATCATCACGTCCAACAACGAGAAAGAATTGCCGGACGCCTTCCTGCGCCGCTGCTTTTTCCACTACATCAAATTCCCGGACAAGGACACGATGCAGCAGATCGTCGATGTCCATTACCCGACCCTGAAAAAAGACTTGCTGGCGCAAGCGCTGCAGACATTTTATGAAGTACGCGACGTGCCCGGCCTGAAGAAAAAACCATCGACCTCCGAGCTGCTCGACTGGCTCAAATTGCTGCTGGCCGAAGATATTCCGCCGGAAGCACTGCGCAGCAAGGACGCCAAATCCATCGTGCCGCCGCTGCACGGCGCGCTGCTGAAAAACGAGCAGGACGTGCATCTGTTCGAGCGACTGGTGTTCATGTCGCGCACCAATCGCTGAGCGTAATCAGATGATCCCGATCGCTCCCGTCACGCTGGAATTGCACGGCGTACGCCTCGAACCCATGGCATCCGAACACGCGCCGGCACTTGCCGCAGCGGCGGCCGATGGCGAACTCTGGACCTTGCGCGTGACCTCGGCACCCGCTCCCGGCGATGAAGCAGCGTACATAGCCACCGCACTCAACGACCGCACTCGCCTGCCCTTCGTGGTACGCGATATCGCCAGCAACGAAGTCATCGGCACCACCAGTTTTCACGATATCGTACCCGCTCTGGGCCGCGTCGAAATCGGCCACACCTGGTACGCCAGGACCTGGCAGCGCACCCACGTCAACACCACCTGCAAATGGCTGTTGCTGCGCCATGCGTTCGAAGTGCTCGGCTGTGGCGTGGTCGGTTTTCGAGCGGACAATTTCAATCTGGTGTCGCAAGACGCCATCGCCCGGCTCGGTGCAAAACGCGACGGCGTGATCCGCCATCACGCGCTGCGCCGCGACGGTACCGTGCGCGACACGGTGATGTTCAGCATCGTCGCCGGCGAGTGGCCCGAGATCAACGCGCACCTGACCTACAAGCTGGCACAGCGAGGCAAACGATGCTGATCGATTTTTTCTTCACGCTCAAGGATGCAAAAATTCCGGTCTCGATCAAGGAATTCCTGATCCTGCTCGAAGCGATGCAAAAGAACGTAATCAGCAATTCGCTCGACGAGTTTTATTATTTGTCGCGCATCACGCTGGTCAAGGATGAAGCCCACTTCGACAAGTTCGACCGCGCCTTCGGCCTGTACTTCAAAGGCATTGATGCGATCTTCGACAAGAACCCGCAGATCCCGCTCGACTGGCTGGTCAAGCGCATGCAGCGCGAACTGACCGACGAGCAAAAAGTGGCACTCGAAAAATTCGGCTACGACAAACTGATGGACCGGCTCAAGGATTTGCTGGCTGAGCAGAAGGAACGTCACGAAGGCGGCAGCAAATGGATAGGCACTGGCGGCACTTCGCCGTTCGGCCACGGCGGCACCAATCCCGAAGGCATCCGCATCGGTGGCGAAGGTGGCAACCGCACTGCGGTCAAAGTCTGGGAAGCGCGCAGCTACCGCGACTACGATGCCGAACGCGAACTCGGCACGCGTAACATCAAGGTCGCCTTGCGCCGCCTGCGCAAGTTCGCCCGCGAAGGCGCCGAAGAAGAACTCGCGCTCGACGCCACCATCCGCGCCACCGCCAACAATGCCGGCTACCTCGACATCAAGATGCAGCCCGAGCGCAAGAACAAGATCAAGGTGCTGATGCTGCTGGACGTCGGCGGCACGATGGACGACCACATCGCCCGCACCGAAGAACTTTTTTCGGCATCGAAGACCGAGTTCAAGAACATGGAGTTTTTTTACTTCCACAACTGCGTCTACGATTACCTGTGGAAGAACAACCGGCGCCGCCACGCCGAGCGGTTCCCGACCTGGGACATCCTGCGCAAATACCCGGCCGACACCAAGCTGATCTTCGTCGGCGACGCGACGATGAGTCCCTATGAAATCCTGCAAGCCGGCGGCTCGGTCGAATACAACAACGAAGAAGCCGGTGCCGAATGGCTACAGCGCTTCACGCACGCCTTCCCGAAATTCATCTGGCTCAATCCAGAGCCGGAGGGCCTGTGGCAGTACCGGCAATCGATCGCGGTGATCAAGCAGTTGATGAATAACCGGATGTTTCCGGTGACGATAGAAGGGCTGGAGCGGGGGATGCGCTTGTTGAGCAAGTGAGGATTAAACAGCGTCAATACCCCGTTTCCAATTTGTAGAGCACAACATGTATTCAGCCCGTAGATACTGTTATGCCGGTCAACTGCCATGCAGCGCAGGATCGAAAGATTTTCCTGATTTGAGGACACCGAAGACGACATGAACAAGTTTTCGCATCATGGCGCCAATAATGAGCATGGGCGGTTTTCCGGAAGCGGCTAAGCGCGCGCGAAAGGATTTGCCCCATGCTGTTTTGTACAAGGTCACCATTGCTGGCATGTAAAGCGCCTTGCGCAAAAAGGAATGGCCGACTTTGGACATGCGGGGCTTGGCTTTGACGCTGCTGCCGGACTCGTGCTGGCGCGGATCAAGGCCAGCAAACGCGACCGCCTTTCTGGCGTTATCAAAGCGTTGGGTGTCGGCATAAAAGGCCAGCAGAACAGCAATGGTACGTTCGCCCAAGCCCGGAATACTATCAAGCAGAGCCTGCTTGTCCTTGAGGTCAGGATCGTCGTTCATATGATTCTTGATCATGGCACTAAGTTTCTTGATCTCGGTATCAAGCCAGGTGATATGCCCGGCGATGCCGTCTTGTACCGCGTCGCGTGCTACGTCAAGCCGGTTGCTCTCCTGGGTGCGCATGTTCTGCAGCGCGTCGAGGCGCAACACCATGGCGCGCAAGGCCTGTTCGGCGGGTGATGGCGCTTGCCAGGCGTCGGGGCAACGTTCGACGCAGAATGCCGCAATTAGCTGCGCATCGACGCGATCGGTCTTGGTGCGCACCATGCGGGAGGTGCCAAACGCCTTGATTTGAGCAGGATTGATGACGCTGACGACCATGTTCTGGCTAGCCAGATACTCTGCGACGGCTTCCCAGTAGACCCCGGTGGCTTCCATACACACATGAGGCAGCGTTGCGCCGTGCTTGTTGAGCCATAGGCTCAACGTCGTATAACCGGCGGGCGTATTGGCAACGACTTTGTTTCTGTATTTGCCATCAGGCATGCGCAGGGCGCAATCAAGTTTGGCTTTTGCGACATCGATTCCCAAATGATATTTGTGCATACAACATCCTCTCGTGATCTACCTTGTGAATGCGGGCTACCGGCAAGCCGGGCCAAAGATACTGTCCGATCTTCATGTGGAGGTGAGCGACTGCTGCAAAAATCTACGACACTGGCGCGAAGCCAAAGGGTGCAAACGGCATCCAGCCACTCGATCTTGAGGTGCCCCTCAAGAACTGCTACAGCTTTATCCCGGCAGTGCCGCGCCGGCATAACTTCAAAACTAAGACAACTTCAAAACTAAGACAACTTCAAAACTAAGACAACTTCAAAACCATAATACAAGGGTGCAATAACCAACGGGCATTGCACCAAATGCACCTCAGCCCGGTGCCAATACTGCGAACTCAGCCGGTGCAATGCCCTGCGGTTATTGCACCCTACGATTTTGGAGAATCCGGCTGCATCATCACGACAATAGCCACGGCCTCTCGCGCAGGGTGCAATAACCAAAGGACATTGCACCGAGCGCACCGCCGACCGTCGCCAATACCAACGCGGCAAGAGATTCAAGCTGCCAAGTCATAAAAAATACCGCCTGGCTTGAACCCTTTCAACGTCTTACCGTCGCACCGCCCCCACTCTTTTTCCCCTCGCCAAATCCCCCGCCCCCGCAAACCCCATTAGAATGCACTGCACAAACACACCCGCCCACCAGCAATACCGTCACTAGAGCACCAACCTGAATGGCCACAAAGAAAACTGCCCCCTCCGATTACAGCGAATCATCGATCCGTGTCCTGAAAGGACTCGAACCGGTCAAGCAGCGTCCCGGCATGTACACCCGCACCGAGAACCCGCTGCACATCATCCAGGAAGTCATCGACAACGCCTCCGATGAAGCGCTCGGCGGCTATTGCAAGCACATCACCGTCACCCAGAATGCCGATGGCAGCGTCACCGTCGATGACGACGGGCGCGGTATCCCGGTCGGCATCCATCCGGAAGAAGGCGTGCCGACCGTCGAGATCGTCTTCACGCGCCTGCATGCCGGCGGCAAGTTCGACAAGGGCAGCGGCGGCGCGTATGCGTTTTCCGGTGGCTTGCATGGCGTCGGCGTGTCGGTCACGAATGCGCTGTCGACACGATTGGAAATTACGGTCTGGCGCGAAGGCGGCGTGCATAGCCTGGCTTTTGCCAGTGGCGACCTGATTGAAAAAATCAGCACCCGTGCGATCACCCGCGACGACAAAAAATCCGGCACCCGCGTCACTGCCTGGCCGGACCCCAAATACTTCGATTCCCCGGCCATCTCGCAATCCGAACTGCAGCGCTTGCTGCGCTCGAAAGCGGTGCTGCTGCCGGGCGTGAAAGTCACGCTGGTCAATGGCAAGACCGGCGAATCGCAGACCTGGCAATACGAGCAGGGCTTGCGCGGTTATCTGGTCGAATGCCTGGCGCAAGCGACCAGTTCGGACCCGCTGATTCCGCTGTTCGAAGGCGAGCAATATGCAGGCAAGGATGCCGAGGGATTTGCCGAAGGCGAAGGCGCGGCATGGGTCGTGGCGTGGACCGAAGACGGTGGCGTGGTGCGCGAATCGTATGTCAACCTGATCCCGACCTCGGCCGGCGGCACCCATGAATCGGGCTTGCGCGAAGGTTTGTTTGGTGCGGTGAAAAGCTTCGCCGAGATGCACTCGCTGCTGCCCAAGGGTGTGAAATTATTGTCCGAAGATGTCTTCGCACGGGTCTCGTTCGTGCTGTCGGCCAAGGTGCTCGACCCGCAATTCCAGGGCCAGATCAAGGAGCGCCTGAACTCGCGCGATGCGGTCAAACTGGTCTCTACCTTCGTGCGGCCGTCGCTCGAATTGTGGCTCAGCGAGCATGTCGAATACGGCAAGAAGCTGGCCGACCTGGTCATCAAGCAGGCGCAATCCCGACTGCGCTCGTCCCAGAAAGTCGAAAAGAAAAAGTCGTCCGGCGTGGCGGTATTGCCCGGCAAATTGACCGATTGCGAATCGAACGACATCAAGCGCAACGAGATTTTTCTGGTCGAGGGCGACTCGGCCGGCGGCTCGGCCAAGATGGGCCGCGACAAGGAATTCCAGGCCATCCTGCCCTTGCGCGGCAAGGTCCTGAACGCCTGGGAAACCGAGCGCGACCGGCTCTTTGCGAACAATGAAATCCACGATATCGCGGTGGCCATCGGCGTCGACCCGCACGGCAAGAACGACACGCCTGACCTGAGCAACCTGCGCTACGGCCGCATCTGCATCCTGTCGGACGCCGACGTCGACGGCTCGCACATCCAGGTCCTGCTGCTGACGCTGTTCTTCAAACACTTCCCGAAACTGATCGATCACGGCCACATCTGCATCGCCCGTCCGCCGCTGTTCCGGGTCGATGCACCGGCACGCGGCAAGAAGCCGGCGCAAAAAATCTATGCGCTCGACAGCGGCGAACTGGTCGCGATCGAAGACAAGCTGCGCAAGGACGGCGTCAAGGAAGGTGCCTGGAGCATCTCGCGCTTCAAGGGTCTCGGTGAAATGAATGCCGAGCAGTTGTGGGAAACCACGATGAATCCCGACACCCGACGCCTGCTGCCGGTGGCGTTCGGCGAGTTCGACCTGGTCTCGTCGGAAGAGCGCTTCAATATGCTGATGGGCAAAGGCGAAGCCGCCGCGCGACGGGCCTGGATCGAAGAGCACGGCAATGAAGCTGAAGCCGATATTTGACGTGACGTTCAAGGTCATCCTGTTGGCGACCTGCCTGCTGTCATCGGCCGCCCGCGCCGATGTGTACGGCTACGTCGATGCGCAAGGCGACACGCACTTTTCGACCGAAGCCCTCGACGAGCGCTATCAGTTGTTCATCAAGGGCGATGGCGTGTTCGATTCGTCGCAGCTGACACCGGCCGCGCCGGAAGCGTTGCGCACACCGTTGTTCAAGGTACTCACCGAACATCCGAACCTGAAAAAATTCGAAGCGGTGCTGGCGGCCGCTGCCGCCGAATTCAAGGTCGACCTGGCCCTGATGAAGGCGATGATGGCGGCCGAATCGGGCTTCAATCCGGCTGCGATTTCACCGAAGGGCGCGATCGGCCTGATGCAGATCATGCCCGCCACCGCCGAGCGTTACGGACTGGTCGGCGATGCCAGAAAAAGCATCCAGCAAAAATTGACCGACCCGACCACCAACGTGCGCCTGGCCGCACGCTACCTGCGCGAACTGAGTGCGCTGTTCCCGAACCAGCAGGCGCTGGTGATCGCGTCGTACAACGCCGGCGAAGGCGCGGTGCAGAAGTACCGCAATACAATTCCGCCGTATCCCGAGACGCGCAACTACGTCCGGCTGGTGACGCAGTTCTATCAGTTTTATCTGCCGCAAGTGCCTGCGCTACCTGTCGCTACCGGGCGCATCCACCTGACCATTCCCGGGCGCAGCAACATGCCTGCCCCGCTGACTCTTAATACCAACTGATTTCCTGAGTATCCATGACTGAACAAGCCACCCTGTTTGACGGCGACACCCCGGAACCACCGGACGGCGCCGAAACCCTGACGCTGGCGACTTTCGCCGAGCGTGCCTATCTCGACTATGCGATCTCGGTCGTCAAGGGTCGCGCCTTGCCCGATGTCAGCGACGGCCAGAAGCCGGTACAGCGTCGCATCCTGTTCGCGATGAACCAGCTCGGCCTGAACGCTGCCGCCAAGCCGCGCAAATCTGCGGCGGTGGTCGGCGACGTGCTCGGCAAATTGCATCCGCATGGCGACCAGTCGGTCTACGACGCGCTGGTGCGGATGGCGCAGGGATTTTCATTGCGCTATCCGCTGATCGATGGCCAGGGCAACTTCGGTTCGCGCGATGGCGATGGCGCGGCGGCGATGCGGTACACCGAAGCGCGTCTGACACCGATATCGAGTTTGCTGCTCGATGAAATCGACCTCGGCACGGTCGACTTCCAGCCCAATTACGATGGCTCGACCGAAGAGCCGTCGCTGCTGCCGGGACGCCTGCCGTTCGTGCTGCTCAATGGCGCGTCGGGCATCGCGGTCGGCATGGCCACTGAAATCCCGTCGCACAATTTGCGTGAAGTGGCCCAAGCTGCGGTGGCGCTGATCCGCAATCCGGCGCTGACGCATGCCGAGCTGATGGCCATCATTCCGGGTCCGGATTTTCCGAGCGGCGGGCAGATCATCACGTCGGCGGCAGCGCTGTCGGAGATGTATGCCAACGGACGCGGCTCGCTGAAAGTACGGGCGCTGTGGAAGATCGAAGAGATGGCGCGCGGCCAGTGGCAAGCGGTCGTCACGGAACTGCCGCACGGCACCTCGGCGCAAAAAGTACTGGAAGAAATCGAAGAACTGACCAACCCGAAAATCAAGCTCGGCAAGAAAGCGCTCTCGCCCGAACAGATGGCGCAGAAGCAGCTGATGCTGTCGCTGCTGGATGCGGTACGCGACGAATCCGGCCGCGAAGCGCCGGTGCGACTGGTGTTCGAACCGAAGTCGAAGAACCAGGACCAGACCGAATTCACCAACATGCTGCTGGCGCAAACCTCGCTGGAGACCAGCGCCTCGATCAATCTCGTGATGATCGGTGGCGATGGCCGGCCGCGCCAGAAAGGTCTGGGCGACATCCTGCGCGAGTGGATCGCGTTCCGCTTCGACACCGTGACCCGGCGCAGCCATTTCCGCCTGAAAAAAGTCGAGGACCGCATCCACATCCTCGAAGGGCGCGAAACCATCCTGCTCAATATCGACGAAGTGATCCGCATCATCCGCGAGTCGGACGAGCCGAAACCCGCGCTGATGGGTGCCTTCAAATTATCCGACCGGCAGGCCGAAGACATCCTCGAAATCCGCCTGCGTCAATTGGCCCGGCTCGAAGCGATCAAGATCCAGCAGGAGCTGGCCGGTTTGCGCACTGAGAAAAGCACGCTGGAAGAATTGCTGAACAATCCCGGCGCGATGAAGAAGCTGATCATCAAGGAAATCGAAGCCGATGAAAAACGCTATGGCGACGCCCGCCGCACGCTGATCGAGGCGGCGGAACGCGCCACCGTCGAACAGAAAGTGGTCGACGAAGCGGTGACGGTCGTGATCTCGCAAAAAGGCTGGCTGCGCGCGCGCACCGGCCACGGCCACGACCCGGCGCAGTTTGCGTTCAAGGCCGGCGATGACTTGTACAGCACCTTCGAATGCCGCACGCTCGACACCTTGCTGGCCTTCGGCTCGAACGGCCGGATCTATTCGATCGCCGTGTCTGCCCTGCCCGGCGCGCGCGGCGATGGCGCGCCGATCAGCGCACTGGTCGAGCTGGCCAGCGGCAGCACGGTGCTGCATTACTTTGCCGGCAGCGCCGCGACCACGATGCTGCTCGCGTCGACCGCCGGTTACGGCTTCATTGCCCGCGCCGCCGACATGGTCGGTCGCAACAAGGCCGGCAAGGCTTTCATCACGCTGGACGCTGGCGACTTGCCGCTGCCGCCACAGGTGCTAACGCCGTCGGCCAGTTCCGTGGCCTGCCTGTCCGGGGAAGGCCGGCTGCTGGTGTTCGGTCTCGATGAACTCAAGACCATGAGCGGCGGGCGCGGGATGATTTTGATGGCACTCGAAGACGGCGAAAAACTGCTGGCTGCGCAACCGGTCAGCCAGCGCGGCGTGCTTGTATCCGGCATAGGCCGTGGCGGCAAGGCGCAGGAAGTCAGTCTATCGGCCAACGGCATGGCGCTGCACACCGGCAAGCGCGCCCGCAAAGGCAAGGCGCTGGAAGCCAAGCTCAAGCCGCACACCTTGACGGCGATCTCATGAGAGCGCTCGAGCGCCTGGTCACGCTGGCCACGGCACTGCTGTGCATGGGTTGCGTAGTGGCCGAACCGGCCAGTGCGCCCCCGCCGTCGCATCACACGAAAGACGGCTACCAGAATAATTATCTGGAGGGTGCCATCAGCGGCGGCTCGTTCTTCAAGTGGCAATGGGAGCGCATCACGCAAGGCTTGCCCAAGCCACCGGCCAACAATTACCAGTTCCCGGTCGACAGTCCCGATCTGCCCTGGCTGGCGCAAAACCAACGCGTCACCAGCGCGACCTGGATCGGCCATGCAACGGTGCTGATGCAGGTCAATGGCGTCAATGTCCTGACCGACCCGATCTTTTCGGAGCGCGCGTCGCCGGTCAGTTTTTATGGCCCGAAGCGCAAGGTGCGCGTACCGATGACCGTTGCGCAGCTGCCGCATGTCGACGTGGTGCTGATCTCGCACAACCATTACGACCATCTGGATAAGCCTAGCGTGCAGCAGCTCAACAAACAGGCCGGCGGGCCGCCGCTGTTTCTGGTGCCGCTCGGGCTGAAGGCATGGATGGCCGACGCCGGCATCACCAACGTGCGCGAACTGGACTGGTGGCAGCATGCCAGCGTGCCCGGACTGGACCTGCATCTGGTGCCGGTGCAGCACTGGTCGGCGCGCACGCTGACCGACCGTTTCGAGACGCTGTGGGGTGGCTGGATGGTGCGTACCGATGCGGCGGCAACGAAGCCGTTTTCGTTTTTCTTTGCCGGCGACACCGGTTATTCGGCCGACTTCACCGACATCGCCAAACGCTTTCCGCAAACCGATCTGGCACTCCTGCCGATTGGTGCGTACGCGCCGCGCTGGTTCATGGCGCCGCAGCACATCAACCCGACCGAAGCCGTACGCATCCATCGTGACCTGCGCGCGAAACGCTCGATCGGCATCCATTGGGGCACCTTCGAGCTGACCGATGAGCCACTCGATGAACCACCAAAGGCGCTTATTCAGGCGCTGAAGGATGCTGCCGTACCGGCCGGTGAATTTGGCGTACTGCGTCACGGCGAAACCGTCAAATTCTGAACCACACCCATGCCTCCCATCGTCCATAGCCTGCTCGAAACCGACCTCTACAAGTTCACGATGTGGCAGGCGCTGCTGCACAGCCACCCCGATGCGCAAACCGAATACGCCTTCACTTGTCGCAACACGCCGGCGTATCCGCTGGCGCAACTGCAGGCCGATGTCGAACGCGAGCTCGATCACCTGTGCACGCTCGCATTTGCCGACGATGAACTCGATTACCTGCGCAGCCTGCGCTACATGAAAAGCGACTTCGTCGACTTCCTGACGGTGTTCCGTTTCCAGCGCAAGTTCATCCATGTCACCGTCGAAGGCGACACGCTGTCTATCCATGCGCGCGGTCCGCAAGTGCATGTGACCGGCTTCGAGATCTTCGTGCTGGTGATCGTCAACGAGCTGTATTTCCGGGGCTCGGATCAGGCGGCGGCGCTGGCAGAAGGACGCCATCGCCTGCAACAAAAGATCGCCACGCTGACCGCATTCGGTGATGAACCATTACGCAAAAACGGTTTCGCATTTTTTGATTTCGGCCTGCGCCGGCGCTACTCCGGTGCCTGGCATGACGAGGTCGTGCGTACGCTGGCCACCAGCGTGCCGCAGTATTTCAAGGGCACCTCGAATGTCTGGCTGGCGCGCAAATACCAACTCACGCCCATCGGCACGATGGCGCACGAATACCTGCAGTCGTACCAGTCATTCGGCGTGCGCCTGCGCGATTTCCAGAAAGCGGCCCTCGAAGACTGGGTGCAGGAATATCGCGGTGACCTCGGCACCGCATTGACCGATGTGGTCGGCATGGATGCCTTCCTGGCCGACTTCGACCTGTACTTCGCCAAGCTGTTCGATGGCTTGCGCCACGATTCGGGCGACCCGGTGATCTGGGGCGAAAAAGCGCTGGCTCACTACGCCAAACTGCGCATCGATACGCAGACCAAGCGGCTGGTGTTTTCCGACGGCCTCGACCTGCCTCGCGCGCTGGCGCTGTACCGGCATTTTGCCGACCGCGTGCTGACCGGCTTCGGCATCGGCACCAGCCTGACCAATGATGTCGGCCTGGTGCCCTTGAATATCGTGATGAAGCTGATCATCTGCAACGACCAGCCGGTGGCCAAGCTGTCGGATTCGCCGGGCAAGACGCTGTGTACCGACGAAACTTTTCTGGCGTATTTGCGGCAAGTCTTCCACCACCCGGCGGTTTAGCGCTGCGCTGGCAACACACCGTGGTACTGCGCGACCAGTGCAGCATGGCGCGTCAACCGCTCGCCGGTCAGCGGCTGGTAGACACGTTCCCTCGAGGCCGGACTGTTCACCAGCCGGGCTTGCGGCCGCACCGGCCGGCGCACCAGTTCGCCGCCGCAATTCGGGCAGGTATTGTGCAGCAGCGTGCCGGCGCAATCACTGCAAAACGTACATTCGTAGGAACAGATCATGGCGCTGCCTGAATCAGGTGGCAGGTCGGTGTCGCAGGTTTCGCAGCCGGGGCGCAGGACAAGCATGGGATTTTCCTTGATGAAGTTGAACGACCGTCAGGCGCCCAGCGCCACCCGCGCCGCCGCCAGATCCCAGGCAGCCTGCCCGACGGTCTTGAACACCGGCAGCACGGCCGATGCCGGCAAGCCGCCATCGAGCACCGATGCCAAGCCACGCACTGCTGTCCAGTCGACTTGCGCCTGAATCAGGTCGCCCGCTTCGTGGTGCGCACCGGCGAGGTCATCGACGACGATGGTGCGGGTGTTGAGCAGCGCGGCCGGAAATTCCGCCATCTCCGGCTTGAATGCACCGACGCCGATGGCTAGCGTGCTTGCATCAAGCTGCGCGGGAATCACCGGCGTGCGCGAGGTCGTGAGGGCGATGACGACGTCCGTCACCGGCACCTCGTCGAACGTACTCGACAGCGCCGTTGCCGTGATCTGCGGGTACCGCAAACGCAGCACCGCGCAGAATAATTCGGCCTTGCCAACGTCACGTGCCGCAATCCGGAAATCGCCGATACCGAAGAAGTCGATCAGCGCCTCCGCGTGCGCCAGCGCCTGCACGCCGGTGCCGATCAGCAGCGCAGATTGCGGTGCTCGCGGCAGTAGCGTTTGAATACCCAGCAGCGTGACGGCAGCAGTACGGCGCGCGGTGACGGTCGGGCCATCGAGCAGCGCCAGCCGCTGACCGGTTGCGCTATCGAAGACCACGACTTCGCCCTGGATCACCGGCAACGCGCGGCGCGCATTGTCCGGATGGACAGTGACCAGCTTGGTCACGCCGATGTCACTGGCGGTGGCCGGCATGCACAACAGGACGCCGCCGCCATCCAGAGGCACGACCAACCGGTCAGGTGAGCGGATCTGCCCCGCTGCCAGCTCGCGCGCGGCAATTGCGATGGCCGGCACCAGACGTGAGTACGGCAGCGCCAACACGGTCTGGTCGGCATCGAAGGTGCGCATGGTCAGCATTGTGCGGCGATCAGTTTGCCCAGCTTTTCGATGCCTTCGCGGATGCGCTCCGGCGTCACGGTGACGAAGCTCAGGCGCAGCGTATTGCGCACCGGATTGGTCGCATAGAACGGCGCGCCCGGCACGAAAGCGACGTTTTGTGCGATCGCTTTGTCGAGCAATTGCGTACTGTCGATGTGCGCCGGCAGCGTGACCCAAATGAACATGCCGCCCTCCGGTTGCGTCCACGTGACGCCGGCCGGAAAGAATGCGCTCAGTGCCGCCAGCATCGTCGCGCAGCGCTCCGCATACAGCGCACGGATAGTCGGAATGTGCGTGTCCAGAAAGCCATCCTTGACCACTTCGTGCACCACCATTTGCGTCAGTGTCGCGGTGTGCAGATCAGCCGCCTGCTTGGCCAGTTCCAGCTTGCGCACCAGCGGCAGCGGCGCCACCACATAGCCGAGGCGGATACCGGGCGTCAGCGTTTTCGAGAACGATCCCATGTAGACCACGCCGTCGGGATGCATCGTCAGCATCTTGGGCAACGGCGCGGCACGATAGCTCAGCGCGCCGTACGGATCGTCTTCGATCAGCGGCAGACCAAGGCGGGCGCAGGTCTCGACCAGCGCCCGCCGGCGCTCCAGCGACAGCGTGCGGCCGGTCGGATTCTGAAAATTCGGTAACGCATACAACAGCCGTGCGCCGGCACCCACCGACGCCACCGCCTCCGGCAGCAAACCGGCCTCGTCGCCCGGCAGCGATACGAACTCGGGACCGTAGACCGAAAACGCCTGCAGCGCGCCGAGGTAACTCGGGGTCTCGACCAGTACCTTGCTGCCTTCATCGATCAGCACTTTGCCGATCAGATCGAGCGCCTGCTGCGAGCCCGACGTCATCAGTACCTGCTCCGGCGCAATCGCCACACCGGGAATCGACAGCGAATTGGCAATCCACTCACGCAGCGGCAGGTAGCCATCGGTCGGTCCGTATTGCAGCGCGATCCGGCCATTGGCTGACAGAACCTTGTCGAAAGCGGCCTGCATGTGCGCGATCGGGAAGGTATCCGGCGACGGCAAGCCGCCGGCGAACGAAATGACTTCCGGGCGCTGGGCGATCTTCAGGATTTCGCGGATAACCGAGCCTTGCAGGCGCAAAGCGCGTTCGGCAAAGTGCCATTGCAAGGCGGGTGTTTTTTCGGTGGGCATGATGTCTCCGGAGATAAAAAATTCGGGCTGCTTGTGGCCGCCCCGGGAACGGACGATGCCGGATAGGCAGCGTCCGGTAAGACTGAACGCGATCAGGCCGGGCGGATCTCGGCGATCATTTCGATTTCAACGCAGGCACCCATCGGAATTTGCGCGACGCCGAAAGCCGAACGGGCGTGCTTGCCTTGCTCGCCAAACAGTTCGCCGATCAGCTCCGACGCGCCGTTAGTGACCAGATGCTGCTCGGTGAAATCACCGGTCGAATTGACCAGACTCATCAACTTGACGATGCGCGTGACGCGGTTGAGGTCGCCGCCGCAGGCTGCCTGCAAGGTCGCAAGCAGGTCGATGGCGATACCGCGCGCAGCCAGTTTGCCTTCGTCGGTAGTGATGTTCTTGCCAAACTGGCCGACCCAGACCTTGCCGTCTTTTTTGGCAAGATGGCCGGACAGGAACACGGTGTTGCCGGTCTGGACCGCCATCACATAGGCAGCGGCTGGCGCGGCGGTGGCGGGCAGTTCGATATTGAGGGCGGTCAGTTTGTCGTAGACGGACATGGTGGTCTCCAGAAAATAAGATTGCCGGCGGCACCTGCCACCGGCCAGTAAAAAATTTGACCCCGCATTATCGCCGCTATACGGCGGCAGTCGTCACATCCAGATCGCTGCTGCCGCATACAGCGTCAGCACGACCATCACGACGCAAAACACGCGCTGCCATTCCGGCTGTGCCAGATAGCGCCGCAGCACCGAGCCGGCACCGGCCCACACCGCGATACACGGCAGGTTGACCGCACAGAATACGAAGCAGAACAGCGCGATGGCCAGCGCCACCGGCTGCACTTCCGGCAGGAAAGCCGCGACGCCGGTGATAGCCATGACCCAGGCTTTGGGATTGGCGAACTGGAACAGCGCAGCGCCCAGAAAAGTCATCGGCCGCTGGTCCTCGCCCTCGTCCTTGCGAAACGCGATGCGGCGCAATTGCCAGGCCAGGTACACCAGATACCCGGAACCGGCCACCTTCAGTCCAAGGTGCAGCACCGGCACCGCCAGGATCAGGCTGCCAATGCCCATGGCGCACAGCGCCAGCATCCCGCCAAAGCCGAACGCAATACCGAGCATGTGCGGAATCGAGCGCACGAAGCCGAAGCGGATGCCCGACGACGTCAGCATGATGTTGTTCGGTCCCGGCGTGATCGATGATACGAAGGCAAACACCATCAGAGGAACCAGAGAAAAAAACAGGGATGACATGATCAGCACCGCAAGCAGGAAGAGGCTTCATCGTAATCGACAACACCAGTACAGCACCAGTACAATTACCCATTCATTTCTCTAGACTGTCACGGTGCCATGGCCAGTACAAATCCTCCGCTCCTTGTGCGCGACAGCGCCGAATCCCTGGTCGAACAGATCGTCCGCTCGGTCAGCCTGCGCATCGACGACAAGCTGTTGCGCATCGGCGCACGGATGCCGTCGATCCGGCAGTTCTCGGACCTGCACGATGTCTCGCGCTTTACCGTGGTCGAAGCTTACGACAGGCTGGTCGCGAAAGGCTATCTGGAATCGCGGCGCGGCTCGGGTTTTTACGTGCGCGAGCGGCATGCGATGGTCAGCGCCGGACGGCATCCGGATGCCTCGGCTGCGCCCCCGCCCAAACTCGACGTGGTCTGGCTGGTGCGTAATATGTTCCGCCAGTTGCCGCCACAAAAAATGCCCGGCAGCGGCTTGCTGCCGAACGACTGGCTTGATGCCGACCTGATCGGCAATGCGTTGCGTTCGGTCGCCCGCAGCAACCAGAACCTGCTGCTGCAATACGGCGTACCGCAGGGATTTCTGCCGCTGCGCCAGCAACTACAACTGAAGCTAGCCGAGCTCGACATCACCGCCACGCCCGAGCAATTCATCACCACCACCGGCGTGACGCAGGGGCTCGATCTGGTGGCGCGGCATTTTCTGCAGCCGGGCGACACCATCTTCGTCGATGACCCTGCGTGGTTCCTGATGTTCGGTTCGTTCTCGCTGCTAGGCGCCAAGGTGATCGGCATCCCGCGCCTGGCCGATGGTCCCGATATTGTGCGGCTGGCCGAGATGGCCGCGCTGCACAAGCCACGTTTGTACGTGATCAATTCGGTGCTGCACAACCCGAGCTCGACCTCGCTCTCGGCGGCCAAGGCCTTCCAGATTTTGCGGCTGGCCGAGCAGCATGACTTCATGATCGTCGAGGACGATATCTACTGTGACATGCATGCCGGCAGTACCACGCGCATCGCGGCGCTGGACCAGTTGCAGCGCGTGATTTACCTCGGCGGATTTTCGAAGACGCTGGCCGCCAACTTGCGCGTTGGCTTCATTGCGACCTCGCCCGAACTGGCGATCCAGCTGGCCGATCGCAAGATCCTGTCGACGCTGACCACCAGCGAAATCGGCGAACGCGTGATCTACAAAATCCTGTCCGAAGGCCGCTATCGCAAACATCTGGACCGCTTGCGCAGCCGTCTCGACAGCGTGCGCGAAAAGACGCTACGCCGGCTCGAACGCATCGGCATCCGTGTCGATAACGCCAGCACCAGCGGCATGTTTGTCTGGGCCGATGCCGGCTGCGACACCAATGCGCTGACCGAAAAAGCCATGGCCGACGGCATGCTGCTGGCACCAGGTTGCCTGTTCTCGCCACGCCAGTTGCCATCGCACCGCATGCGGATCAATGTGGCGACGATGGAGGATGCGGGGGTGTGGCGGTTTCTGGAACGGGAGATCGGGGCGGCGCGGGGATAACCGGCTACGTCAACACCGCGACAAAATCCTCGTCCGCATCTGCTTCACGATCCCGGCAATTTTCAGCTGCAGTCGCCCGGCGATGACCATCTCGGCCGGGCTAAGATCCCGACCGATTTCATTGGCTGCCAGCGCGATAGCAGCGTCCACCTTACTGGCCATGTCGCCGGCAATCGTCAGCAAATACTTCGGCGTGACACCCAGCGATGTCGCCAGCGACTGCACTTGCGGCGCACCGATTTTCCCGGGCAGGTTCTCCCCACCGATCTGGAAGGCAAACTGTTTGCCCAGTCCCGCATAAACCCGCGTACTCATCAAATCGTAGAACGGTGCCAGACGCGGTCCGTCTGGCGTCGCCAGGATCGAGAGGTTCTTTGCGTGGCTGTCATTGTTCCCGACGGACAAATTGAAGAACAGCCAGCGCAGCAAGTTGCGCTGGTCGATTGCCGGCAGGACTGAATGCGTGCGCAACAACGCAAAACATTGTGCGAATGTCGGCCCGCCGTCGGCTTCGTATTTGACGTCCGATGCCTTGCCGGACAACTGGCAAAAGTCGGCTTGCCAGTGCCGTCGCAAGACGCCGGCGGCATCGCGGTAGCGGTCATAGCGCTCCACCAGGCAAGCCTTGACCTCGCGGCGGTAGCGCACCGCAGCCGTGGGCAGGCCGCACAAATGGGCTGCGCGCATGACGATGGTTTCATTGAGGGCCGATGCGAATAGCTTGATATCGGACCGCACCATATCCGGCTTCAGGATATGGGTCGAGGGTGAGTTACCCAGCGGGAGCAGCGGATTGTCGTCAGGATCAATTGAAACGAGCAACTTGAACTGCGCGCCGGAAATCAAGAGCCGCGGTCCGGATTCGCTACCACCGGCCAATTCGCCACTCTCCCCGGCAGCGCCATCACCACCGTGCAGCAGCGCATTGACCGCCTCCCAGCTGCTACGCTGGTAAGACGCGGGCTGCGGCAGCTGGCCGGATGGCAGTAACACGGTACTACCGGCGGTGTCCCCGCCGATGATCGCCAGCATCCCGAAAACGGAGGAGGCGTGGTGTCGCAGACTGATCAGCGTGCGCTGGTCACCTTCCGGCAACAGGTTCTCGAAAAAGGCATGAACAAAGGAGGTGTTGATCTTGCCGGCTTGCAGCGGGATTTCCGGCGTCAGCGCCCGGGTCGCTGCTGCGGCATATTCAAACGCCAGCGGCTGGTCGTTGTACAGGGTGCCGACCAACGCCGACTCCACGAACACGGCAAGGGTATCGTCGTTGCCGGTGATCTTCATCGTGGCGCTCCCTTCTTCGCCACCACCAGTTCCAAGCCCAGCAAGGCCATCACGTCCAATGTTTTTTGCAGCTGGATGGTAGGCTTGCCGTTTTCGAGATCGACCAGAAAGCGGGTACCGGTATTGGCCAGCCCGGCGATGTCGGCCTGGGTCAGGCCCTGGGCCTTGCGCGCCTGACGCACCAGTGCACCCAGCTCGGGAACCGACATGATTGCCGGATGCACCGGATTTTTTTTACCGATCGGGCTATTTTTCATGGTGCCAGCTTCTTTGAGGGGATATTTTTACCGTTCGGTAAAGAATAGCGCAAATGACTGTCTGTGCAAGCATTTTTATCCCGATCGGTAATGATCGTCGGGTGCTATAACCAAAGGGCATTGCACCGAATGGCCCGCTTGCGGTTGATGAAATTGTCTGTACTCCGCCACGACCAAGCCGGCAGTATCGTAGGGTGGGCACGGCCTCATCGTGCCCACGCGAGCGAACCGGAAATGCTCGCCCATTCCAACCGTTTGCCGGTGCATTCGCGTGGGCACGATGACCCGGCGCCTCTCTCGCGCCTACGGTATATGCTGCACCCTCATTGCATGCGCACTCACCTCCCTCCCCCTCACCGGAGCACTCCATGAACCAAGCAATCCGCTGGGGCATCCTCGGCACCGGCATCATTGCCCGCCAGTTTGCCGAAGCCCTGCGCCATGTCCCTGATGCACAGCTGCAAGCCGTCGCTTCGCGCACGCAAGACACCGCACTGGCGTTCGGCCGGGACTTCGACGTACCGACCTGCCACGGCAACTACGCCGCACTGGCGGCAGATCCAGAGGTCGACGTGATCTATATCGCCACGCCGCATCCGCTGCATGCCGACAATGCGCGCCTGTGCCTGCAGGCCGGCAAACCGGTGCTGTGCGAAAAACCGTTCACGATGCATGCAGAGCAAGCACGCAGCGTCGTCGCACTCGCGCGCGAGAAAGAGCTCTTCCTGATGGAGGCGATGTGGAGCCGATTCCTGCCGGGCATCGTCGAAGCCAAACGACTGATCGATTCCGGCATCATCGGGCGCGCGCAGCATGTGCAGGCTGATTTCGGCTACTACTCCGGGGTCGGTCCCGAGCACCGCTTGCTCGATCCGGCACTGGGTGGCGGTGCGCTGCTGGATCTGGGGATCTATCCGCTATCGATGGCAGCGTATTTTCTCGGGCCGGTGGCATCGGCGCACGCGATCGCTGAAATCGGCTTGACCGGCGTCGATGAACAAACAGCGTTCACGTTGCGGCATGCAGGCGGGGGATTGTCGTCGTGCTTCTGTTCGTTCAGGGTGACCACGCCGCGCGAACTGGTGATCTCCGGACCGCTGGGGTCGGTGCGGATCGCACGGCCGTTTTCGGAAGCCCGGCACATCACGATTGATGTCACAGGAGCGGAAGAACGGCACCTGACGATGCCGCTGCTCGGCAACGGCTACGCGCACGAAGCCATCGAAGTGGGTCGCTGCCTGCGCGCAGGATTGCGGGAAAGTCCGGTCATGCCGCTGGATCAGACAGTGGCATTGCTCGACAGCCTGGACCAGATGCGCAGCCAGATCGGCCTGCGCTACCCCGCCGATGGCGCGTAACGCAGGCTGGTAGGACCACGGCTTTTTAAGGAATCAAGCGCTCGGCACGCAGCCGGGCGAACAGCTCGGTAAACGATTCTTCGGTCGACTGATAGTCGCTGAAGCCCAGTTTGCGGCTGCGCGTCATGTCGGTCATCACTTCGATCGGCCGGCCCAGATCGAGATCGGAATGCCACGCCGATGCAAGCCGGTTCAGGTCCGCTTCGACCAGGCCGTGCCGTTGGGCGATCTCGCGCCACGCCGCATGATCGGCCGACATGGCTTGCTCAAGCGGGCGCACCGCGCCATCGAAACCCGCGGCCTCCACACCGAACCAGGCGGCCAGCCGGCCCCATAGCCACTGCCAGCGGAATACATCGCCATTGGCGGTGTTGAAGGCGGTGTTGTGGGCGGCTTCGGTGTCGGCTGCCCAGACCAGCTGGCGGGCCAGCTGGCGCGCGTCGGTCACATCCGAAATACCTTCCCACTGGGCTTGCGAACCGGGCCACTGGAACGGTCGTCCGGTTTCCTTGCAAATCGACGCATAGACCGCCAGCGTGGTGCCCATGTTCATCGCATTGCCGACGGCCTTGCCGATCACGGTATGCGGGCGGTGCACGTTCCAGCTGAAGCCGTCGCGGGCAGCGGCCTTGAACAGCTCGTCTTCCTGCTCGTAATAGAAATTCTCGACCGGCAAGCGCGGCTGCTCTTCGCGCAACGGCGTCTCGGGCAAGGTACCGGCACTGGCGTAGGACTCGAATGGCCCGAGATAATGCTTCAGGCCGGTGACCAGCGACACGTGGCGTACGGATTTTTTGGGTGCCAGTGCGGCCAGCACGTGACGCACCAGCGCGCCATTGACGCGGATGTTGGCGGCCTCGGTGTCCTGCCGCATCCAGGTGGTGAGGAAGACGTTGGTCGGGGCGATGTCGGCCAGCGCCGTTTGCAGACTGGCCTGGTCAAGCAGGTCGGCGGCGATCGGGCGCAGACCGGGGATGTCATCGCGCGGATGGCGCGACAGCCCGTAGACGATCCAGCCCTGATCGATCAATTCGGCAGCCACGTTGCTGCCACCGATGCCGCTTGCGCCTACTACCAATGCTGTTTTCTGCATGCTGTACCTCCGAGATTTTCAATGGAGCCAGTCTACTGTAGAATTTTTCTGTAATAAACCTCCTTTGATTCCCCACTCAGTAGACTAAAAATCCACAATGGCCCATGCAGAACAATTTACCGGTGTCGCTATCTTTGTCGCAGCAGCACGCGCCGGCAGCTTCACGGCAGCGGCAGAACGCCTCGGCATTACCAAATCGGCCGTCGGCAAAAGTATCGCCCGGCTCGAACAACGGTTGGCCATCAAGCTATTCCATCGCACCACCCGGAAAATCACGCTGACAGTCGACGGTGCCGCCTACTTCGCCAGTTGCGCCACCGCGCTTGATGGCATCGCCGACGCTGAACTGGCGCTGCAAAACGGCCATCAGGTTCCCAGTGGACGCTTGCGCATCGACATGCCGGCCGCCTTCGGCCGCGGCGTGATCCTGCCCATCCTGTCCGAACTGACGCAGACCTATCCCGCACTGACGCTGACGCTGACCTTCACCGATAACCTGATCGATCCGATCGAGGAAGGCATCGATCTACTGATCCGCTTCGGCGAAATCAAGGAGTCCGGCGGACTGGTCGCCAAACTGCTCAGCCGCGAGCGCCTGCTGATCTGCGCCTCGCCCGCCTATCTGGCGCGCAAGGACGGCGCGCCGGCATCGATTGCCGATCTGGAGCAGCACGCCTGCATCGTCGGCTACCGGCGCAATACGCCGATGCCGTGGCGCACGGTCGATACCGATGGCAAGGAAGTGCGCTTTGCGCCGCCATCGACCTACGAAGTCGGCGATGGCGACGCGGTGCTGGCGATGACGCTGGCCGGCTGCGGGATTTGCCAGCTACCGTCGTTTCTGGTCAGGGAGTCATTGCGCAGCGGCGCGCTGGTCAGCATGCTGGACGCGGTGTCGACCTGCGAGAGCGAGATCTATGCAGTGTGGCCGCAGACACGGCATCTGCTGCCCAAGCTCAGGAAGGTGATTGATGTGCTGGCGATGAAGGGCAAAGCGGGTTTATTGAGTTGAAACTTGGAAAAGTGCGCTTTGATACACTCGCCATCTTCTGGAATGGGATCCCGGGCTGTCAAACTCTCTGCCTTGAATTCATCGACACCATCCCCACGTTCCCCGTCAGCAGCAACCAACATCCATTTCCATTCCCGAGGCCACAATGACCACAACCGAAAAGCAAACCCTTGGTTTCCAGACCGAAGTCACGCAACTGCTGCAGCTGATGATTCACTCGCTGTACTCGAACAAGGAAATTTTCTTGCGCGAGCTGATCTCGAATGCCTCCGACGCGGCCGACAAGCTGCGCTTCGAGGGCATCAACAATGCGGCGCTGGTCGAAGACGATGCCGAACTGAAGATCACGGTCGGCTTCGACAAGACCGCGCGCACCATCACCATCGCCGACAACGGCATCGGCATGAGCCGCGATGAAGCGATCGCCCATCTCGGCACGATCGCCAAATCAGGCACCAAGGATTTCTTCTCGCAGCTCTCGGGCGACCAGCAAAAAGACGCTGCGCTGATCGGCCAGTTCGGCGTCGGCTTCTATTCCGGATTCATCGTCGCCGACCGCATCACGGTCGACACCCGCCGTGCCGGCTTGCCTGCATCAGAAGGCGTGCGCTGGGAATCCGAAGGCGCCGGTGACTTCACCGTTGAAGCCATCGACAAGCCACAGCGCGGCACCACGATCACGTTGCATTTGCGCGCCGACCAGGATGAGTTCCTGTCGGACTGGAAACTCAAATCGATTATCCGCAAATACTCGGACCATATCTCGCTGCCGATCCAGATGCAGAAGGAAGAATGGGACGAAGAGAAAAAAGAATCGGTTGTCACCACCGAACTCGAAACCATCAACCAGGCCAGCGCACTGTGGGCGCGCAACCGCAACGAGATCACGCCGGAACAGTATGTCGAGTTCTACAAGCATGTTTCGCATGACTACGAAGCGCCGCTGACCTACACGCACAACCGCGTCGAAGGCCGCAGCGAATACACGCAGTTGCTGTTCATTCCGGCGCGCGCCCCGTTCGACCTGTGGGACCGCAACAAGCGCGGCGGCATCAAGCTGTACGTCAAGCGCGTCTTCATCATGGATGATGCCGAGCAGCTGATGCCGGTGTACCTGCGCTTTACCAAGGGCGTGATCGATTCGAACGACCTGCCGCTGAACGTCTCGCGCGAATTGCTGCAGGAATCGCGTGACGTCAAGGTGATCCGCGAAGGCTCGACCAAGCGCGTGCTGTCGATGCTGGAAGAATTGGCCAACAATGACGAGCAAGCCGAAAAGGACAAGTACGTCACGTTCTGGAACGAGTTCGGCCAGGTCCTGAAAGAAGGCATCGGCGAAGACGCGACCAACAAGGATCGCATCGCCAAGCTGCTGCGGTTCTCGTCGACGCATACCGACGACAGCGCCCAGACCACCTCGTTCGCCGACTACCTCGGCCGCATGAAAGAAGGCCAGGACAAGATCTATTACGCCACCGGTGAAACCTTCACTGCCGCCAAGAACAGCCCGCACCTCGAGATCTTCCGCAAGAAGGGTGTCGAAGTCCTGCTGATGACGGATCGCGTCGATGAATGGATGCTGTCGTTCCTGACCGAATTCGAAGGCAAGGAACTGACCTCGGTCGCCAAGGGCGGACTGGACCTCGGCAAGCTCGAAGACGACGCCGAGAAAAAGCAGCACGAAGAAACCGAAGTCCAGTACCACGACCTGGTCGCGAAAATGAAAACCGCACTGGCCGACAAGGCCAAGGATGTGCGGGTGACGTTCCGCCTGACCGATTCGCCGGCGTGTCTGGTGGCCGACGAGAATGAGCTGTCAGGCAACCTGATGCGTATGCTGAAGGCTGCCGGCCAGAGTGCGCCGGACTCGAAACCGATCCTCGAGATCAATCCAGATCATCCGCTGGTGCAACGCCTGAAATACGAAGAAGCCAAGTTCGATGACTGGTCCAACATCCTGTTCGACCAGGCCATGCTGGCCGAAGGCGGCGCGCTGACGGATCCGGCGGCGTTCGTGAAGCGGTTGAATGAACTGTTGCTGGGGATGGCTAGCCGGTAAGTCAAGCACCCAGGACAGGCCGGAGAAATCCGGTCTCATCAAACAATGGCGCAAACACTTTCCGGTGGCTGCGCCGTTTTTACGTCCTGGCATCAGTCTGCGTGGGCCGGGACACCGTCAATGCCGGCGGCAAACCCTGTACCTTGTCGCGCGATCCATTCGCCTGTGATGTCCACGTGCCCCCATCAAAACCAAGCTGCTGTAAGGTAGCGGAAAGAAAACAGTCGCATGATGCTGAGTTACACGCATCAAGTAACCGGAAAATTCGTCCGGCACCATCATCGCCGCACTCGCGCTAAGACGATCACGGCCCCATCAGGAGACAGCATGTCCACCCAAGAGTCCTATCGCAGCAAGCGCACCACCGCCGAAGCGGCTATCCGTCTGATTCGCAATGGCGATTCGATCATTGTGCCGACCGGCGTTGGCGAACCGCCGACCCTGTTGACGGCGCTATCAGAACATCGGCGCGATTTCCAGGATGTGAAGGTGCTGCAGATTCTGGCGGTGCGTAAGTACGGCTACTTCGATCCCGAGACCGCCAGCAATGTGCGGCATTCGGCGCTGTTCTTCGGGCCGGCTTCACGGGCGGCGGGACAGGCGGGCTGGGCAGATTTTCTGCCGAATTATTTCTCCGAAATTCCGGGCATGATCCGGCAGGGCCTGATCGCCGCTGACGTGGTGTTTTCGATCGCCTCGCCGATGGATGAGCATGGCTATTTTTCGCTTAGCCTGGGGACCGATTACACGATGGCAGCGCTGGGCAAGGCGCGCGCGATCGTGCTGGAAGTCAATCCGAATGTGCCTTTCACCAATGGCAATTGCCACATCCATATTTCGCAAGTCACCGCATTGGTCGAGAGCGACGAAGCCCTCACCGAGGTTGGCATGCCGGTCATCGGCCCGGTCCAGCAAGCCATCGGCAGCTATGTCGCCGATCTGATCGACGATGGCTCGACGCTGCAGATCGGCTACGGCGGGATTCCTGATGCGGTGGTACTGCAACTAAGCGCCAAGAAAAATCTTGGCATCCATTCCGAAATGATCGGCGACGGCATCCTGTCGCTGGTCGAGAGTGGCGCCGTCGACTGCAGCAAGAAGACCTACATGAAGGGCAAGATCGTTGGCACCTTCGTGCTTGGTTCGCGCAAGCTCTACAAGTTCATCGACCGTAATCCGATGGTCGAGATGCATCCGTCCGACTTTACCAACGATCCATACCTGGCCGGCCAGAACAACAAACTCGCGGCCATCAATGCGAGCTTGCAAGTCGATCTGCTGGGCCAGTGCGGCTCCGAAAGCCTGGCATCGATGCCCTACTCGGGCACCGGCGGCCAGAGCGATTTTGTCCGTGCAGCCAATCGCTCCGAAGGCGGCAAGGCCTTCATCGTCGTCCCCGCCACGGCCAAGGGCGACACGATTTCACGCATCGCGCCGGTACTGTGTCCGGGCACCCATGTCAGCACCAGCAAGAACGACGTGAATTACGTGGTGACCGAATTCGGCGTGGCGCAACTGCGCGGCAAATCGGCCAGTCAGCGTGCCCGCGAAATGATCTCGATCGCGCATCCGGATTTCCGTGCCGAGCTGACGACGGCCGCGAAAAAAATGGGTTTACTCTAATCCGGCTGGTGAGTGGCCAATTCGTCAGGGGGCCAATCGCAGTCCGGACGTGAGGTCACCGGGGGCCATCATCTATAACCGGCCCGGGATCCACCGCACGCTGATCAACCAGCTGCTTGATGCGCTCCCTGTGTTCGAGACTGACCTCATGGAGGTAGGAATTAATCCCTATCCACTTCTCGGACTGGTTGCCGATTGCCACGGTTTTCTTCAAGCGCATCATGTCTTTCAACGTGGTGAGCCGGCCGGTTCTGTCGCGGATCGGAAGTTGTAATTTGGCCTTCGACGTCTGCGTGACAAAGGCGGTTCTCTGCGCCGTAAAGCACAACTCTTCCGGCATCCTGAAGAGCCGGAAATTATCCACCTCCGGTGCCGAAAAACGGAAGACGCGGCTGGCTGCCGCCGTGCTCGACGATGCACTGCATTCATCGGCAATGCGCTCCTCAACCTTGCCGATCAGGTCGTCGACGGTGAATGCCCGGGTCAGGATTTCGTAGGCATCCGTGATGCAGGACTGACTATCGGACTGCCGCGTGCCATCGTTGAGCAAGACTTGGCAATCCGGAAAAAAGGTACCGACCTTGCGATACGCCTTTTTCATCGAGCCGGACGTCGAATCGAAGATCAGCACATAGTTGGTCTGGCCCTTTCGCATGAACAGTACCGGACAAGCATGGTGCTGACCATGGGTCAGAATGACACCGACCGGCCGCAAGGGATCAAACCGAATTCCCGCTGCCTGGGTGCTAAATTCCTTGAAGCGGGCAATCATTGTCGGCACCGGGCCGTCACTCTTCTGCTGATCCACAGCCCGCAAATCGTGATTGGTGCGGACCACGAAATCCTCGACCAGCAACGACAGTCCTGCCGGCGTCGGCTGGCAAATCGCTGGCTCGATGTACATGTAGTCGACAAGCTTTTTGTAACCGCAGCCAATTTCATGAAAATACTTGTCATATTTTTCAGACTCGTCCATGGCCTGCGCATCCAGGTCTACCGATAGAAAATCTGACGGGGCTATTCTGGCCGGCGGTGATGTCGCGGTGAGTCGGGTCGGTGGCGTGTCGCGGTCCGCCGGCCTGCCGAGCAGTATCCTGGTCGGCACACTACCGGGAAAGGTCTGCGTTTCGCGTAGCTCGAATGACGGCGACGAGGGCGCACTGGAAGCGGGTGGCAGCTGCGCCAGCGAGAGCAATGATTGACGTAACAAGTCCATGGAAGTGGAAATCCTGACAGGGGGTGCGGCACGTCGGCAGTGTCAGCCGGCGCGGAGTTACCCGGTCTTGCATCGGGCGGTATCGCCGCGAACAGGGCTCACTTCAGTGGCAACTATATCCAGCGGGTTCCATGATCTATCTGCTCAGCCCTGCTAGCCGGAACTGTCCAATGCCCAGGGATGCTATCGCGCCTGCAATTGACGCCACAGCACCTTGCCGTCGAGCGCGGGCAGAGTACCGTTTTCAGCCTGCCGGACCAGTGCCACCAGCTGCTGATTGGCCGGAGCAGTCCGGCCCAGCGAGGCCGCCAGCGCCACCACGGCACCATTGAGGTAATCAATCTCGGTACGCCGCCCGGCTTGCAAGTCTTCCCACATTGACGAGCGGGCTTCCGGATCGATCCGCAGCATTTGCGCGGCGACGCGCGTGAACAGCCAGTTCGGCAGGCGCAACAGTAACGGCAACCGACGCGGCGCGATCCTGGCAACTTGTGCCGGGACGATGCCGGCAGCATCCAGCGTAGCGAGTGCCTCGTCGACCAGCAGGGCCAGACAACGTCGCCAGGCGCGCTGCGACAACTGGGTTTTGAGGGGCAAGCCGGACAAGGCGTTGAGCGGATTGTTCAAGTTCAGCAGCAACTTGCCCCACTGAACTTCGACCACATCGACCCGTTCGATCAGTGGCAGATGCGCCCGGGCAAACAGGGGCAACCAGGCCGCCAGCAGGGGTGATGCCTCGACCATCAATTCGCCTTGCGTACCGCGATGCAGCCGACCGTCGTCCATTTGCACCACATTGAAGGGCACCATGCCGGCCAGTACATTCCAGTCCGGCAGCACTTGCCGCAGTGTCGCCGCATTGCCGATACCGTTTTGCAAGCTCAGTACCGGCACGGTCGCTGCGGCATGTTGCAGGATCAGTTCCGCTGCCGCTGCGGTGTCGCTGCTCTTGACCGTCAGCAGGATCAGGTCCGCACCCGCCAATGCCTGCGGGTCCACAGAATAGGGAACGTCGCTGCCGGCAAGCCGCACTGCGCGCTGCTGCATGTCGGTCAGCACCAGTCCGTGTTGCAGCAGACGTTGCCGCATCCGCTCGCGACCGATCAGCACCACATCGGCGCCCGCATCGAGCAGCGCGCCGCCGACATAGGTGCCCACCGAACCGCTGCCCAGCACCACAATACGCATCGTCATTTTTCGGGAGCCTTGTCGGCATCGATCGGCATCGATGGTTTGAGGATCCGCAGGTTCGGCAGGTGCGGGGCAATATCATCGAACATCGGAATCGCCGCCATCACCAGCAGGACCACTGCCAACGGCAGCGTGGCGCTGAATCCCATGTGCTTGAAACCGAAGGCACCGGCGACGCCGCCGATAAAGAACATCGACAGGATCAGGCAATGGATCCCCAGCTTGTCGCGGTCGGCCCGCACTAGGCTGCTGGTGCCATCTTTGTGCCGGCGATTCCAGTAAATGAGCTTACCCAGTTCGATGCCGAGGTCGGTCACCAGGCCGGTGACGTGCGTGGTGCGGATCTGGGCCTGCGACAGCTTGGTCACGATGGCATTCTGCAAGCCCATGATGAAGCACAGCACCATCACGGTCGCCGGCAAAATCACGGTGACATACGTCTCGAGGTTGGCACCCAGCAAGCCGAACAGCAGGAGCAGAATTGCCTCGAGCGCCAGCGACATCGCGTATTCGCTGTACATCTGCCGATGCCGCGCCCAGTTGATCAGGATGGCCGTCGTGGCGGCACCGGAAATAAACGCCGCCAAGGCGCAGAAGCCGGCAAACACCATCAGCAAATTGCCGAGTACGAACTCATCGGCGATCATCGACACGATACCGGTCATGTGCGAGGTGTACTGCTGCACGGCCAGAAAACCGCCGGCGTTCACGGCGCCTGCGACGAAGGCCAGCACTGCGCCCAGTTGGCGATTGGCGCGCCGCGTGCGGACGGTACCGGTGAGATTGCGCAAGAACGGGACTGGCATGTCGACCCTGGAAGAACAAGATTGCCAACAGTGTAACGCCAGCCAGTACCCTCGACCGGCGGATATACTTCCGGCATGGAAAATTTGCCCACGACACCCATGCTTGGCGGCTTTGCCCCGGTCATCGATAGCCGGACCCGAGTCCTGATACTCGGCAGTTTCCCGGGTGTCGCCTCGCTCGCCGCCGGCCAGTATTACGCCCATCCGCGCAACCAGTTCTGGCCCTTGCTGGGGGCCGTGCTGCAGCAAGCGCTGGTCGATCTGCCGTATCCGGAACGACTGCAACACCTGCTCGCGCAAGGCATCGGTCTGTGGGACGTGATCAACAGTTGCCAGCGCCGTGGCAGCCTCGATAGTGCGATCCGGGATGCCCGCGCCAACGACCTCGCACGCCTGCAACGCGACTGTCCGCAGCTGCGCCGGGTCTGCTTCAATGGCAAGGCTGCCGGCAAGTTTGCGGCTGATTTTTCGGCCCGCGGTATCGCCACGCTGGTGCTGCCGTCGTCGTCACCCGCCAATGCCATGTCGAGCTTTGCGCAGAAGCTGGAACACTGGCGCGGTATCATTGGCTGACTTTCTTCAGGCCACGAATTTACCCCATGCTCATCAAACGCAAGTCCATCGAAGCCCAGGCCAATCACATGGTCGGTCCCGGCAGGAAGTCTCCCGTCGCCCCCGTCTCGAAACCCCCGCGCAAAATCAAGTACGCCCCGGTCACGCTGTCCGAACAGGATGGCGTGCGCTTCCTGCATTTCGGCACCGAGTGGGTGCAAGGCGCGATGCGCCTGCGCAAGCCGGACTGGATCGAGCTGGAATACGCGCAGCAGATGATGGGCTGGATGCTGTTCATCGACAATCCGGAACATGTCGTACAGCTGGGACTGGGTACCGGTGCGCTGACCAAATTCTGCTACCGGACCTTTGCCGAAGCCCGCGTCACTGCCGTCGAGCTCAATCCCTCGGTGATCACGATCTGCGAGACGATGTTCAAGATGCCACCGGAAGACGACCGCCTGCGTGTGCTGGAGATGGATGCCAATGACTTTGTCAATGATCCGGCGAACCTCGATTCCATCGATGCGATGCAAGTCGATTTGTATGACGCGACCGCCAAGGGGCCGGTGCTGGAATCGGCCGAGTTCTATCAATCCTGCGCGGCCTGTCTGCGTGAGGACGGCATCATGACGGTCAATCTATTTGGCGATCATCCCAGCTTCAACCGCAACTTGAAGGCGATGCGATTTGCGTTCGATGACGTGATCTGCCTGCCGGAAGTCCATGAAGGCAATGTCGTGGCGCTGGCGTTCCGGCGCCGTCGTCAGATCGACTTTGCCGACCTGTATGCGCGGGCGGCCAATGTCGTGGCGCGCACGAAGTTACCAGCGAAGAGCTGGGTTAATGGGATCAAGCAGTGGGTGGAGGAGTAACGCGGCAGGCAGCGTGGGCACCGTAACACCGTGCCCGCGCCACCATCACGGTTACTTCGCCAGATCCACCTTGTCAAAATAATGATGCGCGGTCGCATCCATCTTGAAGCCGATCACTTCCTTGCGCACCGGCGTGAAGCGCACCGAGTGGGCGATCTCGATTAGCGGTGCTTCTTCATGGACGATTTCCTGGGCGCGCTCGTAGAACTTGGCGCGCTCGGCCTGCACCGACGTCGCCTTGGCTTTTTGCAGCTGGGCTTCAAAATCCTTGTTGCACCAGCGTGCCACGTTGCCGCCGCCGGCGACCGCATCGCAACCGAGTAGCGGACCAAAGAAATTATCCGGATCGCCGTTGTCGCCGGACCAGCCAAACATCATTGCCTGCTGCTCGCCGGTCTTGCTGCGCTTGCGGTACTCGCCCCACTCGTAGGTCACCAGTCTGGCCTTGACACCCACCTTGGCCCAGTCGGCCTGGATCAGGACAGCCATGCGCTTGCCGTCCGGATTGTACGGCCGGCTGACCGGCAGGTACCACAGGTCGACTTCGGCACCATTCGGATAACCGGCTTTGGCCAACAGGGCCTTGGCCTTCACAGGGTCATACGCATAGTCGACGATCTTGTCGTTGTACGACCAGAGCATCGGCGGAATTGGATTTTTGGCATTTTGCCCGGAGCCCTGGAACACGGTTTTCAGGATCGATTGCTTGTCGACGGCCATCGTCAATGCCTGGCGCACCAGCTTGTTGTCGAAGGGTTTTTTCTCGACATTGAAGGCGATGTAGCCGATGTTCAGGCCTTCCTTGGTCAGCATCGTCAGATTCGGATCGGCTTTCATCAGCGCGATATCCGCCGGTTTTGGAAACGCCATGACATGGCACTCGCCGGCTTTCAGCTTGGCGTAACGCACCGAGGCATCCGGCGTGATCGCATAAATCAGGTTATCGATTTTCGGACGGCCATCCCAGTACGCATCGAATGCCTTGTAGCGGATCACCGCGTCTTTCTGGTACGACACGAACTGGAACGCGCCGGTGCCGATCGGCTCGCGGTCGATCACTTCGGGCGTGCCGGCAGCTTTCATTTTGTCGGCGTATTCGGCCGATTGCACCGAATTGAAATCCATCGCCAGATCGGCCAGGAACGGGGCTTCCGGATGCAGCATCTTGAAACGCACCGTCATCGCATCGACCTTCTCGATCTTGTCGACGATCTTGTTCATGCCCATGTCTTCGAAATAGGCGTAGGTCGTCCCCGGCGTGTTCTTGTGGAACGGATGCTGCGGATCGGCCATGCGGTTGTAGGTGAAGATGATGTCATCGGCATTCATGTCGCGGGTCGGCTTGAACTTGGCGCTGCTGTGGAACTTGACGCCCTTGCGCAACTTGAAGGTGTAGCTCATGCCGTCCGGTGCGATGGTCCACGATTCGGCCAGGCCGGGAACGATGTTGGTGGTGCCCATCTCGAATTCGACCAGCCGGTTGAACATCGGGACCGACGAGGCATCCATCGTGGTGCCGGTACTGAAGAATTGCGGATTGAAACCTTCCGGACTGCCCTCCGAGCAAAATACCAGGGTCTTGGCAGCGCTCGCGGTAGTGGCAAACCCTGCCGATGCGCAGAGCAGCGCAATCAGGCTGGCCTTGAAGATCAATGTGCCTTGTTGCTTCATGCAGTTTTCTCCGGTGTTGTGAGGATCACGGACCAGGCCAACGATCAGCCGGCCCAGCGAGCGCCCTATTCTGAACCATAAACCGGCGCGCCGGTAAGCGCTTCCTGCTGCCGGACTCTTGCCCTGTCCGGCTATGGTAAATTCTTGCCCTTGCTTTGCCGACCACTGGCAAAGGAATCCAAAAGGAAAACCTCCATGAATCGTTATCTGGTGAACGCGCTTTATCTCAGCATGGCCGCCTCTGCCTCGACAGCTATCGCTGCCGATGTTCCTGCGACAGTAACAACGACCGCCACAACGACAGCGAAGCCGGCACAACTGGCCTCCGGTATCGACTTGCAATACATCGACAAAGGCGTGCGCGCCCAGGACGATTTTTTCAAATATGCCAGCGGCAAATGGCTCTCCACGACCGAGATTCCGGCGGACAAATCGAGCTGGGGCTCGTTTGCCAAATTGCGCGATGACACGTTGCCGCAGCTGCGCGCAATTATCGAAAACGCCGCCAAGGACACCGGCGGCACACCTGAAACCCGCAAGATCGGTGACCTTTACGCCAGCTACATGGATGAAGCGAAGCTGGAGGAACTGGGCCTAAAACCGCTGCAAGCGGAGCTGGCAAAAATCGCCGCACTGAAAGACAAAAAGGAAATCCCGGCGCTGATCGCACATCTGGGCCAGCTTGGCGTGAACACGCCATATGGCTTCGGCATTCATCAGGATGCGCGCGACTCGACCAAGTATGTGGTCGACCTGGCGCAGAGCGGGCTCGGCTTGCCGGATCGGGACTATTACCTGAAACCGAACGATGCCAAGCTGGTGGCAGCGCGCGCGAAGTACCAGGAATACGTGCAAGCGCTATTGACGATGGCCGGTGACAAGGCTGCTGCTGCCAGCGCACGCGATGTCGTGGCGCTGGAAACTGCGCTGGCCAAAGTACAGTGGTCCAACGTCGAAAACCGCGATCCGATCAAAACCTACAACAAGCTCGATTTCACTGAGCTCAATACACTGGCACCGAAATACGACTGGACGTCATACCTGACAGCCGCTGGCATTGATGGCAAGGTCAACTACGTGATCGTCAGCCAGCCAAGCTATCTGAAAGGATTCAACACGGTCTATCAGAAGACCACGCTGCCGGTCTGGAAAAAATACTTCGAAACCCAGCTGATCAGCCGCTACGCCGGCATGCTGTCGAAGCCGTATGTCGACACCAACTTTGCTTACAAGGGCACGGCGTTGCGCGGCATCCCCGAGAACGAACCACGCTGGAAGCGCGGCGTGATGCTGGTCGAAGCCTCGCTCGGCGAAGCCGTCGGCAAGGTCTATGTGGCCCAACACTTTCCTCCGGAGCGCAAGGTGCGCATGGAAAAGCTGGTGCAAAACCTGCTGGTGGCATATCGCCAGAGCATCGAGACCATCGACTGGATGAGCCCTGAAACCAAGAAGGAAGCACAGATCAAGCTGGCCAAGTTCACGCCGAAGATCGGCTATCCGAACAAGTGGAAAGATTATTCCAGCGTACAGATCAACAAGGATGACCTGGTCGGTAACGTCATGCGTGCAACCACTTTTGCGTATCAATACGAACTGAATAAACTGGGCAAGCCGATCGATCGCGACGAGTGGGGCATGACGCCGCAAACCGTCAATGCGTACTACAACCCGGAGCTCAATGAAATCGTGTTCCCGGCGGCGATTCTGCAACCGCCTTTCTTCGATGCCAATGCCGATGATGCTGTCAATTACGGCGGTATCGGTGGTGTCATCGGCCATGAGATCAGCCATGGCTTCGACGACCAGGGAGCGCAATACGATGGCGATGGCAACTTGCGCGACTGGTGGACCAAGCAGGATCACGAGAAATTTTCCGCCAAGACCAAGATGCTGATCGCGCAGTACGACGCCTTTTCGCCGCTGCCCGGCTATCACGTCAATGGCGCATTGACGCTCGGTGAAAACATCGCCGACAACTCCGGTCTGGCCATTACGTTCAAGGCCTATAAGCTATCGCTCGGTGGCAAGGAAGCGCCGATGATCGACGGACTGACCGGCGACCAGCGTCTGTACATGGGCTGGTCGCAGGTCTGGCGCGCCAAGTCGCGTGATGCGCAAACCATCGTGCAGATCAAGACTGATCCGCACTCGCCGGCGCAATACCGCGCCAATGGTTCGCTGTCGAACCAACCCGGTTTTTACGATGCGTTCAGCGTGAAAGAAGACGACAAGATGTATTTGCCTGCAGCGCAGCGGGTGATTATCTGGTGATGTCATTGCTGTGAAATCAAAAAAGCCTCTGCATTGCAGAGGCTTTTTTTTGGACAGGAGATGCGCTCAAGCGACCGGAAAACGCCGCTCGCGACGCACCATCGGCTTGAGAAAATAGGTGCTTTGCCACTCTTTTACCTTGCCGCTGAAATACAGCATCGTGCTGGCCAGCCGCGCCGGAGAGGCGTCACACAGCGGCATTTTTAGCAGATACAGCACCAGTCCCGACGCGGGCGAGACGCAAAATCCGGGGCCATCACCGCAATAACCCGCATGGTTGTCGTTAAGCAGCGTGCGATAAATGGCCGTCTCATCCTTGAGTGGTGCGTTGCCGAAGACCACACGCAGATACATCGCATCAACGGCAATGTCTTCCTCGTACATCAATGAAAATTCCACCCCGTGCAACTCCATCGACCCGTCTTCCAGCAAGCGTTCCGGCTGGCTGAATTTTTCGGCCTCGCAAAAGGTGCGGACAACGGCTTCGAACTGGTGCTTCATCGGATCTCCCTGGCTGGCTCAATGTGTGTTAATGGGTCACCAAACCGTTGGCGGGGTTCCTGCCACGATTTTCTTTCAGGCGGGATGGAACCACGCTGCTGCTTGCCTCACTCACTGCGTTGAGAGCGGGCCGGACCGCTCCGCAACCCGACAAGCGAGGCCGCCCATGCACACCGCATTCGAACAGCTGATCCAAGGACTTTGCAAAGTAACCCGTTATGCCAACCCGCAACAGATTATCGATGGTGGCGGTATCACTTTCGAAGGAGTCACCTTTGCCTTGACCTATAAGCCAAAAGCCGATCCCGACGCCCTCTTTCTGTATGCCGATTTCGGCCAGCTCGACCTGGAACAGCAAGCCGCGCTGTACCCGCTCATGCTGCAGGAAAACATGCTGATGCTCAGCAGCCGGGAAGGCACTTTCAGCGTCGCGGCAACGAACGATAGCGTCGTCATGATCGAAAAGATTTCCCTGTCGGCGCAAACGCCCGAGAGCCTGCTGGCGCTGTTGCGCTCCCTGGCGCACCGGGCCAATTACTTCAACAAGCACCATCGCAGCACCCGTATCGGACCACACCATGCATCTCGCAACGAAGCCACGCGTTTACGCACACACGCTCATCACGGATAAGTCACCATGCCCCAAATAAATAGCCTCAGCAGAAACCAATACAGAAAAATCGTTGTACTCCATAACGACTTTCACGAACTCAGCACACCCTTGCGCAACGAAGACGTCAAAGGGGAATTCACGCCAACTCCCTATTCCCCTGCCGCCACGGACAACCAGGCAAGCACGCAATCACCCAAAGGCAAAGTGCCAATGCGCGTCAGCTGCGATGGACATGTGCATCCGGCCGGCTACCATCAAAAAGGGCCCTCGCTATTAAAAATGATCCAGATGGCGAACGAAAACAACGTCAAATATTTTGTCGCCATGCGAATTGCGACCAATGTGATCTCGCTGCAATCGGACCGGCGCTATATAGATCTGGCCAGCTCTTGCGGCGAAACCTACTACCTTGAACCCTCGATGTTCAACAATGACGAGACGCTCAACCGGGAAAAAATCCTCGAGATGAAAAAAAAGGTGGAGCTGTATGTCAACTCGGAAGCCGACTGGGTACAAGCCGCCGAGTACAACAAACTCACTGACGACCAGAAAGAACGGATCGATCTTGCCATCACGGGCTTGCACCTTGGTGACCCGCGCGCCCATTTTTCTCTGCTCCAGAAAATTGCCGATAACGACGTGCCTTTTTCGCTGGTCGGTGAAGTCACGCTGGCCAAGGAAATCGTCATGCACCTGTTGCCAAATGAAAGCCAGGCACACCTGAAGAGCCACATCAAGCCGTTTTGTACGCTGGTCGAGATGGTTGGACTAACCGGCATGCCGATGACTTTGCATTGCGATATCGACACGGCCATAACGGAAGGTATCAGGGCGGGCCACCCGGCCAACCTGAATGGCATGATGAAGTTGCTCGGCGATGGCCAGGTCGAGGACACAACGATTATCTGGGCGCATTTCGGGGGAATCAACCGGTTCGGCCCGGTCCCGGAGAAGCACTATGACAACCTCGACTCGATGCTGCACCGGTTTCCTAACCTGATGATCGACCTGTCCTGGAGCCGGATCGCCAGCAAGCTCGACCCCGACAAGGTTGCCGCCGTCATCAATAACCATCCTGAGCGCTTCATCATGGGGTCGGACGCGCTGGCCCCGCATGATGCGCAGGTGCTGAGGCAAACCTATGCCATCTACGATGCGCCGGATGGGCTGTTCAAAAAATTGTCCGAGGACGTGCTGCAAAAAATTCTTGTGACCAACTACGAACGCGTCATTCGTGGCGGGCGCGAACACTGCAAGAAATTCAAGCAGCATATTTTGCCAGGCATGGCTGATCTGCTCCTTGATCCGGCCGCAGACAACTTACGGCCCAAGGAATTACGGCGCTGGATGCTGGCCGAATATGAAGCAAAAGACCCTGACTATTTTCTACAGTTAAGCAAGGAAATCACCAACCGGGATCTTGCGCGCAAGGATGCCAAGGAATATGTGAATGAAAAAGGCGATCTGCTGTCCGGCTCCAGCGAGGGTGTGCAGTCCCCTGTGTCGACGGCTTCGCAACTCAACCGACAATTATCCAGCCTCGATATACCGAACAGAACCGCGACCGCAAGTCTGGACAGTCGTAGTCACCGTCAACATCGTCAGAATCCGCATCAGGAACAGGTACAACATGCCAGACCTGGAATGCCGCAGGAACCACGTGCGAGCAGTAGTGGCAGGGGTCAGCCACGGTCGAAAGGCCGGAATTGGCGGCCCTGAAATCCGGCGATGACTAGACCGGATCCGTCAGCAAAAAGCCAGTCAGTTCTGCATTGAAGCGCTGTGCGACTTCCCGATTCGGCAAGTGCCCGGCATTGAGCTCGAGATAGAGGGCACCATTGATGTGCGCAGCCAATCGACGAGTCTGTGCGGACGGCGCCATGCGGTCTTGCTTGCCTCCGATGACAAGGGTCGGCACGTTGATATCAGGCAGCTTGCTTCGCAAATCCATATCGCGGATCGCCGTGCAGGCGGCAATAAATCCGGCCGGTGAGGTCTGTAGGAGCATCTCCTGTACAACGGCAACCTGATGCCCGGCGTGACGCGCGAAGTCGCGTGTGAAACAGCGTTCCATCAAGGCCGGCACAACTGCTTCGACGCCGTGCTGGCGGATCTGTTCGATCCAGCCATCCCAGATCGATGGAGGTCCCGATAACGGCGCGGCATTGCACACCACCAGCCGCTCGATGCGGGCGGGGTGATGGATCGCCAGCCAGAGCCCTGTCATGCCACCCAGCGAACTGCCACAAAAATGCGCGCGTGCGATGCCGAGGTGATCCATCAGGCTGATCACGTCATCACCCAGGTCGGCCAGCGACGTCGTCGCACCATCGCGCATGACCGACTGGCCATGGCCACGCGTGTCATAACGCAACACATGAAACTGCTCCGACAGGAGCGGCATCTGCGGCTCCCAGAGATCGAGTGCGGTACCCAGCGCATTCGACAGCACCAGCCAGGGTGCGTCGGCAAGACCATCTATCCGGTAATGCAATTGTGCATGGCCAGCCGCAAAGCTCGCGCGCGTCTGCTCGACGACTGCCGGCATACCGGAAGACTGCTGCCAGCTCTGCAAGACCCGGTCAACGAAGCTGGCCGACTGGCCGCTGTGGCTGGCCGGCTCAAGCAGGCGGTCGAGTTCGAGTGCACTGAAATGCAGGCTCACCACACCATATTGATCGAGCACTTCACGCAGAGCCTGGTCGCTCTGCGCCGCGTGCGCGCTCGCCTGCCGCACGAGCGCCTCGGCCGGCTGCCTGCCGATCTTGCGGGCCAGCGCCAGTGTCAGTGGTTCGGCAAGCAGGCGACCACGCGTCAGTGCGAGGTTGGCCTGCATGCGCGCCGCATCGACTTTCATGCTGCCCGCCTGCCGCTGCAGTTGCTCCAATGCACCGGCGCACAGCGCCACGATTTGTGGCAGCAGGCGCGCGGCCGCGTCGTCGCTTTCATCGACTTCGCCTTCATGATCCGGCAGCATCACCGCCAGCATGGCCGCCACCAGCGCCGGCACTTGCTGCGTCGCCGCCAGCGTAGCCGACCACCCGGTCGATGGCATCACCGGAAAAGCCAGCTCGGCGACTTCCGTCTGAGTGAGCAGGATCATGTCGTGGGCGATCTTGCCGAGTGATCCGGCCAGCAGGCCTAACGTGGTCGCCACCTCGGCAAAGCGATCGCGCTGACCATGCCAGGGTATGTCCGGCAAGCTCAGATCCAGTGTCGCCGCCAGCGCAGTGGCAACCGGCAAGGCGGCATCACCGAGGCTGGCGAGCGTACCGGTGGCACCGCCAAACTGCAGCGTCAGCAAGCGAACCCGCAGCGCCTGCAGGCGTTGTTGATGGCGCAACATGGCATCGAGCCAACCGGCCGTCTTCAAGCCAAAAGTAATCGGCAAGCCATGCTGTAAACCGACCCGCCCGACCTGCGCGGTATGCCGGTGACGCTCGGCAAACTCGGCCAGAACGGCAACAAAGCGGGCGAGATCCGCCTCGATACCATCGAGCGCCACCCGCAATTGCAACACCAGGGCAGTATCGGACAAGTCCTGTAGTGACATGCCCCAATGCACGTAATTGGCTGCCTCGGCATCCCGTCCGGCGACCGCCATCGTGAGTTGCCGGACCACGTCTTGCGGTAGCCCCGTCGAGATCAACTCACCACGGCAACAATGCGCAATCTGCGCGGCGGATGTCGGGCTGATAACGCCGTGCTGGGCCAGCGCGCTGGCCAGTGCTGCTTCGATATCGAGCAAGGTCCTGATCCGGTGCTGGTCGGCGAACACCCCTTGCTGCGACATGGTCAGTTCGGTATCGGCATCAGCAGGATTCATGATTGCCAACGGTCTATCACTGAAAAATAAGCTTCCGCCCGACGTGCTAGCATCGTTCGCACTTCTCCTTTCGCCATCATCCCGGACCCGCCATGACACCCCCTATCGTCAATCACTTGTTTGCCAATCTCAACGAACCCGCACAGGTACTGATCATCGGTGCTACGGGCGGGATCGGACTGGCACTGACGACCCAGCTGCTGGCCCACCCCGGCGTAGCACATGTCACCGCAGCGGCCCGTCACGCCAACGGTGCGACAGCACTACTGGCGCTTGCCGAAGCCCATCCGACCAGACTGACTGTTACCAATGCCGACATCACCGTCAGCGCTAGCCTGCAAGCACTAGCAGCAGGCCTGCTTACGCCCTCGCTACATCTGGTTATCAATGCCACTGGATTGCTTCACGGAACAGCACTGGCACCCGAAAAAGCGTTGTCTGCGATTACGGACACGAACCTGGAACGCGTCTTTGCGGTCAATGCTTTCGGCCCCATTTTGCTGGCGCAGGCAATGCTGCCCTTGATGCGGCACAACACATCGGCAGTCTTCGCATCGCTCTCTGCGCGCGTCGGATCGATCACGGATAACCAGCTCGGCGGCTGGTATGCCTACCGGGCCGCGAAGGCGGCACAGAACCAGTTGCTGAAGACGGCAGCGATCGAATGCCGACGCACCCATCCGCGACTGAGCATCCAGTTGCTGCATCCGGGCACGGTCGACAGTGCGCTGTCGCGGCCGTTCCAGCGTGGTGTTGCAGAGGGAAAGTTGTTTGATCCGGCGCGCGCTGCCGCGCAACTGCTGGCCGTGATCGCGACGGCAACGCCTGCTAATAGCGGGCGCTTTGTCGCATGGGACGGCACCGAAGTGCCTTGGTAGATCAGACCCGAATCAGCGCCCTGCCGAAGGGAAAAATACTTGCTCGCCATCGACGCGGAAGGCAGCGATCTGCTGCTGACCAGCCGGTGAAGTGATCCAGTCGATCAGCTGTTTGGCCCCCTTCTGGTTGGTGTCAGGGAACCGCGCCGGATTGACGGCGATGATGCCATAGGGATTGAACATCGCTTTGTCCCCCTCGACCGCAATGGCCAGTCCGGTTTTGGCACGGTAGGCGCTGAACGTGGCGCGGTCGGTCAGCGTGTAGGCCTGTAGTTCACCGGCCATCGTCAACACTTCCCCCATTCCGCGACCGGCCGATACATAAGCACTTCCCTGCGGTTTGACGCCGGCCGTCTTCCAGTAAGCCTGCTCCATCTGCTCGGTGCCGGAATTATCTCCGCGGGAGATAAATTTGGTATTGCTGGCAACAACTTTTTTCAGGCTGGCGACAATGTCTTTACTGCCAGCTATGCCTGCCGGGTCATTGACCGGACCGACCAGGATGAAGTCGTTGTACATCACGTCGCGCCGGTTCACACCGTAGCCTGCGGTGACGAACTTGTCTTCGGAGGAACGGGCATGCACCAATGTCACATCGACGTCCCCATTCTTGGCCAGTTCCAGCGCCTTGCCCGTACCAACCGAGATCACCTGAACTTTGATGTCGAACTGCTTTTCAAAGACAGGCAGCAAGACTTTGAGCAAGCCGGAATTCTCGGTGCTAGTGGTGGTCGACAGCTTGAGGATTTGCTGGGCGCTAGCCAGAGGTGCAACTACGCCGGCGAACAAGGCGACGGAAAGTTGGAGAACAAGACGACGGGACATGGGACTTCCTTCAGGGTGGTGAATCGGCAGCAACGGTCGGCTCGCGCATTTCGAGCCGGCCATCTTTCAGTTTCAGGCGTCGCACGCCAGGCAAGCCGATCAAGTCGCGATCATGGCAAGCCATGATGACGCTGCGCCCTTCGGCAAGCAAAGTAGGGATCAATCCGATGACTTGCTCGCGCGCCGGACCGTCCAGATTGGCGGTCGGCTCGTCGAGCAGCAGTAACTTGGGGCGCAGCACGCGTGCCCGTGCCAGCGCGACACGCTGCTTTTCACCACCCGACCAGTGCTGCGGTTGCGTGCCATGCAGATGCGTAATGCCGGCCCACTCCATGGCATCCGCCACGCGTTGCTTCAGCGCTGCCCTGGCGATCCCGCGCGCAGCCAGTCCGTAACCGACATTGGCTTCGACCGTCGTCGAAAACATCACCGGATGCTGATGCACATACAGCACCGCATCACGCAGCGCAGCCGGATACGGCCACAGCGCGATTGGCGCGCCCATGAAAGTCGCAGCATCGATGCGAGCCCGCTCAAGCCCGCACAGAACCCGCAACAACGTACTTTTGCCGGAGCCATTGGCACCGGTTAGCACGTAAGCGCTGGCCGGAGTGATGTCAAGACGGTCGATATCGAGTAGCAATCGCTCGCCGAATTGCAGTTGCAGACCATCTATCGTGAGCAAGTTGTTCATCGCGTATCCCCCTGCAGCAATAGCAACGCTGCGTTGATGGCCAGCGCGATGGCGATCAGAACCATGCCCAGCGCGATGCCTTGCGCAAACTCGCCTTTACTGGTCTCGAGTGCGATCGCCGTGGTGATGGTGCGCGTTTCGCCAGCGATGTTACCGCCGACCATCATCGCGCAGCCGACCTCTGAAATCACCCTGCCAAACCCGTTGATAATCGCCGCCATGACGCCAAAGCGCACTTCGCGCAGCACCGTCCACATGACGCGCCAGCGCGATGCACCAAGCGTAATCGCGGTTTCAGCCAGGCGCGGATCCGCAGCCTGCACCGCAGCCAGCGTAAAAGCTATCAGTACCGGCATTGCAATGAGGACTTGTCCGACAATCAATGCCGATTGGGAGAACAGCCAGCGCAATTCGCCAGCCGGCCCGCTGCGGGAGAGTAGCAAATACAGCAGCAAGCCGATCAGTACGGTTGGCAGCGACAGCGACACCTGGGCCAGCCAGATGACGATGCGGCGCCCCGGAAACAGCCGGGTTGCGACGACATAACCGAGTAATATCGCGAACGGTGAGGCAATGAGCAAGCCCACTATGGACGTCGAGACAGAGACCCAGACGATGCCCCACAGTGCACTATCACCAGACCAGAGCAGGGCAAAAGCGGCAAGCGTCGCGTCGATCAGCGACATGATGTCTTCATCCCCACGTTCAGGTCAGGCGACCTTCAACGCGCCATCGAACAGTTCCGGTTCGAACACCAGACGTTCCTTGCCGGTCAGCAGCAAAAAATGCTTGCCACTGCAGCGCGCAAGCAATGCCATGCCGAGCTGCTCGGCGACCATGTGTCCCATTTGCGTGGTGCCGGAGCGCGACAGCAGGAACGGAATTCCCATCTGCCCGCCCTTGATGACCATCTCGGACGTGAGGCGTCCGGTGGTATAAAAAATCTTGTCGTCGCCGGCCATGCCATCGAGCCACATCCGTCCGGCAATGGCATCGACCGCATTGTGGCGACCGACATCTTCGACGAAATACAGCAGTTCACCGGCCGACGTGAACAACGCACAGCCATGCACCGAACCGGCCTGCTTGTAGATCGATTGCTGGGTCCGTATCGTGTCAACGATACGGATCAGCACTGATTGCTTCAGGCGGGCATCCGGCGACAGACGGATCGCTGCCACATCATCCATCAAGCCACCGAACACCGAGCCCTGACCGCAACCGGTCGTGACGACCCGCTTGGCAGTGCGCGCCTCGATGTCATCGATACCGTTGCGCGTGACTACCGCCACGGCTTCGACATCCCAGTCCACCTGCACCGAGACGATGTCATCGAGTTGACGGATGAAGCGCTGGTTACGCAGATAGCCCAGCGTCAGCGCCTCGGGTGCGCCGCCCAGGGTCATCAGCGTGACGAGTTCACGCTTGTCGACATACACGGTCAGCGGCCTTTCGGCCGGGATCGCGATGAGCGACACGCGACCACGCTCGTCGGTGACCTCGACTTCACGGGTCAGATCGACATGCGCACTGGTCAGCTCGGGACGATAGCGGGTCAAAGCGGATTACTTGACGTTGACGGTGATGGTCTTGCTCAGTGGTGCGCCATATGACTGGTGCGCACCATTGGCAAATTGCAGCGTCAGCTGGTAAGTACCCGGCTTGAGCGTCACGGTGGCTTCGGTCTGACCTTTGCCAAAATGAATATGCGTCTCATCGAACGGTACAGGCTCACCGGCCGGGATAGCCGTCGCATTGATCAGCAAGTGATGATGGCCGCTGGTCGGCGACAATTCACCGGCCGGTTTGACTTCCATGCCTTCGACTGCGAATTTGACCGGGAACGTGGTGGGCACGGTGGCACCGTTCGCCGGCTCGACGAACGAGACCGAAGCGGCGTGGGCCATCGATGACAACAGTAGCGAGGCAAACAAAAAAGAGAGATGTTTCATCATCAGGGTTCCTTATTTTTTGACAGGGTCTTTATTCGGCGTTGGGGCAACGGCCGCGGTCACGATAGCGGCCGCCGGTGCGGCCACATACGGACCAGGATCCGCGCAGGCCGGCAAACCTTCGACTGGCTTGCCGGTAGGCGCTTTCGTTTTCAGATAGTACGCGACCGTCTTGCCCTGTGCCAGACACAACTTGTAGGCAGCAGTCTTGTCGCCCCAGGCGGTCTTAGCCTTGGCTTCGTCTGCCTTGGCTTTGGCTTCGTCGCTCGGGGCTGGCAATTTGGCAGTGGCGATGCCGGCAAACAGCATGCCGACGAGGAGTGCAATAATTTTTTTCATGGTGATGTCCTGGTCAGGTTGCGCTGCGTGGCTGTGGCACTTGAATGCGCTCAGCCGCTTCTTCGGTACGATTGCGCGGCACCTTGCCGGCTTCGATATCGGCGTACCACAGGTCGTGATGTTCCTTGGCCCAGGCATCATCGACATAGCCGGTCGACATGGCCTTGTAAGCGCCCTCCATACCGATACTGCCGATATAGATATGACCCATTGCCATGGTCGACACCAGAACTGCCGCGATCAAGTGAATTACGTTAGCGATCTGCATCACGCTACGCGGATAGTCCATGCCGGGCACCAACTTGTTAAGCACGAAACCGGACGCGCTGATGATCAGACCCAGCACCACAACACCGCTCCAGAACCAGAGCTTTTCACCTGCATTGAAACGCCCCGACGAGGCGTGCTTGCCGCCAAACATGCCACCCAACCGGAATAGCCATTGCAGGTCCTCTTTGGCAGGAAAGTTGTCCTTGACGAAGATAATGAACGTCACGACCAGCGACACCGTAAATACCGGTCCGGCAAAGTTGTGCGCATTCTTGCAGGCAAACGACAGCCAACCAAACAGCGTGTGGCCGAACACCGGCAACAGAATGTGCTTGCCAAACAACAATATCAAGCCAGACACAGCCAGCAGCACGAAGCTGATCGCCGTGCTCCAGTGCGCCAGACGCTCGATCGACGTGAACCGTTCGATCAGGCGGCCGGTCGGACTCGCCTTGAGCTTGACCGGCCCGGCGACAAAATACACCCCCGCCACACCGATCGCAGCCAGTAGCAGCAATGAGCCACCGATCAGTGTCAGTGGACCATTGCGATACAGCCGCCAGGCTTCCCCGGCCGTGGTTGCGCGAGCCTGACCCGGAAACTGTTGCTTCCCCTGGATCAGTACGCCCGATTCCAGCGCCGGCAAGCTCGAGTAATTCTTCGTGCCTTCCTTGATCGTGCGGAAAACCGGTGCTGAATTGCCAGGCTGATCGCGGGTGCGCTCGGCCTGGTTTTGTTTCAGGATATCAATCGATTCGATACCCCCCGTAGTTACCGGTGCTGGTGCTGCCTGCTGCGCCAGCGCCGACCCGATGACAGCGGCCGCCAGCGACAAGCCGACAACCAAGCGTGCAATCCCGTATTTCATGATGGCTCCCGTCGCTACGCGATCAATTGGATTTGACGTATTCATTCTGGTTTTGGGCGCGGGCGCGCAACTGCAGCTCCCATTTTGTCTTGTCGCCCTTCTCCCAACCCTTGGCCGCGTACCGGTCCAGTTCGCCCTGCCAGGGCTTACCATCCGGCTTGCTCGCAGAGCTGCTCATCACCTGGCTTTTTTCACCGCAACCAGCCAGTGCCAGCACGGCAATTGCTACGGTGATTAATGCTGTCCGGGCGCCCATCATGATTTCTCCGTTGGTGCTTTGGCTTGCGGATTGTGGGATTTGCCATACGCCGTGCCCCAGCCCCACACTTCGCTGCCCTTGCCGCGACGCACAACCCGACTGCGGAAAATATCAGCAATGACGTCACCGTCACCGCCGAGCAATGCCTTGGTCGAGCACATTTCGGCACAGGCTGGCAGCTTGCCTTCGGATAAACGGTTACGACCGTATTTCTCGAACTCTTCTTTCGAGCCATCTTCTTCCGGGCCACCGGCACAGAAGGTGCACTTGTCCATCTTGCCGCGCAAGCCGAACACGCCATTCGACGGGAACTGTGGCGCACCAAACGGGCAGGCGTACGCACAATATCCGCAACCGATACAGATGTCCTTGTCATGCAGGACAACGCCTTCGTCGGTGCGATAGAAACAGTCCACCGGACACACTGCCATGCACGGGGCATCGGAGCAATGCATACAGGCGACCGACATCGACTTTTCCTGACCAACGATACCGTCGTTGACCGTGATGACGCGACGGCGATTAACGCCCCAAGGGACCTCGTGCTCATTTTTACAGGCGGTAACGCAGCCGTTGCATTCGATGCAGCGCTCGGAATCGCAGATGAATTTCATTCTTGCCATGGTGTCTCTCCTGATTTCTGTGGTGGTCGAGGTCGCTTAAGCGATGCGCTCGATCTGACAGATTGTTGTCTTGGTTTCCTGCATCATCGTTACCGAGTCGTAGCCATACGTCGTCCCGGTATTGACCGCTTCGCCACGCACCATCGGTGCGGCACCTTCCGGGTAGTACTCGAGCATGTCCTTGCCTTGCCACCAGCCGGAAAAATGGAACGGGATGAATACCGTATCGACACCCACACGCGGCGTCACCATGGCCTTGACCTTCAGACGTGCACCGGTCGGCGTCGAGACGATCACGTATTCGCCATCGCGCAGTCCACGATCGCTAGCGGCCTTCGGATTGATCTCGACGAAATTCTCTTGCTGCAGCTCTGCCAGCCAGGGATTGGATCGAGTTTCTTCACCGCCACCTTCGTACTCGACGAGCCGGCCTGATGTCATGATCAGCGGGAACTTCTCGAACAGCTTGTTCTCGACGTTCTTTTGCTGAACCGACTTGTACAACGTCGGCATGCGCCAGAACGATTTCTTGTCCTCATGGGTCGGATACTTGGCGACCAGATCAGGACGGTTACCGAACAGCGGCTCGCGATGCAGAGGCACAGGGTCAGGGAAATTCCACACCACGGCGCGCGCCTTGGCGTTACCGAACGGGTAGCAGCCATGCACTTTCATGACCACGCGCTGAATACCGCCGGACAGGTCAGTTTTCCAGTTCTTTCCTTCAGCTGCCTTCTGTTCGGCTTCGGTCAGATCGCTCCACCAGCCGAGTTTTTTCAGCAACAGATGATCGAATTCCGGATAGCCGGTGGTGATGTCGGCACCCAGCGAATGGGAACCATCTTCCGCCAGCAGACTGACGCCTTCGCGCTCGACGCCAAAGTTGGCGCGGAAGTTTCCGCCGCCGTCCATGACGTGCTTGCTGGTGTCGTACAGGTTAGGCGTGCCAGGATGCTTCATCTCCGGCGTGCCATAACATGGCCATGGCAAGCCAAAATAATCGCCGGTCATGTCGTATCCTGATGCGGCATCCTTGCCGCCGATACAGCGCAAGGTCTTCACGTCGAACAGGTGCATGTTCTTCATGTGCGCTTTCAGGCGCATCGGCGATTGACCGGTGTACCCGATGGTCCAGCTACCGCGGTTGATTTCCTCGAGCATCGATTCCGGTTCCGGTTCCATCATGCCGCCTTTGCCGGGTACCAGCTTGATCCGTGCGACTAGCTCCTTGCCGAAGCCCAGTTTCTCTGCGAGCTGATACATGATCATGTGGTCGGTCCGCGATTCGAACAGCGGCTCGATGACCTTCTCGCGCCATTGCAGCGAACGGTTCGAGGCGGTGACTGATCCTGAGGTTTCGAACTGAGTAGCAGCCGGCAGCAGGTAGACGGCGCGCTTCGGGTTCAATTCCTGGCCATCGACTTTCATGTTGGCCATTGCGGCTGACGCTGACGGATACGGGTCGATCACCACCAGCAGGTCGAGTTTGTCGAATGCCTTCTTCATTTCCAGACCACGCGTTTGCGAGTTCGGTGCATGGCCCCAGAACACCATCGCGCGGACATTGTTTTCCTGATCGATCAGCTCGTTCTTTTCGAGTACTGCGTCGATCCAGCGCGATACGGTGACGCCGGATTTCTCCATCATCGCTTGCGATGCATACTGCTTTTTGATCCACTCGTAGTCGACACCCCAAACAGCAGCCCAATGCTTCCAGGCACCCGTGGCAAGGCCGTAATAGGCTGGCAGCGAATCCGGATTCGGGCCTACGTCGGTGGCACCCTGCACGTTGTCATGGCCGCGGAAAATATTCGTCCCGCCACCCGACTTACCGATATTACCCAGTGCTAATTGCAAGATGCATGACGCGCGTACGATCGCGTTGCCGATGGTGTGCTGGGTCTGCCCCATGCACCAGACCAATGTCGACGGCTTGTTTTTCGCCATTGTTTCGGCGCATTTGTAGACTTCCGCTTCCGGCACACCACAAGCTTCTTCTACTTTTTCCGGCGTCCAGGTCATGACTTCGGCGCGGACTTTGTCCATGCCATAAACGCGGTCATTGATGTACTTGGTGTCTTCCCATTTGTTCTGGAAGATGTGATAAAGCATGCCCCAGATGAATGGGATATCCGACCCTGAACGGATGCGGATGTACTGATCCGATTTGGCTGCAGTACGGGTATAACGCGGGTCGATGACGATGATCTTGGCACCGGTTTCTTTGGCGTGCAGCATGTGCAGCATCGATACCGGATGGGCTTCGGCAGCGTTCGAGCCGATGTACATGATCGCCCGTGAGTTCTGCATGTCGTTAAAGCTATTGGTCATCGCGCCATAGCCCCAGGTATTGGCAACGCCGGCAACCGTGGTCGAATGGCAAATACGCGCCTGATGGTCGGTGTTGTTGGTACCAAAGTACGAAACAAACTTGCGCATCAGTTGGGCTTGCTCGTTGTTATGCTTAGACGAACCAACAAAGAACACGGAATCCGGACCGCTGGTTTTTTTTACATCAAGCAACTGAGCTGAAATTTCGGTCAAAGCGACATCCCAGCTGATGCGCTGGTACTTGCCGTTGACAAGCTTCATTGGATATTTCAGGCGATATTCACCATGACCATGCTCGCGCAGTGCTGCACCTTTTGCGCAGTGTGCACCGAGGTTGATCGGCGAATCAAAGACCGCTTCCTGGCGCACCCACACTCCATTTTCCACGACGGCATCAACCGCGCAGCCAACTGAACAGTGCGTACAGACGGTACGTTTGACTTCAATCTTGGCACCGCCTTTGGCGGTTGAGCCATCGGCAGCGCGGGCGCGCTGAATCAAGCCGAGTTGCGCAGCAGCGATACCGGCACCGACGCCGATACCCGAGCGTTTCAGGAACGAACGTCGGTCCATTGTGGGCAAGGCACGCGCGAGACTGTCGGCCAAACCGGCAGAAAAGCGTGTGGACGAGCGTTGGCCATCCGGGCCTTTGCGAGTTAAGAGCATATTGGATCTCCGAAAATCAAAGAGTGGTGGTGCGATAGTATTTTTTTACGTGCTCGGTCAAACGATAGCCGGTGCCCTCAGGCTCGGCAGGCGTCACGACCGTCGACGTAATAGCTTGCGGTGCTAGTTTTACGGCAACACCGGCTGCCGCGACTAGTCCAAGTCCGGCGAAAAAACTACGCCGTGCAATTTTTTGTTGTTCTGCCATGTTTATCTCCTGAAATACCGGACAACCAGTAGCGACCCATATCGATACTGTTGACCTGACATTGAATGAAAATCCATCGCCATGTAGTGCCACAAGGCAATATTTTACTATTTACTTTAAATAAAAACTCGGTTGTTTCAGCCCATGTCAAAGGCTTGCATTTCGACAGCAAAATACGCTCTGGCCAACCGCGACACGGGTAAGTAAAAGACCGCGACCGGATGGACTTCAAGTGCGTTGCAGAGGTCATCCACCCACGCCTGCATGTGGTCACTGAAGAATGTCTGCTGAGTTGCCAGATTTGCGTGTAACACATCGTCTGAGGCAATCAGGTAGCGCATCACTTCGCACAACGAAGCAATATGGTCTTCGCTCTCGACCACGCTTTGAACGCGCTCTATGCCGAGCATCGAGAGATCGGTACGCAAAGCCGCCAGCGGTTTTTCCATCAGAAATCCGGACAGATAATACGAACCATAGAGCATGACTTCAGGCTTGCCTACGCCAAGGAACAGGGACTCGTATTCATCGCGCACTACTTCGGCATTGGCCGTTTTACAAGCAATGACCAGATCCGCCCAGGCGCGCTCTAGCACGCCGTCGCCTTCCGACTGTGCCGAAGCTATTGTGTCCAGTAATGCCTGCGATGGAGGCGCATAGAACAGAGTTGCTAACAAGCCATACAGGTCAGCACGGGCGGTTTCCTCACCTTGGTCCTGGCGCTCGAATACCAGTGGATGCGTAGTCTTTGTCATCAGGATGGTCGCTTCAGGTTAGTGATCGACGGTTCTTTGGGATTGGTCATCATGTCTATCACTCGGCAGTCCGAACACATCTTGATGCGATCAAGATTGCCGGCAAAAGCACCATGCAACGACAGTTTGCCGAGCATGGTCTGGATCATCTGCGCGGTACCGAATGGCTTGCTGCACCGGATGCAGTGAAATGGCGCTGCCTCGTTGAGTATGCGGGATTGCTTTGCCACATCAGTCAGCAGCAGGCGGGGGGTCAGCGTGATGGCGCTTTCAGGACAAGTCGTTTCGCACAATCCACATTGCACGCAGTTCTTTTCCACAAAACGCAATTGCGGCAGATCAGCGTTATCCATCAACGCGGACTCGGGACAAGCTCCGACACACGACATGCACAGCGTACAGGCTGATGTATTGATGTTGACAGTGCCGTACAGCGCCCCCGCAGGCAACGCAATCTGCTCCGGCTTGAGAGGCGCATACTTCAGCAAATGCCCGATGACCAGATCGAGCGTGCCGCGCTTTTCAGCGGCCACAGCGAACAGGGCGCGCTGAACAGGCACCTGTGCCACCTCAAGGCCTTGCAATGCACTATCCAACGCAGCAGGCGCAACAGCGCGCAGTAACGATAAATGCGTTCCGCTGTAACCCAGCCCCGCCAGTATCGTCTGGGCGACTCCCATCTGATCTTCGAGCGCGGCAACATAATCCGGTGCCTCTTCGCCACTGAGCAGAATTGCCACGTGGCTAGCGCCATAGGCAATTGCAGCCAGCCAAAGATCAATACCCGTCGATGCCGTATGGTGCAAGGACAGCGGCAACACACGTGCCGGTACACCATGCAGTTTTCCGCCTGACTTTGCCAACCGCCCCAATTGCATGATTAACGCAGCACCTTTATCGGCGCTATGCAGAAGCAGTGCCGGCTGCTCGCCACCGGCCTTCGCAAAAGTCGTCAGCATCGTCTTGATGCGCTGCCCTGTATCCGGCGCGCGCGGGTAAGCGTAAGTCAAAGCACCTGACGGACAGACAGTCGTACACGCACCACATCCCACGCACAGGTTAGGAATCACTTTGACCAGGTTACCGTCGTGGCGAATCGCATCCGCCGAGCAGACGTCGATGCACGATGTACAACCAATCTGACCGTTGCGGCCATGTGCACACAGCTTATCTTTATAGATAAAAAATTTCGGCTTCTCAAATTCTCCAACCAGCGCTACCAGCTTCAATGCCGCGTCAGCCTGCCTCAGCACGTCATCACCGGCAGAAAAATAGCCTTGCGGTGGTTGATGCATCGCCAATAGCGGTGCATCGCACAAATCCAATACCAAATCGAAGTCACCGCTACGCTGGGTTGCTGTGCGATTGAAATCGATCGCCCCAATCGAGCCGCAGGCTTTCACGCAATCACTGTGAGACGTACATTTGTTTAGATCGATCTGGTACATCAAATCAATCGCTTGCTCAGGGCAAGCATCTACACAAGCGTTACATCGAGTGCATATCTCGAGATCAATCGGATTGGACTGCTGCCAACGCGCCGTGAATGTACCCAACCAACCGGTCAATTGAATATGACCGCCAGAATAGGTCGGGAAAGTACGATCCTGCAACATTCCGGTGCCACCATCAGTGATCAACACACTGACATCTAGCTGCCCGCCAAATTTTTCTGCCCAAGGGAGGACACGATTGCCGGGGCCGACGATCAGCAAATGCCCACCTGATTGATAGGACACAATGGGCACGGGCTCTGGATCAGGCAGCGCTGCAGCGGCTAACAACGCCGCCATTTTAGGCAGATTGTTTGCGCCGTCTTTGCTCCAACCACCTGTCTCGCGAATATTCACAAACCGAATCGGCGACACCGCCGATTTTTGAATTGCCAGCTCCGAAAATAAAGCCCGCTCTTGGGTACAAGCCACGACGACGTCGTCGACTCCGCCCGCAACCGCCAGGAACGCACCGACTTCATGGCGACACAACTCAGTGACTATCGGCAGTGGATTGCCGGTACCTAGTACAGCCCCGAGTCGAATTCCCGCGGCTTCATCTAACGGCATTGTGTGATTGCAGCTACAAACTTTAAATTGTGTGGTCAAAATGAAAACACCGCTTTTAATGGGTAATTGAATAAATCATCAGAACTGAAAAAGTTCCGCTATTGTAATCGTCAATGGGAAATAAATCATGACGCACCGCGACATACGGAAGGTACCGTTTAGCGAACCAAATTTAATTTTTAAATAAGCAAAAAAATACCGTTTTCAGCGTAGCGTTGAACCGGCTTGATAAGCAAGCGCGGCAGTACGTCGAATCACGTCAAGACGTCGATACAGGAATAACTAGATCAGTCGATAGTGCTTCTTGAGGCAACCGGGAGCCGGCCGTATCTGTTGGCTCGACTATGTCTGGAGCGTCGTCTTCGGGCGCAGTATTTTTCTCGGCTACCTTTGTGGTTTCGATATCGGTGCCGGCTGCTTCGACGGCCAATCCTTCGCTGGCATCAACCGCGTCATCATTCTCTTCGACCAACTTGGGCAACGGCGTCTCAAGCATTTGCATGATCGGTTGCTTTAGATGTGCGAGTGGATCCATAAGTAACTTAGCGTGATTTAGCTCGGATACCATTTCTGCAGTCATTGGCACAAAAGTGTTGTAGTCCTCAATATAGATATCGAGTCCATCCATGATGTTGAAGCGTGGATCAGAAAATAATTTTTTCAATGCCAATCGCTTCACCAGATCGTCCACGCCTTGCGCAAAAAATGGCGTGAAATCAGAAGACGTATTGAGCGCATCAACATCATCAGAGGTCGGCAAAGGCAAAGGTTCAGATCGCAAATTGCCTTGACTCACCTCCGGATTAGCAGACTCTGTTTTTCTGGCCCACCGGGAAAAAAAGTCGTTAGCGGCCACGCGGTTTTCCTTCATCAATAGCCATTTGTGCTACGGCAGCACCGCCCTCAAAAGAAGGTTTTCGACGTTTCCGTTTTTGCTCAGGGACATAGTAAGTCTTGACGAAGGCAGTCATTCGCTCAACGATTTCAGACGAGGCAGGAATAGTGTCAACCTTTTCTCCACCGTCCATTAACCTCGCACCCTCGTGATAAGACAAGGTAACAACCTTCGGTACGGCGATGTCGACGCCATCAATATCTTCCATGCGCCACATCACGAACCAACAAGGTTCTGGGGCACTCACATTCAGAAAATATCCTTCTGACTCGTCGCTAAACAAACGTACATCGAAGCCACCGAACAGCCAACGCTGATCCTCATCGCTGTCTATCAATTTATGCCGTTCATCGGGAACACCACTGAGAATCTCGAGGGGTTGCCACTGATGTGATTGCCACCTGCTATCAATGCGCCGGCGCTGCATGACAACGCCAACGCTTAGTGCGTCAGTTTCCATTAGTCATTCTTAATAACAATACTTGGGAATTTACTCGACATATCTTTTGCTTTTTCAGCCACCTTGATAGCGATTTTGCGTGCAATATTTCTATAAATTTCCGCAACTGGGCCATCCGGATCGGCAATGACAGTCGGCATGCCCGAGTCCGCATGTTCGCGAATCGACATGGTCAATGGCAATGCGCCCAGAAAGTCGACACCATATTCAAGACACATTTTTTCGCCGCCACCATGGCCAAAAATTGCTTCGGCATGGCCACAATTTGAACATATATGTGTGCTCATGTTTTCGACGATACCAAGAATAGGAATGTCAACCTTCTCGAACATTTTCAAACCCTTGCGCGCATCGAGCAGTGCGATATCCTGTGGTGTTGTGACAATTACCGCGCCAGTCACTGGCACCTTTTGTGAGAGCGTCAATTGGATATCGCCTGTACCTGGCGGCATATCCACGATTAGATAATCGAGGTCACGCCAGTTTGTCTGGTCGAGCAGTTGCTGCAGCGCTTGTGTAACTATGGGACCGCGCCATACCATCGGTTCGTCAGGGTCGATCATGAAACCGATACTTGAGACTTGTAGACCATGGTTTTCCATCGGCTCCATTGTCTTGCCATCGATGGTTTCCGGACGTCCGGAAATTCCCATCATCATTGGCTGAGACGGGCCATAGATATCCGCATCGAGAATACCAACCTGCGCTCCTTCCGCCGCCAAAGCCAGAGCGAGATTGACGGCTGTTGTTGATTTACCTACGCCGCCTTTACCAGATGCAACAGCGATAATATTTTTCACATTCGCCATTAATTTGACGCCGCGCTGGGCGGTATGAGCGATAATTTTTGAGTACACATTCACACTGACATTACCAATACCCGGTAATTGGCGCAAGGCTAGAATAGTCGCTTTACGAATTCCATCAATCTGACTTTTTGCCGGGTAACCGAGTTCTACGTCGAAGGCGACATCACTGCCGTCCAGCTTGATATTCTTGATGCATCTGCTTGTAACCAAGTCTTTATTTGTATTCGGATCAATAACCTTCGAAAGTGTTTCTTTTACCATCTCTGCTGTGATGCTCATTTAACCTTCTCCATAATTTTTCTTGGCGTAGTCTAAACCATATTGGGAATTGACTCGCGATACATACTACGGTCATAAAATCTGCAAATTAATCAAGCTGGCAACTATCCGCGCCAACGCAAAAAGGCCCTTCTTTCGAAGGGCCTTCTTGTTTGCTGCATGTAACTGAGCCTGACGATGACCTACTTTCACACGTGTTGACGCACTATCATCGGCGCAACGTCGTTTCACGGTCCTGTTCGGGATGGGAAGGGGTGGTACCGACGCGCTATGGTCATCAGGCTTAACTTGTAGAATCCTCTGTGGGGGCCGTTGATCTGGCTCCCTCAGGGGACGCAATTCGGAAGAAGTAAAGAAGTACAACACACACCTTGAAATCATCTTCAGTGTGCAGTTAGCGGGCGTGATGCATCAACAATCGCATACGCCATACTCGTCGTCTCTAACCCATCAAGGTTATAGGGACAAGCCTTACGGGCAATTAGTACTGGTTAGCTTAATGCATTACTGCACTTCCACACCCAGCCTATCAACGTCCTGGTCTCGAACGACCCTTCAAAGGAATCAAGTTCCTGGGAAATCTCATCTCAAGGCAAGTTTCCCGCTTAGATGCTTTCAGCGGTTATCTCTTCCGAACTTAGCTACCCGGCAATGCCACTGGCGTGACAACCGGTACACCAGAGGTTCGTCCACTCCGGTCCTCTCGTACTAGGAGCAGCCCCCTTCAAATTTCCAACGCCCACGGCAGATAGGGACCAAACTGTCTCACGACGTTTTAAACCCAGCTCACGTACCACTTTAAATGGCGAACAGCCATACCCTTGGGACCGGCTACAGCCCCAGGATGTGATGAGCCGACATCGAGGTGCCAAACTCCCCCGTCGATATGAACTCTTGGGAGGAATCAGCCTGTTATCCCCAGAGTACCTTTTATCCGTTGAGCGATGGCCCTTCCATACAGAACCACCGGATCACTATGTCCTACTTTCGTACCTGCTCGACTTGTCAGTCTCGCAGTTAAGCACGCTTATGCCATTGCACTATCATCACGATGTCCGACCGTAATTAGCGTACCTTCGAACTCCTCCGTTACACTTTGGGAGGAGACCGCCCCAGTCAAACTGCCTACCATGCACTGTCCCCGATCCGGATAACGGACCAAGGTTAGAACCTCAAACAAACCAGGGTGGTATTTCAAGGTTGGCTCCACGAGAACTAGCGTCCCCGCTTCAAAGCCTCCCACCTATCCTACACAGATTGGTTCAAAGTCCAATGCAAAGCTACAGTAAAGGTTCATGGGGTCTTTCCGTCTAGCCGCGGGTAGATTGCATCATCACAAACATTTCAACTTCGCTGAGTCTCGGGAGGAGACAGTGTGGCCATCGTTACGCCATTCGTGCAGGTCGGAACTTACCCGACAAGGAATTTCGCTACCTTAGGACCGTTATAGTTACGGCCGCCGTTTACTGGGACTTCAATCAAGAGCTTGCACCCCATCATTTAATCTTCCAGCACCGGGCAGGCGTCACACCCTATACGTCCACTTTCGTGTTTGCAGAGTGCTGTGTTTTTATTAAACAGTCGCAGCCACCAGTTTATTGCAACCCTTTCGTCCTTCCTCCGCAGGGAGGTCAAACTACAAGGGCGTACCTTATCCCGAAGTTACGGTACCAATTTGCCGAGTTCCTTCTCCCGAGTTCTCTCAAGCGCCTTAGAATACTCATCTCGCCCACCTGTGTCGGTTTGCGGTACGGTCTCGTATGACTGAAGCTTAGAGGCTTTTCTTGGAACCACTTCCGATTGCTTCGCTTATAAATAAGCTGGCCTCAACCCCTTGAATTACGCACCCGGATTTACCTAGATGCCTTCTACAAGTCAAGGACCGGGACTTCCAACACCCGGACAACCTTCCGCGATCCGTCCCCCCATCGCATCATACGACGGTGCAGGAATATTAACCTGCTTCCCATCAGCTACGCATCTCTGCCTCGCCTTAGGGGCCGACTCACCCTGCTCCGATGAACGTTGAACAGGAAACCTTGGGCTTACGGCGTGGAGGCTTTTCACCCCCATTATCGCTACTCATGTCAGCATTCGCACTTCTGATACCTCCAGCATCCTTTACAAGACACCTTCGCAGGCTTACAGAACGCTCTCCTACCATATCGACGTCATAAATGACGTTAATATCCGCAGCTTCGGTGACTGGCTTAGCCCCGTTACATCTTCCGCGCAGGACGACTCGATCAGTGAGCTATTACGCTTTCTTTAAATGATGGCTGCTTCTAAGCCAACATCCTGACTGTTTTAGCCTTCCCACTTCGTTTTCCACTTAGCCAATCTTTGGGACCTTAGCTGGCGGTCTGGGTTGTTTCCCTCTTGACGCCGGACGTTAGCACCCGACGTCTGTCTCCCTTGCTCGCACTCATCGGTATTCGGAGTTTGCAATGGGTTGGTAAGTCGCGATGACCCCCTAGCCATAACAGTGCTCTACCCCCGATGGTGATACAAGAGGCACTACCTAAATAGTTTTCGGAGAGAACCAGCTATCTCCAAGTTTGTTTAGCCTTTCACCCCTACCCACAGCTCATCCCCTAATTTTTCAACATTAGTGGGTTCGGACCTCCAGTGCGTGTTACCGCACCTTCATCCTGGCCATGAGTAGATCACTTGGTTTCGGGTCTACACCCAGCGACTGAACGCCCTATTCGGACTCGATTTCTCTACGGCTACCCTATACGGTTAACCTTGCCACTGAATGTAAGTCGCTGACCCATTATACAAAAGGTACGCAGTCACGGATCAAGTCCGCTCCTACTGTTTGTATGCACACGGTTTCAGGATCTATTTCACTCCCCTTCCGGGGTTCTTTTCGCCTTTCCCTCACGGTACTGGTTCACTATCGGTCGATATCGAGTATTTAGCCTTGGAGGATGGTCCCCCCATCTTCAGACAGGATTTCGCGTGTCCCGCCCTACTTGTCGCAAGCTTAGTTCCACACCAGACATTTCGTGTACGGGGCTATCACCCACTATGGCGCCAATTTCCAGTGGCTTCCACTATGTCTCATGCTAGATCTTGCAGGCTCTTCCCATTTCGCTCGCCGCTACTTTGGGAATCTCGGTTGATTTCTTTTCCTGCAGCTACTTAGATGTTTCAGTTCGCCGCGTTCGCTTTGCAACCCTATGTATTCAGGTTGCAATGACCATTAAGGCCGGGTTACCCCATTCGGAAATCTGCGGATCACAGCGTGTTTGCTCGCTCCCCGCAGCTTATCGCAAGCTACTACGTCCTTCATCGCCTGATATCGCCTAGGCATCCACCATGTGCACTTAGTCACTTGTCCCTATAACGTTGACCTCTGTACCACCAGCGTCTTTCTTTCGAAATGCACCGGTGACACAAAGACGGTTAGAACAACTGAGTACTACGTATGCACTTGCACCTTTGTAGCTACTTGCGTAGCCCAGCTAGATGCAAGCATGTTGAATCCATGTTTGTTGATTACAATCACTACCCACCAGCGCCTTTAATTCTCGCTTTCACGAGTCTCATCGACACTGATAAATCTTTACTTCTTCCAAATTGTTAAAGAGCGAACAGCTCATGGTTTCTTGTTATAAAAAACCAAACCTAATACCTTGTCATTCGCTTCGCGAATGACGCTGCTTAGGTTTGCATTTTTACTTCACTGCATTTATTCATCGTTCTCTGGTGGAGGTTGACGGGATCGAACCGACGACCCCCTGCTTGCAAAGCAGGTGCTCTCCCAGCTGAGCTAAACCCCCCAGGTGTTTCACTGACTGCTTAACTACTTGCTGCTTACCACCCTACTCTGTCTTGGTGGGTCTGGTTGGGCTCGAACCAACGACCCCCGCGTTATCAACACGGTGCTCTAACCAACTGAGCTACAGACCCGCTTGAACCCGCGCCACTTCACCACGACATATCACCACACTCTCGTGCACTTCCTTGTCATCGCTTGCTTGTTTTTACTGCTTGCTGTTCTTCTCTCGACTAACAGCTGATAAGTGTGGACACAGGGCTTCCGCGCATGCTCTAGAAAGGAGGTGATCCAGCCGCACCTTCCGATACGGCTACCTTGTTACGACTTCACCCCAGTCACGAATCCCACCGTGGTAAGCGCCCTCCTTGCGGTTAAGCTACCTACTTCTGGTGAAACCCGCTCCCATGGTGTGACGGGCGGTGTGTACAAGACCCGGGAACGTATTCACCGCGACATGCTGATCCGCGATTACTAGCGATTCCAACTTCATGCAGTCGAGTTGCAGACTACAATCCGGACTACGATACACTTTCTGGGATTAGCTCCCCCTCGCGGGTTGGCGGCCCTCTGTATGTACCATTGTATGACGTGTGAAGCCCTACCCATAAGGGCCATGAGGACTTGACGTCATCCCCACCTTCCTCCGGTTTGTCACCGGCAGTCTCATTAGAGTGCCCTTTCGTAGCAACTAATGACAAGGGTTGCGCTCGTTGCGGGACTTAACCCAACATCTCACGACACGAGCTGACGACAGCCATGCAGCACCTGTGTACTGGCTCTCTTGCGAGCACACTCTGATCTCTCAAAGCTTCCAGCCATGTCAAGGGTAGGTAAGGTTTTTCGCGTTGCATCGAATTAATCCACATCATCCACCGCTTGTGCGGGTCCCCGTCAATTCCTTTGAGTTTTAATCTTGCGACCGTACTCCCCAGGCGGTCTACTTCACGCGTTAGCTGCGTTACCAAGTCAATTAAGACCCGACAACTAGTAGACATCGTTTAGGGCGTGGACTACCAGGGTATCTAATCCTGTTTGCTCCCCACGCTTTCGTGCATGAGCGTCAGTGTTATCCCAGGGGGCTGCCTTCGCCATCGGTATTCCTCCACATCTCTACGCATTTCACTGCTACACGTGGAATTCTACCCCCCTCTGACACACTCTAGCCATGCAGTCACAAATGCAGTTCCCAGGTTGAGCCCGGGCATTTCACATCTGTCTTACATAACCGCCTGCGCACGCTTTACGCCCAGTAATTCCGATTAACGCTTGCACCCTACGTATTACCGCGGCTGCTGGCACGTAGTTAGCCGGTGCTTATTCTTCGGGTACCGTCATTAGCCCACCGTATTAAGATGAACCGTTTCTTCCCCGACAAAAGAGCTTTACAACCCGAAGGCCTTCTTCACTCACGCGGCATTGCTGGATCAGGGTTGCCCCCATTGTCCAAAATTCCCCACTGCTGCCTCCCGTAGGAGTCTGGACCGTGTCTCAGTTCCAGTGTGGCTGGTCGTCCTCTCAGACCAGCTACTGATCGTCGCCTTGGTAGGCTTTTACCCTACCAACTAGCTAATCAGATATCGGCCGCTCCACGAGCATGAGGTCCTTGCGGATCCCCCACTTTCATCCGTAGATCGTATGCGGTATTAGCGCAACTTTCGCTGCGTTATCCCCCACTCCAGGGCACGTTCCGATATATTACTCACCCGTTCGCCACTCGCCACCAGGGTTGCCCCCGTGCTGCCGTTCGACTTGCATGTGTAAGGCATGCCGCCAGCGTTCAATCTGAGCCAGGATCAAACTCTTCAGTTTAATCTCTGTGTTTTATGTCCTCTCGGACATGGTCATCGCTGACCGGTCGCTCACTCAAAATACTGACAGGATCAATCTTTCAATCTTTCCTATATTTCTTCGTGAGCACTTGCTTATATGTAAAGACTCCGTAGCAACCTAAGTCACCACAGTGCACTTCCACCAAGTGCCCACACTTATCAACTGTTAATTGTTAAAGAACTTACCGCACCATCCACAACACTTCGATTACCCTCACCGACCGTGCCGTCTTGTGTGCTGCTGACAAAGCGTTTTGTTTGTCTGCTGCAGAGAAACGAGATTATGCTGCTTTGCGATGTTGGCGTCAACCTTTTCGTTGGCGAATTTCGACGTATTTGTTAGAACTCGGCCAACCACTCCACAACAGTAGAATAACAATACCCAATTGGCGAACTGCGGACTTGCGTCCTCACTTTCTCCACAACCGGCGGCACTTATTGTGGACCACGCATAATGTCATCGCTTCTTTCAATCTTCCGCGGGCAGCCCAAAATATCTAGATGTAATAGTCAATTTATTTCCGACACTTCAGTGAAAGTTTTTTGCCATTTTCGGTTTGAAGACCCCGGGCGTCAGGGTGCCCAATACGGAGTGCAAACGCGTGCAACTATAAAAGTCAACGATATAGGCAGCGATATCACTGCGGGTCTCTTCCTGATTGGCATACCATGTGCGTCGGGCACATTCCATCCGCAGATTCAGGAAGACGCGCTCGCCGACTGCATTGTCCCAACAGTGCCTTTTCAGCTCATGCTGCACACCAGGCAGCACCCTTTCCGCAAGGTCTGGTATTTGATGCTGGCGTACTGACTCCCACTACCGGTATTCACGATCAAACTCGGTGACAGACTTCGACTGGCAGTTCTTATGCATAAGGCTACGCAAACCAGCGCAGCAGGCATAGCAGGCGCAGTGGTAAAGCCGATCAGCTTGCGCGAGAACTCGTCCAATACCGTGGCTAAATATAGCCAGCCGGTACAGATATCACTCACCCAGGAGATGTTCAGCCCCAACGGTTCGAACCTCCGGATGATCACGTTGGAGGCGATCGCGAGGTCATGCTTACTGCCGGTGGTGTAAATGAGCTTTTGCTTCCGCACCGGCCTCAGGCCGGCCTGGCGAATCAGACTACGCGCCTTGAAGTAGTGTCATTGCGCCGACTGCCGTAGTTTTGACAGCTAGCGACAAAGGCAGCTGTCATGTGGACCGCTTCTTTTGTAAAAAGCGGTTTGGCAGGACGAGACTGTGCGTCGTAATACCCCGAACGGCTAACCGCCAGCAACTGATCACTACGAGCAGTCGATATAGCCTAGTTGTGTAACTGTGTTACCAGCTGGTGGCTCGCTTCAGTTCTTGGGTGAACAAGGCCGATACTTTCGGCGAAACACCCCCCACGCGCAGTCTGCCACCGCAACTACGTTGCAGAGTAGACGAAACCGAATTAAGCTCGACGTCGGTGCAAATGTTTGATCATGCGATCTCTGTCTCGCTGCTCCTACTAATTGTAAGCGCCTCACAAGTCTTTCAATTACCCACAAATTACTTGTAAACCCTCAGCAGCTCTGTTAACTTTTTTGCATGAGGAATTCGAGCGCAATCAGATGACGACGAGGGAGATGCCAAGCGCTTCCGGGTCTCGTCGCCTGGTGTCCCATGAGCAGGAGCAGACATGGATGGACAAAGAAAATGCCGCCTGTAATTTCCGGGACGAGCGCCTCAAGAAACGTTGTCGGCTATTGCTTGAGCAGTTCTGGACAAATATGGGGCAGACCATTCCGTTTGCCTGTCAGGATTGGGCAAATACGAAAGCATGTTGGCGCTGCGCGAGACGATAGCTGGCACTCTCGCCGATGACTTCGTACTGCGACGGTGTCAGTCCGGCAATTTCCAGATTCGGCCCGACGACGATTTCGGCCGGCACCTTGGTCTTGTCAAAGAACAGAGTCGATTCGTCGGCAGCAAGCTGACCACGGGCGGATTTGGTGTCGCGCTCATGACCAGCAACACGGGTTTTTGGTGCGGACGCGACATCTTGTACACCGGCGAAGTCCTCGCCCAGTCCACCCTGATCCGAGTCGGGTAACCGCAAACGACACTCGGTCTTCCAGACAAAGATCTGGTGCTGAAAACAAGCAACTTGCCAGCACTGATGAACGTTCTCGTGCTCCAGTTTGCCGATTATAGAGATCAGCGTTGGCGACGCCATCGCCGCAATGGCAGTGGCATTAAGGGTCGGTGATAACGGAGTATTCATTACGTCTCCGCGTCATTGATCAAAAATCAATTCTGACGGAGGAGCTTATTGCGTACCTATAACGCCACTGGGTGGTCGCTAACGCGTGGTGTGCTTCTTCGTAGAAAATTCGACATTCGAAGAACTGGTTTGCTTAATGGCCATCGTCATCTCATTAAAATTGCACGTCCATCCAATATTTTTTCGCCAAAAATCAGGCGATTAAATCAGCGTTTCCCTCGAGCGATGTGCGGGCAACTTTCTATCTGACAACGCCACGATAGAAGCAAACAGCGCTAGATTTTTGCCACTACGGTGCGATACAAGCAGACAACTTCCTCCTTTCTCTACCTGCCAGGGATATACCAAAAAGAGAATCATCGCTTTTTTCAAGGAATCACCTTTCTACCAATCATCTCCTGTCAGCCCCACCAGATGGCTTGAAAAACGAAATACATTTTCTAGGTGCCAGTGAGACATAGAAACGACACGAAAATTCTAAACTACGCGTATTATTTAATCACTCCCGCAAGCAGATTCAAGAAGTAAAAAGGATTCTCGTCGTTGGCATAACTCCAAAGGACATTTTCATGAAAATCTTTGACAATTACGCAGCACGCTATGAGCGGACCCGGGAGGACGAATTCTCCTTGCAAGAATATCTTGATCTGTGCAAAAGAGACAGGCTTACCTACGCCACAGCCTCGGAAAGAATGCTCGCTGCTATCGGTGAGCCTGAACTGATCGATACACGTACCGACACCAGGCTTTCGCGTATTTTTGCGAATAAAATTATCAAAATCTACCCTGCATTCAAAGAATTCTACGGAACAGAAGAAGTCATCGAACAAGTTGTTTCATACTTTCGACATGCGGCTCAAGGCTTGGAGGAGCGCAAACAAATACTCTATTTACTTGGACCGGTGGGCGGCGGCAAATCATCAATCGCCGAAAAACTAAAAGCACTAATGGAGAAAATACCTTTTTACTCAATCAAAGGCTCGCCGGTCAATGAAAGTCCCCTTGGTCTGTTTAATGAGATCGAAGACGGTGAAATTCTTGAAGAAGAATACGACATCCCACGTCGTTACCTCAGATCTATCCCTAGCCCTTGGGTAGTCAAGCGTCTCGAGGAATTGAATGGTGATATCAATCAGCTCCGTGTGATAAGGCGTTATCCATCCATTCTTAGGCAAGTTGCAATTTCGAAAACTGAACCAGGCGATGAGAATAATCAGGACATTTCGTCGTTGGTTGGTAAAGTTGATATACGAAAACTGGAGGAATATTCACAGGATGACCCTGATGCTTACAGTTATTCCGGCGGTCTCTGTCTTGCAAATCAGGGATTAATGGAATTTGTAGAAATGTTCAAAGCTCCTATCAAAGTACTTCATCCGCTATTGACCGCCACTCAGGAAGGAAACTTCAAAGGAACAGAAGGCTTTGGGGCTATCCCCTTCGATGGCATCATCCTTGCGCATTCCAACGAATCCGAATGGAAGACTTTCAAGAATAACAAAAATAACGAAGCCTTCTTAGACCGAATCTATATTGTAAAGGTACCGTATTGTCTTCGTGTCAGTGACGAAACAAAAATTTATGAAAAATTATTAAAAAATTCATCGTTAATGCAAGCGCCCTGTGCCCCAGGCACTTTGAAAATGATGGCTCAATTTGCCGTTTTGTCTCGATTAGCGGAGCCAGAAAACTCGAGTATTTTCAGCAAACTGCTGGTCTATGACGGTGAGAACCTGAAAGATACAGATCCAAAAGCAAAGTCAATGCATGAATACACAGACTACGCTGGAATGGACGAAGGCATGACTGGACTGTCGACACGTTTCGCCTTCAAAATATTATCCAAAGTGTTTAATTTCGACAGCACTGAAATAGCCGCTAACCCAGTGCATTTACTATATGTACTAGAACAGCAAATTGAACGCGAACAATTCCAAATAGAGACAGAGCAAAAGTATTTTGCGTATATTAAAGAACATTTAGCGCAGCGATATATAGAGTTCATTGGCAAAGAGATCCAAACTGCCTACCTCGAGAGTTATTCTGAATACGGCCAAAACATCTTCGATAGATATGTAACCTTTGCAGACTTCTGGATTCAGGATCAAGAATTCCGGGATCCGGATACAGGTGAAAGTTTTGATCGAAATTCGCTCAATCAGGAACTTGAAAAGATTGAAAAACCAGCAGGCATTTCGAATCCCAAAGATTTTCGTAACGAGATAGTTAATTTTGTTCTCCGGGCACGCGCCCAGAACGGAGGTAAAAATCCACTGTGGACAAGTTATGAAAAACTTCGAACCGTAATCGAAAAAAAATGTTTTCCAACACCGAAGAACTCTTACCGGTTATCTCATTCAACGCAAAAGGCAGTGCAGAGGATGCAAATAAACACCAAGAGTTTGTCAGCCGCATGATAGCGAAAGGCTATACGGCTAAACAGGTTCGTCTTTTATGTGAGTGGTATTTGAGAGTGCGTAAATCTTCATAATGCATGAAACGAAACGCATACGACTGATTATATATGCGTATTTTCGGTAATCTTATTTGTAGGAGGTCATATTGGTTCATCTTATCGACCGACGATTACAAGGCAAAAATAAATCTGCAGTCAATCGTGAGCGTTTTTTACGCCGGTATAAAAACCAGATCAAAGATGCTGTTGCCCGTGCTATCAAAGATCGCTCGATCACCGATATGGAAACCGGTGAAAAGCTCTCCATACCGGTCAAAGATGTCAATGAGCCCCATTTTGGACATGCCCACGGTGGAGTCTGGGAAGTGGTTCGCCCGGGGAACCAGGATTATCTGAGAGGTGACTCCGTTCCAAGACCAGAAAATGCCTCCGGCTCCGGGAAAGGAAGCGCTGGCAACAGCGACCAGACAGACGACGACAACTTTCTGTTTGAGCTAACCAAGGAAGAATTCATGAATTACTTCTTTGAAGATCTAGAGCTTCCCTATTTGGTTAAGCGGCAAATTACAGCGATTAAAGAGTTCAAAACGGCGCGGTCTGGCTATAACACAACGGGCACTCCCTCCAACATACACGTCTTGAGATCGTTACGCGGCGCACTTGGTCGTCGAATTGCCGCTGGTGGCAGTTCGAATAAGTTATTGCGTTTAGCCGAAAATCAGTTGGAAAAATTAGGCAGGATCGTCCCTCCGGATGAAATGAGTATTAAGGAGCTAAAAGGCAGCATCCACCGACTTAAGGCCAAGCTCCGGGCGATTCCCTTCATCGATCCGATTGATCTTCGATACAGCAATCGTATAAAGACGCCAAAGCCCTCGAGTCAGGCAGTAATGTTTTGCATTATGGATGTCTCGGGATCCATGGATCAACAGAAAAAAGATACTGCAAAACGCTTTTTTATATTGCTTCATTTGTTTCTGACACGAGCATACGAGAAAATCGACGTTGTTTTTATTCGGCACCATACTTCTGCGACTGAAGTAAATGAAGATGACTTTTTTCATTCACGCGAGTCTGGTGGAACGGTAGTCTCTTCGGCACTACATCTCCTCACCAAAATAATTCTAGAACGGTATCCAAGAGCGGACTGGAATAGTTATGTGGCCCAGGCATCAGATGGAGATAATTGGGACAGTGATTCTGTCAATTGCAGAAAACTGATGATCGACATGGTAATGCCTGCCGTGCAATATTTCGCGTATATCGAGATTACCGACGGAGCAGCACAGAATCTCTGGCAAGAATACGCTCAAGTGGCCACTATCTATCCGCATTTCGCGATGAAGAAGATCACTACAAGTGCCGATATTTATCCCGTATTTCGTGAATTGTTTCGAAAGCAGGTGCCGCAATGAAAAAAAATCTTTCGCCGGTCAACTCGCCGCATTATAAATTGCCGGAACAGTCCGAATGGACCTTCGAATTAATAGAACATATACATGATGAAATTCGCCGCGTTGCCAGCGACTTCGGCCTAGACACCTACCCCAATCAATTAGAAATTATTAGCGCCGAACAAATGATGGATGCTTATGCATCTGTCGGAATGCCGGTTTCGTATCATCATTGGTCGTTCGGAAAACACTTTCTTTCAACTGAAAAAAGCTATAGACGAGGCCAAATGGGGTTGGCTTATGAAATCGTCATCAATTCGAATCCTTGCATCGCCTATCTGATGGAAGAAAATAGTCTGACAATGCAAGCGTTGGTCATTGCGCACGCCGCTTACGGCCATAACTCTTTTTTTAAAAACAATTATTTGTTTCGAACGTGGACCGATGCAGAAGCTATTGTTGATTACATGGTTTTTGCCCGCAACTATATCGCCCAGTGCGAGCGCTTGCACGGCATCGATGCGGTCGAACTCTTACTCGACTCCTGCCATGCACTGCAAAATTACGGCGTGGACAGATACAAACGCCCAGCGAAGCTATCGCTTGAAAAAGAACATGCGCGCCAGGAAGAACGCGAAGCTTATTTACAGTCACAAGTAAATCATCTGTGGCGGACTTTACCTCGCAGAGAAGACGAAACAGAAAATACTGAAACAACACGATTCCCAACAGAACCCCAAGAGAATCTTCTTTATTTCATCGAGAAATATGCCCCTCTACTTGAGCCTTGGCAACGTGAAGTCATTCGAATCACGCGGAAAATATCACAATATTTTTACCCTCAGCGTCAGACACAAGTCATGAATGAAGGATGGGCGACTTTCTGGCATTACACAATCCTAAACCAGCTATACGAAGAAAAAGTAGTCGGTACCGGCTTCATGCTTGAGTTCTTACAGAGCCATACCAACGTGGTTTTCCAACCGTCAGTGCATAGTCCGAATTTCAACGGCATCAATCCTTATGCATTAGGTTATGCAATGATGCGCGATATTCGTCGTATTTGTGAACAACCTACCGAAGAGGATAAAGTATGGTTTCCGGACATTGCAAATACGGATTGGCATCAAACATTGGATTTTGCTATGCGCAACTTCAAGGATGAAAGTTTTATCGCTCAATACCTTTCACCAAAGCTGATTCGAGAATTCCATTTTTTTTCGATTCTGGATGATGACAGTGACAAGAACTTGCATATATCTGCTATTCACGACGATAGTGGCTATCACTACGTAAGGCGTGTATTGGCAAACCAATATAATCTCGGTGACCGAGAACCAAATATTCAGGTCTGGTCAGTGGACACACGTAGTGATAGGGCGCTGACTTTACGCCACATGGAATTTCAGCGCCGTCCACTCAACCAGCACGCCGACGAAGTATTAAAGCATGCAGCACGTCTTTGGGGATTTGATGTTCATTTGGACACAATCGCGCCAGATGGGACGGTTGTGAGCTCATTGACTTGCAAGGCAGATAGATCAACGTCAACAAGAAAAGGCTAAAACGAAGTTTTTACGGTTCGAGTAACGCCATTATCTCGAAAAGTTCAGTCCGAATATCCGTGTATAACGGATCAACAGCCGTAGAACAAGTAGTAGCGAGGTTTACCTCTTCACTCTGACTCCAGCGAGTGTCGAGTTTATTGCGCGCTCCACTAATAGTAAAACCTTGTTCGTAAAGCAACTCACGAATACGACGGATCAATAAGACTTCATGGTGTTGATAATAGCGCCGATTCCCGCGTCGTTTAACCGGCTTTAATTGGGTAAACTCTTGTTCCCAATAACGCAGAACATGCGGCTTTACACCGCACAACTCGCTAACCTCACCGATAGTAAAGTAACGTTTTGCTGGGATTAACGGCAATACCATAAGCTCTGGCTTACTTGATCGATCGTTCATTGATTTTAATTAGGCCATGCGAGGAGGCAATACAGGATATTCGTGTTCAACCATACTTTTCAATTTTTGACTGGCGTGAAAAGTAACAACACGGCGCGCAGTAATAGGAATTTCTTCACCTGTTTTCGGGTTCCGACCGGGACGCTGTGGCTTGTCTCTCAATTGGAAATTACCAAATCCGGATAGCTTCACTAACTCCCCCCGCTCTAGTGCATCCCTGATCTCATAGAAAAAAGTTTCGACCATATCCTTAGCCTCACGTTTATTTAAGCCAACTTGCTCAAACAGCAGCTCGGCTAGCTCGGCCTTGGTTAGCGTTGGCAAATCCTTTTCCGCTTGTGACCTGGCCTGTGCCTCTAACATTGCGCGGTCTAGGTCGGCACTCAACACAGATTGAAATTCGGTCGAGATAACGTCGTTCATTAGCTTTCTCCGGCCCGGCCCTAAGTACGCAATTTCGCGCCATGTTTTTTATTGACAGATGATACAAATGCAGACATCGCGGCATCAACTTTCTCGTCCTGCAGTGTACTTTGAGTATCTTGCAAGGTGAATCTGAAAGCAAGACTTTTCTCGTCAGAAGATAAACCGGAACCGCGATATTCATCAAATAAAACAATGGCTTGCATTGGGCTACACGCTATATTTTCCCTCTTTTCTGCGTTGAAAGTATCAATCAAATCTTGTACCTGGACTGTGTGGTCGACGACGAACGCTAGATCGCGAGTAACTGCAGGAAATTTAGAAATCTCCTGAAATACAGGCAGTGATCGTGACTGTAACGCCGTAGCATCGATCTCAAATAATACCGGCGACAATGGCAACTCGTAGCGTTGCTGCAAACGCGGGTGCAGTTCTCCAATAAATCCCACATCTTTGCCTTCAACGAGGATGGTTGCTGAGCGGCCAGGGTGCAATGCAGGGTGCTGTATCGAAACGAAATGCGCAGTTACCGGAGCCAATAACGCTTCGATGTCCGCCTTCACATCAAAATAATCGACATTGCGAGTACCAAGTCCCCACTGCTCTTCGACTACCGGACCGTACGCCAGTGCCGCTAAGCGTTTATCTTGCGCGTATCCGGCAACTGTCAACGCACCATCTTTCACCGTACTATCGCGCCGATATACCGTGCCAAATTCGAACACTCGAATGCGAGATACTTTTCGATTGAGGTTATAGCGGACATTCGCAATCAAGCCTCCAATCAAAGTTGAACGCATCACGCTCAACTGACTGGCAATCGGGTTGCGTAACTTGATCGGTGTATCGTTTCCTGCGAAATCATGCTCCCACGACTCTTCGACAAAACTGAAATTCACAACCTCCTGATAATCCCGATCCGCAATCTGTCTGCGCAGCGTGAACAACGACCGCACCGCCTCCGAACGCACTCGTATTGCATTTGCCGCGACAGGTGGCAACGCGGGAATATTTTCAAAGCCAAAAACCCGTGCAATTTCTTCGATCAGATCTTCTTCAATTTCCATATCAAAACGAAATGAAGGGGGCGTTACCTCGAACACACCAGTTTTTTGCGTAAACTCGAAACCGAGACGCAAGAAAATTTCGGCGATTTTTGCATCAGTAAATGACACACCGATGATTTTGCTGGCCCGAGCCGTTCGCAATGGTACTGGCAACCTGGATGGCAAGTTAGTGACTTGGTCGTCGATTGGTCCAACCTGCGTAACTCCTGCTTGTCCGCATATCTCGATCATCAGCGCCGTAATGCGCTCAATACTTTCGACTGTCGCAGCAAAATCCACACCACGTTCGAATCGATGTGCAGCGTCGGTAGAAAAATTATAACGACGCGCCCGTCCTTGTATCGCTTGCGGAAACCAGAAAGCTGCTTCAAGGTAGATATCCGTTGTCTCCAACGTCACTGCCGTAGCATCACCGCCCATAATTCCAGCCAATGATTCGATTTCTTGCTCGTCTGCAATGACACCAACCCAGTCGTCCACTGCCACGACATTACCGTTCAGCAGCTTTAATGCTTCTCCTGCGCGTCCCCAACGGACATCGAGGCCGCCATGAATTTTGGCTAAATCAAAAACGTGAGAGGGCTGCCCTAGTTCGAGCATCACATAATTGGAAATATCGACTAATGCGGCGATCGATCGTTGCCCGCTCCGCTCGAGTCTCTGTTTCATCCACTCAGGTGTTGCAGCTTTGGCATTCAAACCGCGGATTATGCGTCCGGAAAAACGTCCACACAAATCTGGTGCGCTGATCTTCACCGGCAACACGTCTGCAATGGTGACCGCTACCGGCTGATAAGTGGGCTTATTTAATGTGCAACCTGTCAATGCAGATACTTCGCGAGCAACACCAAGAATCGACAGACAGTCCGCCTTGTTGGGAGTGAGCTTGATAGTGAACGTCAAGTCATTTAACTGCAGATAGTCACGTATATCTTGTCCTACGGGAGCGTCATCGGGCAAATCAATCAAACCGCTATGCTCGTCTGACAGCTTCAATTCCTTCGCCGAACACAACATTCCTTGAGATTCGACACCGCGCAGTTGACCGACCTTGATTTCGAAGCATTTACCATCCTCTCCAGGCGGAAGTATTGCACCGACAATCGCACAAACAACCTTCATTCCGGTCCGTACGTTCGGCGCACCACAGACGATATTAAGCAACGTCCCTGTACCCACATCAACTTGGCAAACATTGAGACGATCGGCGTTCGGATGTCGTGCCAACTCAATAACCTTGCCAACAACAACATTAGAAAACGGAGGCGCTACCGGATTGACTTCTTCAACCTCCAGTCCCGACATGGTGAGCAAGTGCGATAACGCATCCGACGTCATCGTCGGATTGACCATGGAACGGAGCCAGTTTTCGGAAAATTGCATTTGTGAACCCTTTGACGACTAGCGTCATGAACTACGAATAAATCAGGCGGTACTTTCTGTACCTCCCCCTCGTCACGACAACATACTGATCAGTTGAACTGTTTAAGGAAGCGCAAGTCGCCTTCGTAGAATAGGCGGAGATCACTAATGCCGTATCGCAACATAGTGAGTCGCTCAAGGCCTGAACCAAAAGCAAATCCAATGTACTTTTCAGGATCGATGCCCATGTTGCGTACAACGGAGGGGTGAACTTGACCGGCACCCGATACTTCTAGCCAGCGCCCCTTCAGCGGACCGCTACCAAACGCAATGTCAATTTCAGCCGATGGCTCAGTAAATGGGAAATACGAAGGCCGAAATCGTACTTGCAAATCGTCGGTCTCGAAGAATGCTTTGACGAAGTTCAGGTACACGCCTTTCAGGTCGGCAAAGCTGATATTTTCGTCGATCCATAAACCCTCAACCTGATGAAACATCGGCGAATGAGTGGCATCGCTGTCGACTCGGTAAGTGCGGCCTGGAGCGATCACCTTGATTGGCGGCTTGTTCATACGGGCATAGCGGACCTGCATCGGGCTCGTATGCGTCCGAAGTAGCAATGGCTTCCCTTCGCTATCATCGCCGTCAATGTAGAACGTATCTTGCATTGACCGTGCAGGATGATTTTCCGGGCTGTTGAGCGACGTGAAGTTGGTCCAGTCGTTTTCGATTTCAGGTCCGTCTGCGACATCAAATCCTATCGAACCGAAGATCTCCTCGACGCGTTGCCAGGTCCGCATCACGGGGTGGATACCACCGACACTTCGACCCCGACCAGGCAATGTCACATCGATCGCTTCGGCGTTCAACCGCAACTGCATCTGAGCATCTGCCAGCGCATCTCGCCGGGCAGTCAATGCCTTTTCGATTTTCTCTTTTGCGGCATTGATAGTGGCACCCTGCACTTTGCGATCATCGGCGGCAAGCTTACCAAGGCCTTTCATTTGCTCTGTAATCTGGCCAGTTTTTCCAAGATATTTTGCCTTCGCATTTTCCAGTGCAGCCGCATCGGGCGCATCAATGAAGTCAGCTTGGGCTTGCATTACGAGTTGTTCTAGAGGGTTCATGCGCGGTTTCCCGTTCAGGAAAAATTGCCGAAGCAGGAGTTGAAAACAAAACGGGGCACAGGTCTAAAACCTCTGCCCCGCCTGACAAGTCGTCCGAGGACGACTCGTATTTCGACTACAATCAAGCGGCGAAGTTGGCTTTCACCTGATTGACAATCGCGGCGAAAGCCGGTTTGTCCATTACTGCCATGTCAGCTAGGACCTTGCGATCCAAACCGATGGAAGCACGTTTCAGGCCGTTCATGAAAACGCTGTAAGTCATGCCATGCTCACGGGATGCCGCGTTGATACGCGTGATCCACAATGCACGGAAGACGCGCTTCTTGTTACGGCGGTCACGGTATGCATATTGTCCAGCGCGCATGACTGCTTGCTTGGCAATACGGTAGACCTTGCTACGACGACCGCGGTAGCCTTTGGCTTGGTCTAAAACTTTTTTATGGCGGGCCCGTGCTGTGACCCCACGTTTTACTCTAGGCATAGTAACTCCTTAAATTTGAGTGTGAGGTTAAGCGTACGGGAGCATTGAGCGAACCGAAACCATGTTTGTGGCATGGACTTCTTTGGCACCGCGCAATTGACGTTTGGTCTTGGTCGTCTTTTTGGTCAAGATGTGGCGTTTAAAAGCCGAACCGCGCTTGACGGTACCACCTGGACGGACGCGAAAGCGCTTTTTTGCGGCGCTTTTCGTTTTCATTTTAGGCATAGCAATCTGTCGTTGAGACAGCTCCGTTTTTAACATGATTGCAGGTGGCAGCATTTCGCTGCACTTGGATGCCTGCTCTCACTTGTTATGCGATGGAATCGAGTCCACCGCTACTACCGGCCCCTACGAAATACAGGGCCCGGCGAATTCTACTTCTTTTTCTTCGGCGCCAAGACCATGATCATTTGACGCCCTTCCATTTTGGGCCACTGCTCAACCTGACCGTACGGCTCAAGATCGAGCTTGAGTCGCTCAAGCATCCTCACACCAATATCCTGATGCGCCATCTCACGGCCACGGAAGCGCAAGGTGATTTTGGTCTTGTCGCCATCATCAAGAAACTTAATCAGGTTACGAAGCTTGATTCCATAGTCACCGTCATCGGTCCCAGGGCGGAATTTCACTTCTTTCACCAAAATGATCTTTTGTCTCAGCTTAGCTTCATGAGCTCTTTTTTGCTCCTGATACTTGAACTTGCCATAATCCATCAAGCGCGCAACCGGAGGTTGCGCAGTCGGCGCAATCTCGACAAGGTCCACGTTTGCTTCTTCCGCCATGCGGAAGGCCTCGGCGAGCGTAACGATACCAAGTGCTTCGTTTTCTACGCCACTCAAACGCAACTCGGGTGCAGTGATCTCGCCGTTGATGCGATGTGACTTGTCAGTAGCTATTGTAATTTCCTTTAAAAATCAATTGAAACGGCGGTGCTGTTATGCGGCAGATAATCCTGATCAGGACTTCTCGGCTACGTCGGAAAGGAGGCGATCGATTAGTGTACTAATTTGCATCGTTCCTAGGTCCGCATTACCTCGCGCACGCACGGCCACTGTTGCTGCATCCCGCTCTTTGTCACCAACAACAATGATATATGGAACCTTCTGGACAGAATGCTCACGTATTTTAAAGGTTATTTTCTCATTGCGCAAATCGGACTCCACCCTAAATCCTTGTTTTTTCAGGGATTGGGTTACGCTGCGCGCATAGTCAGCCTGCCCTTCTGAAATATTCAGCACGACAACTTGCACTGGGGCGAGCCACATTGGCAGCGCACCTGAGTAGTTTTCCAATAGCATGCCGATAAAGCGCTCGAAAGAACCTAATATTGCGCGATGCAGCATCACCGGCACCTTGCGACTGTTGTCTTCGGCAACGTACTCCGCACCCAAGCGGATAGGCATCGAAAAATCCACCTGCATCGTGCCACACTGCCAGGCACGTCCAATGGCATCTGTCAGTGTATATTCGATTTTAGGACCATAAAAAGCCCCTTCGCCAGGCGATATCTCGAATTCACAACCGGAACGCTCGAGCGATGTAATCAGCGCGTTTTCAGCTTTATCCCATGCCTCTTCTGATCCGACACGCTTCTCTGGACGCGTTGCCACTTTGTAAGTGATCTTGGCAAAGCCAAAATCCGCATACACTTTGTGCAGCAGCGCAGTATAGGCAACACACTCTTCAAGGATTTGGTCTTCGGTGCAAAAAATATGCCCGTCGTCCTGCGTAAATCCACGCACACGCATAATTCCATGCAAAGAGCCTGATGGCTCATTGCGATGACATTGGCCGAACTCGCCATAACGCAACGGCAAGTCGCGATACGAGCGCATGTCTGACCGGAATATCTGCACGTGGCCCGGGCAGTTCATCGGCTTTAGCGCATACGACCTTTTTTCCGACTCGGTGGTAAACATGTTTTCTTTGTAGTTTTCCCAGTGCCCGGATTTTTCCCACAAACTGATGTCAAGAATCTGCGGCGCTTTGACTTCTTGGTATCCGTTGTCCTGGTAAACACGCCGCATGTATTGCTCAACTTGTTGCCAGACTGACCAACCTTTTGGATGCCAGAAAATCATGCCCGGCGCCTCTTCCTGAAAATGGAATAGATCCAGCAACCGGCCGAGTTTGCGGTGATCCCGCTTATCAGCCTCTTCCAACATATGCAGATACGCTTCCTGATCTTCCTTGCGTACCCAGGCAGTCCCATAGATTCGCTGCAACATTTCATTTTTCGAATCACCGCGCCAGTATGCCCCTGCTAACTTCATCAGCTTGAACACCTTTAGCTTGCCGGTAGAAGGTACGTGCGGGCCGCGGCACAAGTCTGTAAATTTCCCCTCCGTATAGAGCGACACTTCCTGATCGGCCGGAATTGTCCCTATTAACTCAGCCTTGTAGGCTTCACCAAGCGCTAGAAAATAGGCAATCGCATCATCGCGGGACATTACCTGCCGTGTCACCGGCTCGTCTCGCTTGGCCAGTTCCAACATTTTCTTTTCAATGGCAACAAGATCGTCCGGGGTGAACGGACGCTTGTAGGAAAAATCGTAATAAAAGCCGTTCTCGATTGTCGGCCCAATGGTTACTTGGGCATCGGGAAACAATTCTTTGACCGCATAGGCTAGCAAATGTGCCGTAGAGTGACGAATTATGTCGACGCCTTCGGCATCCTTATCCGTGATGATCGCCAGATCAACATCTCGATCAATCAAAAACGACGTATCAACGACCTTGCCATCCACTTTTCCTGCAAGCGCCGCTTTCGCAAGCCCTGCACCGATACTGGCAGCAACTTGAGCGACGGTAACGGCGCTATCAAATTGCCGCTGCGAACCATCGGGAAGACGAACTGAAACCATTTTTAGCTCCATGACATGACACATAGGCCGATGCCAAATTGAATTGAATTGAATACCAGACGAAACAAAAAAACCGGGGCGAAAAAAAACGCGATCTAGTCGCGCTTTTTCGGTGGAGCACCAGCAAAAAAGACCCGGTTAATAACAATTGTGCGCGGTGATCCAAGTTCGCTGCGTCATAACCGGCTTTCTTTTTTCGTTTAATGAAATTGCGCCTCAGGGTTACATAGTATGTCTCCCCAGAGAGGTCATGATCTTAGCATGTAACAGCATCTTTACCTGCGCGGATGAGCCAACGACATCGCAAGACGAGAACGCACTTCACTATTGACAGGTACTTTTCGATTGCAAAAACATCGAACTGCGTCGCCATCGAAAGTCACCCGTTGTTGTGCGTCAGCACTGCCCCTCATTCAAAAACTAGCAGGTCAATGTCACTCCGGTCTTTGAGCGCCGAGGTAGTGGCGCGCATAGCGGCTGTCAAGTTGAGCAAGTGGCAGCAACATAAATAGATCTGCGCTGTGAAAATCGGGATCCCAAGCAGGCTCTCCGCAAACCCATGCACCGCTGCGCAAATAACCCTTTAATAAAGGGGGGGGTTGCGGCTTGATGCAGGACTTGCGGCCATCGATAGGGAATGGTAAATGTGGGGTCACCCGATAATCCAGCGGTGCGATATTGCTCTCGGCCAGTCCCCGGTAAAGAGCGGCAGCATTGTGTCCACCATCGGCAAGACTGATACTTGCACACCCGATCAGGTACTCGCAGCGCTCTTTTTTCATGAATGCAGCGAGTCCCGCCCACAACAGCATGATGACGCCACCACTACGGTAATCCGGATGGATGCAAGCGCGCCCGGCTTCGGCAGTGCGGGACCGAAGATTATCCAGACGACTTAGATCAAACTCTTTTTCGGAATAGTACTGCCCCATTTTGCGCGCAGCCTGAGGACTCATTACCCGATAGGTACCAACAACTTTCAGCGAACGTGTGTCACGCACGATCAAATGATCGCAGCAGGCATCGAACTCGTCGCGATCTAGTCCGTCCCGGTTTTCGAGCGCTGACAGCCCCATACTTTCAATGAAGACCTTGTAGCGCAAGCGCTGCACTTCAACTACCTCCTCATCGGTACTCGCAAGGCTCAAGCACAGAGTTGCAGCGTCCGGCGCACCGCCAGTCGCCATGGTCGTAAGAATTCGCATTATTTACCCTTGTCATTGACACGACCAAAGCGTAACTGCGGATTACTTCAACAAAATGACGGCAGGATGTCCGTTCAATGACATGGCAACAACCCGGATGCATTGTTCGCTACTTTTCTTTCCGTGGACGTCCCGGCTTCAAGGGAGACAGTGTTGCCGCGGCCAATTTCAATGCAGCCAGATCAAGGTCTCGTATCAATGCAACACCAATGCGCAAAAGCTCGCTTTTTTTCACTTCAAAGCCAGCTTTCAAGCAATTCTTCTTGACGTCACTTAAAACCGCGTATTCGACCTCCGGCATCGTGAAACTATCACGCACCAGCTTCGCTTTTTTCACTTTTTCCTTGGTAACAGAGATATCAACCGTCTCAGGAAGACTTTTTGGGAAAGCAATCGATGTACTTACTTTCGCTTTCGCTACAGGCTTTGCACGTGCGGTCGGCACAGTCTTTTGGGCCGCCACAGGCTTTGTACGAACCGGCTTTGTCGTTGCTAGTTTCGCAGCGGCGGTGGCCTTAGCAGCAACGGGCTTCGCAACTGTGGTTGGAGTCGGTTTTTTTGACGTTGTTTTCGATGGCAAGGCGGGTGTCATTTTGTCCTCAATGTTAGTAATCGTATAAACAATATAAACCGTTTATTTTTTTCAGGCAACCGAAAATCTAGCCGATGTAACGAACTGAAAAATCAACTCCAACCTCAAGCCAGCACTCTCGCTCCTTGCCCATCCAGTAAGCCAACGTGGGATGAAGAACCACCAATTCGCGTCGGATTTCAATCTCGATCTTGCCTTTCATGCGCGGTCGAAGTTGCCCAGAATCAATATCAATACGTGCGTGCATCAGTAGGACGGCGAGTCGCATGGCCAGTATCGCCTTGGCGAAATCAGGATCCGCTAATGCATCGTTGAGCTTGCGCAAATTCCCTTTTTGTCCAAGGATCAGCGAACTCATCGTGCGCTGTTCCCGTGTCGTAAATCCGGGCAAGTCGCCATGCTCAATCATGTACGCCGCATGCTTGTGATATCCGCTTTGGGAGATCGCAATGCCGACTTCATGTAAAAGAGCACTCCAATACAGCAGTTTCACGCAGCTATCGGATGACGGTTTAAGTTGGCCGTAGATGGCACTGGCAGACACGGCAACCTGTGCTGCGCGTCGTTCATCAGCCCGAAAGCGCTGTATGAAACTGCGTACCGATTGCTCCCGCCTGTCCCGCTTGGTGGCACGTAGCTGCAACTCCCATAAAACCCCCATCCGTAAGCCAGCCTCAATGGGTGCCAGCACAGTAATCCCTAGTTCCTGCATCAATCCGATCAGGATGGCCAATCCGCCAACCATCACTGCAGCCCGCTCTGGTTTCATGCCCGCCAGCTCAATTCGACTGACCTGACCAGCCTCAATAAACCGATTCATTAGTGCGTCAAGCCCTGCAATAGACAAACGACCATCACCCAGATCATTGCGGGCAATCACCTCGGCAATCACGCGTATCGTGCCTGATGACCCATAAGCAATATTCCAGAAGCGCGGGTGATACGGTGGCGCGGCATCCTCAAAAACAGAACGTGCCGACAAGATAGCTTGCGCATAAGCCGCGGTGGTAATGTTGCCATCAGGAAAAAATGTCGTGCTTTGCTTCACGGTTCCGATACCAAACGATTCAACACGCTCGATTTCCGGTCCAAAGCCAAGTACCAGTTCGGTCGAGCCGCCACCGATGTCGATCACCAGGCGGCGCTCATGCTCGATATCGAGCGTGCTGGCTACGCCCAGATAAATAAGCCGCCCTTCCTCCTCACCGGAAATGATTTCGATTGGATGGCGGATTGCTCTTTCGGCCAGCGGTAAGAAATACGCTGCGTTGTTTGCGATACGCATGGTGTTCGTCGCTACCACCCGCACTGCGGTCAGCGGGTAGGCACTCAGGACATCGGCGAAGCGCGTTAGGCACGCAATTGCCGACTGCATCGCCGCTTCAGTGAGGTTACCCTGGCTATCAAGCCCGGCACCGAGGCGGATCGGCTCGCGTGCTGTCTTGACGATACGAATAACGCCCTCTTCATAACGGCCGATATGCAGGCGAAAACTGTTCGATCCCAAATCCACTGCAGCGAACATGCCATCTCTCTTTTCTATGATTGCGACATAATTATCCAGTCGTGAGTGTACGGTATCGCAATTGGTATAAACGATATTGTGATTTAATTTCAAGCAGCCACGCGTGCCGGAAACGATAGAACAGAGATATGACCAGGCAATGACCAGATAACGCTCAAGTACAATCCGACAAAAGCAAGGCGAAGCACGACCTCCAATCCGGCAACCTACTCTTTTCTTACGGCAGACTTTCCATGACAAGTAAAAAAACCATCCTCGTCACCGGTGCAGCCGGCTTCATCGGCTCGCACACCTGCGTCGAACTACTGGCTGCCGGCTATGACGTGATCGCGCTCGACAACCTGTGCAACAGCTCACCACTGTCACTGAAACAAGTGCACCAGATTGCCGGCCGGCCAGTCGATTTCCGGGAAGGTGATGTACGGGAGCGCGCTGTGCTGCGCGACATTTTCAGTGCCGGCAGGATCGATGCGGTCATTCATTTTGCTGGATTGAAGGCAGTCGGCGAATCTGTCGCCAAACCATTGATGTACTACGACAACAATGTCGGCGGGACCGTCATTCTGCTCGAAGAGATGCAGCGCGCCGGCGTTCATCATGTCGTCTTCAGCTCCTCTGCCACGGTCTACGGTGATCCGGTCAGCGTACCGATCCGCGAGGATGCAACGCTCTCGGCCACCAATCCTTACGGCCGGTCGAAGCTGATGGTTGAACAGCTATTGAATGACCTGGAGAAATCCGATCCGGCATGGGCCATCGGCGTACTACGCTATTTCAATCCGGTAGGTGCCCATGCGAGCGGTTTGATTGGAGAAGATCCGCGCGGCATACCCAACAACCTGATGCCGTATGTAGCGCAGGTAGCGGTTGGTCGATTGAAGCAGCTGTCGGTGTACGGGAATGATTATCCGACCGTCGACGGCACCGGCATGCGCGACTATATCCACGTGGTCGACCTCGCAATCGGGCATGTAGCCGCCTTGCGGGAGCTATTCGAAAACAATAAGGGATTTACTGTCAACCTGGGTACGGGCGAGGGCTACAGCGTGCTGGAAGTCGTGCGGGCGTTCGAACTCGCCAGCGCCCGCGAAGTCCCATATCAGATTACGGCCCGGCGACCCGGCGATATTGCCAAATGTTTTGCAGACGCGAGCAAAGCGCTAGACGTCCTCGGCTGGAAAGCTGAGCGTGGTATTGCTGAGATGTGCGCCGATCACTGGCGCTGGCAAAGTAACAATCCGCAAGGCTTTGTTGCGGAAGCGGATTAGCCTTCGCGTCGGGGATAGCCCTCGGCGATGATGCGCTCCCAGACGCGCTCCTTGTCAGACTCGCTGAGAAAAACCCATTGTGCAACTTCTGCCACAGTGCGGCCGCAGCCACGGCAAACATCATCAAAGGTAGTTGAACAAACAGCCACGCAGGGCGTATCGGGACGAGCAGGCAATGGATTCATGGAAAGTCATCATCATTAAGAATGACGTGATTATCCGCCTGCGCGGCAATCACGGTTTGGTACTTAATAATGGGAACGGGTATCGCAGAATTGGGTCAGCTTATTGAAGTCGCGTTGCATCTCCAGCATTTGCTCGGCGCGCACCAGACGTACCAGACTGTTAAGTGCTTCACGGTAACGTGCGCGGCAAGGGTCGGTGTCAATTTGATCGTGCACCACAGCCACCATGATGTCGATGACATCGGACGAATTGAGTAATTTGGTAGTCATAACTTCTCCGTATGATCGTGCGTTTGACAACTTGTCTGTTTAACCATGCACACACCGATAAGTCGACTCAAGCGAAAAGAAGGTTCCGTGGTTAATTTATTAACTCGCAATCGCATTTTGCAGCGACTAAATCTTCGCTCGCCAAAGTTACTAATAATCAATAAAAAAGCGTGTACCATCGGTACCAGAACGACTCCTAATGAAAAGCTACGACCACGATTTCCTGATAGGCGAGCGATGAATATTGCGGATATGAACTTTCTTGTGGTGCAGGAAGACGCATTACAACGGCAAAAGTTGAATGTCCTGTTAGGCAATCTGGGGGCCCGGAACGTAATCGATTTGCCGGATGGCACAGCAGCGCTGGCCCTGCTGCAGGATCAGTCTCAATCCATCGACATTGGCTTCATTGACCTGCAGATGGACGGGATGGACGGCATAGAGTTAATCCGCCACATGGGTAAATTTGACAGCACCACGGCGATCATCATCTCGGGCGTAGTAGATCCGGCGCTGATTTTTTCAGTCGAAACGATGTCCAGGGCATACGGCATCAACTTGCTCGGTTTCGTACAAGGACCTGCCACTAACGAAACCCTTGCCTCACTCATCTCCAGTTATACCGCGCGCTGCAAGGAAGATGCCGATTGCGCCACCGTGATTTCTCCAATATTCAATATCGATGACATCCTCCATGCGCTCGATAACAGCCAGATAAAGCCTTGGTTTCAGCCGAAAGTGGAACTGGCCAGTGGTCAAGTCCGAGGCGTAGAGGCATTTGCGCGCTGGCACCATCCCCGCTTCGGTATTGTTCTGCCGGATCGATTTATTCCGGTACTGGAACAGCACCAACAACTCGACCGGCTCACCAGTACCATGATCGACCAGTCAGCTGCCGCATGCCGGCGCTGGCATGATGCCGGCTTCCTGATCTCGGTATCCATCAATCTTGGTTCGGCTTTGCTGCTCGATCCGCGTATCGCCGACCAAATTGCCGAACAGGTCGCTGCCCACCGCCTGGCAACACCCTTCGTGATTTTCGAAATCACCGAATCGGCACTGCGCAGTGAGACCCCAGCCTGCCTTGAAAACATGCTGCGCCTGCGCATGAAAGGCTTTGAACTGTCGGTCGACGACTACGGCACCGGCAACGCCAGCATGCAGCAACTGCTGCGCATACCGTTTTCAGAACTCAAGATTGACCGTTCATTTGTTGCAGGAGCAGCCGAAAATAATGCCCTCGCCCTGGTACTGAGTTCGTCGCTGGCGCTGGCCAGCAAACTGGACCGGTTGTCAGTCGCGGTCGGGATCGAGACCCGCGACGAATGGAACCTATTAAAAAAAATGGGATGTACTTACGGTCAGGGCTACTACATTGCCAAACCGATGGAAGCGACAGCATTGCCCGGCTGGATGACCGAGTGGTCACACTTTTTCTGACCCGGTTCATGGTACGGTCTCAACATGAAACCATCCTCCATCACCAAGCTGAAAAAACCGCGCAAACAGCGCATCGCCCTGGTCCTTCAAGGCGGCGGCGCTCTTGGCGCTTACCAGGCAGGGATCTACCAGGCACTCGACGAACACGATCTGACGCCCGACTGGGTCGTCGGTACCTCGATCGGGGCAATCAATGCCGCACTCATTGCCGGCAATCCCAAGGCGATGCGCGTGGCACGCTTGCGCGAATTCTGGGATCGCGTCTCGCATAACGATGGCTTTGACCTGAGCCGGGTGCCGGATGAGGCGCGTCGCCTCAACACACTGCTGGCGACAGCCGATGCGATGACATGCGGCGTGCCGGGGTTTTTTACCCCCAGACAATTCAGCCTGTTTCCGCTCGGAATGGCTGTTGATCCGGAATTTGCCAGCTTCTACGACACCAGTGATCTGGCGAAAACGCTGACCGAACTGGTGGACTTCGACCTGATCAATGCAAAACACCAGATGCGACTCAGCGTCAACGCGCTCAAAGTCACCAGCGGTGCGCTAACCAGCTTCGACAATACCCGGCAACGCCTTGGCGTCGAACACATCATGGCCAGCGGCGCCCTGCCGCCAGGCTTTGCCCCGGTACGCATCGATGGCGAACTGTACTGGGACGGCGGGCTGTATTCGAATACGCCGCTCGACACCGTGCTTGATGATGAACCACGCGCCGATACGCTGTGTTTCATGGTGGACCTCTGGAGTGCTGATGGCCCGGAACCGGTCACGCTGGATCAGGTCCAGACCCGGCAAAAAGACGTGATGTTTGCATCGCGTTCACAGCAAGTGATCAACGAATACCTGAAGCTGCACAACCTGCGTCGCACGCTGCATGCACTGCATGAAAAAATGCCGGCAGCGCTAAAGACCGCCGGCGAAGCCCGCCAACTGGCTACGCTCGGCTGCAACACCACCATGCATATCGTGCGCTTGCCGTATGCAGGACGCGACTGGCACATGGCATCGAAGGACATCAATTTTTCGAAAGGGTCGATCGACTGGCGCTGGGACCAGGGTTATCGCGATGCCATGCGCGCAATCGACTCAGGCAGCTGGCTCACCGATATCCCTGATGGCGTCGGTGTGATCGTCCATGACCTGCCGCCCCATGACAGCGAACCGGTACCAGCCACCGCGCCCTGACCCGATCCAGGGTCAGTCGAATACCAGGTTATAAAACAGCGACAAGGCGCTGCGCGCGCCGGCTTCGGCCTCCAGCGTCAGCTTGGGTGTCAGCGTGTACTTGAAGTGCAGCACGCTACTGGTATTTTCCAGGCCCTGCTCGTAACTGACATACAGGCGCGCCGAAATCTGCTTGCCGACCGTGACGATGCGCTGCTGCAAACTGTCGCTGCTCTTGCCCACACTAAAATTCTCCAGTCCGAACGACGACGCCAGTTGTGACTCCACACCCGCGGCAGCGCCCTGCGACAACAGCGACGCAGCAGCTGCTTGAAGTACGCCGGCATCACCGCTCCCTGCCGTGGACAATGCCCGCCCCAGGACCAGCCAGGAGAGTTTTTCGGCATCCGGCACGGTCGGCTCGGACACCAGCGTGACACGCGGCACCAGCACCGTGCCACGCACGGCTACGCCTGCCTCAACGTCGGTGCCGCGCCGCATGGCCAGAATATCGAGCGACGGATTGTTCAGCGGGCCATTGAACCGCAGCACCCCTTGTTCGATCGCCAGCTTGCGACCGTAGGCACTATAGGTGCCGCGCACGACATTGAGCGTGCCCTGCCCACGCAACGCTTCGCCACCGGTGCTGACGATGCGCAAGTTGCCATTGATCACTCCGTCGAGACCCCGACCACCAAGCGTCACGCCAGTCCCCAGGTCGATACCGATATCGATGGCTGCGGCCATCCGCTGTCCGCTTTTCGGGCTGCTGCCAAGAATGACGACATCCTCAGACAACGCGGGCGCATCGGCCCGACCCAGGTCGAAACTGCCTGAATCCACCTTGAACGCGCCGCTAATCGTCGCGCGCTGGTCGCGCCAGCCAAGATCGCTCTGGCCGCTCAAAACCAGTTTGCGGTCACTGCGATTGAGCAGCGGAAAATGATCCGCAATCAGGCGGATCTGCGCCTCCGGCAAACCACTCGCCAGGTTGATCGGACCGGACGCGTCAAGCGTGCCGCTGCCGCTCTCGAAATGCAGCTTGCGCACCAGCAAACGCTCCCCCTCGAAGCGACTGTCGAGCACCCCCTTGCGCAAGTCGATGCCCTGCTCCGCCAGCACGATGCGCAAGTCATTACCAGTGATGCTGCCGCCAAAACGCGGATGCGCAACGGTACCGCCTATCATGATTGCGCTTTGCAGTTGCCCCTCGGTGACCAGCCCGGCCATCGCCAGCGGTCCCACCCAATTGAGTGCCGGAATCGTCAGCCTGGCCGAGGCGTCCAGCACCGCATCAGGCGGCAGCGTAAAACGCGCATCGCCGCGGCCGGTCGTGGTCTTGCCCGACACCACAATCTGGCCGAGCTGCTTACCCTCGATCGCCACGCGGCCATCAAGCCGCCCGTCGACCGCCTCCAGCACGGCGTCGAGCCGTGTCAAGCCCAGCGCCACCGGTTTACTGCCGCGCACAGTCAGGTCGCCCTGCTCGCGCTGGATCTGCAGGCGGCCATTCAGCGCATCGGTCATGTGCACATTCCAGCTGCCGCCCAGTTTCAGGTCGGTGGCCACTGCGGGTGGCTGCTGCAGCAAGGCCAGCAGTGCTGCCACATCGAGATGCGCAAAGTTCCCGCGCGTGGTGATGCCTTTGTCGTCACTCATGAATTGCTCAAGCGTGAGCGTCGCGTTGTCCGTCTGCAGCCGGAAATCCGCCAGCGCCGTGCGCTGCCGCGACACCGACAACGGTGCCGGCGCGAGCAATTTCAAGCCGTATTTGCCACTGCCTTCCAGACTGTCGATGCGTCCTTCCCAGCGTGCGTCCGACCCCAGCGCCGCCAGGCCGCCGGTCGCGCCAAGACGCCAGCGCTGTGACGGTTCGCCAAGACTGGCCGTCAGCACGTGTTGCGCGGTCGTGCCGTTGACTGTCAGCGCGAACTGATCGGCGACGATGCCGCTGGCCTGCAAGCCCGTACCGGCAACCGAGATTGCCAGCGGCGCTTGTTTCTGTGTCGAAAAATCGAGACGCGCGGTCAGGCTGGCAAGCTGTCGTGTGGCATCGCGCAGCCCGCTGGCGTCAGCCTCGACAACGGCATGGTCGAGCGAAAACGCCTGCTGCGGATCGATCCGTATGTCGGCCTTGCCTTGCAGGCTGGCGATCTGCAGCGCACCGGGCAGACGCACATTGACCGCCTTCCAGTCAGCGATCACGGCCGGCTTGCGCAAGCTGCCGCGCACGGTGCCTTTGGCCGTCAGCGCCCCGCCGAACGCCGGGCCGAGCTGATCGAGCCGGGACGCCTCCAGCGCAAACGTCAGCGTCGACTGCGCTTCGGCCAGTTCACCCTGCATGCTGAGCCGGTTGTCGCCCGCAACCAATAGCAGGTTCGGCACCCGCAACGTGTCGGCGCGCAAGCGGGCGTCGCCCTCGCCGCGCAAAGGCTGGCCGGCGATCCGGCTATCGGCCAGGCGGAAGTGCAAGTCGGCACTCAGCTGCGGCACCAGCGCCCCCGCGATAGCGAACTCACCGGTCAGCTCCAGTGCCGGCACATTGGCAAACGTGCCCAGATCCTGCAAGCGCAGGCGCGCCAGTTTGCCGTCAACCGCAAATACCCGGGTGCCGTCCAGCGCCAGTTTGCCGGTCGCATCGAGGCGTCCGCCGGCCAGCTGCACTTCGGCTTTCTCGAGCGTCAGTGCCGCGTCGGCCAGTGTCGCCCGGGCGGACAACAACAGCTTGTTGCGCCCGGCCGGTGCACTCAGATCGAGTGTCAGCGCTTGTTTGCCATCGTCTGACTGCAAGCCGATGCGGCCATCGAGCCGGGTCGCATTGAGGCGCTGATCAAGCCGCTGCGCATCCAGCGCATCAATCGCCAGCGCCAGTGTCAGTGCTCCCTGATCGAATTTTCCGCTGCCGCTGAGTTTGCCGGCCGGCCGGGCAGACGAGCCGAGCGCCGCCGTGATCCGGCTGAAATCAATGCGGCCATCCTGCTGCGTGAAGTCAATCTGCAGATCCTGAACCGGCAAGCGTTGCGCATCGATGGTGCCGGCATCGGCATTGCTGAGCGTGAGCTGGCCGCTGCCGGCATCGACCGCCGTCAGCATCACGTCAAGCGAAGTTGTCGGCAGCGTCGACTGCACCGCAGCCAGATCCAGCCCGCGCGCGCTCAAACGGGTGCGACCCAGCGGCTGCTCGGCAAAAGGCCGCAGTACCGCGTCGCCCGTGACGCGTGCCTTATTGATGGTCAGGTCGATATCGGCAACCAGTTCGGCCAGCGAGCCGCTCAGGTCAAGCTGACCGCTGGCACCGATGGCCTGCTGCTGCACTTGCGCCCGCGCGGCACTGACCAGGTTCGCCTGCAACGCATACGGACTCACCGCCGACAGCGTGGCCTGGCCACTGACGTTCGCGCTGGCCGCGCCCGAACTGGCGACCAGATTATCGAGTTGCAGCAAGTAGCGCGCGCCATCGAAATCGAGCTTGAAGCCAAAAGCACCCAGCGTCACCAGACTGAGAGCACCCTTGCGCAATTCGCCGCCATCAACCCGGACCTGATCGATCTGCACATCGAGCGGCAATGCGATCCGGGCCGGCAAGACCAGCGGCTCGGCCGGCTGGTCCAGCTTGCTGGTGACTTGCAACCGCGCCAGACGCAGCGCGGTCACATGCAAGCGGCCATTGAACAACGCACCCGGTCGCCAGTCCAGCCGCAGATCATCGAGCACGACGGACTGGCCGGCATTCTCGAACGTCAGGCGGGCAATGCGTAACGGACCAGGCAAGCGGCCCTGCACGCCATCGATCTGCAATCCCGGCACCGGCAACAGGCGCGTCAGCAGCAGACGCGCGCCAGCCTCGGTGCCGAGCAGGCCCGCCAACAGGACGGCAACCAGCAACAGCAGCACAGCGCAGGCTGTCAGCAACCGGCGAGGCAGCGCGGTCGGTCCGACAACAGGTTTAGAAGCCATAGCCGATAGAAAAATGCAGACGCGGCTTGCGCGTCTCGTGAGCAAATGCCAGGTCAAGATTGACCGGCCCGATCGGACTGCGCCAGCGTGCACCTACGCCGGTACCCATGACCAGCTTCAGGTCGCGCCAGGAATCGGCCGCATTACCGGCATCATTGAATACCGCAGCACCCCATTGCGGCGTGATCTGATAAACCAGTTCGGCGCTGAACACGGCCAACACGCGCCCGCCCACTACCGCATTGTTTTCGGCCACACCGAGGCTGTTATAGCCGTAGCCGCGCACGGTCTGGTCGCCACCGGTACGGAACAGCAGATCGCCTGGCACGGTCTCGCGGCGGGCACCGAAGACTTGCCCGACCTGCGCACGCAGCACGGTTTTCCATTCGCGCGTCCAGGGTTCCAGCCACGTCACGCGGCCGACCACGCGCACCAGGCTTTGTTCGGTCAGCACCCCGCGCACACCCGCACCAAGCTCGAGCGCCGCCACATAACCGCGCCGCGGATCAAGCAAGTTGTCAACCCGGCGGCGGGTAAAAGTATGGGTGGCGATCAACGCATGGCGGTTGTTGATGGCGGCGTCGTCGATGCGCTGGCGTTCAGCCAGGAACGACACGCCAATGACCTGCTCGTTATTGCGATCCGGACTGGTCAGACGCGCATCGTTGCGGATCTTGTCGCTGACCTCGCCGGAGAGATCGGACCGCTCGAAGCGCCCGGCCACGCTCGGCGTCCAGCCATTGTCCAGCGGCGGCAGCGTCACTTCGGCTGCCAGCAGCGGAGTTCCGCGGTCGATACGCAATTCGGATTCGAGACGCCAGTCGCGCGACAGAAAATTCCTGTCGAGGAACTTGGCTTGCAAGCGCGGTCCGGTATCGGTCGAAAAACCACCACCCAACTGCAAGCGGCGCCGCTCGTTTTCGTTGACATCCACCCGCACCGGCACGGCCGCCGGTGTAGCCGGATCGGCATCGATGGTCGCAATCACCGACTTGAAATAACCACTTTCCTGCAAGCGCGCCTGCAATTCATTGAGCCGGTCCTGCGCATAGCGTTCGCCCGGCACGATAGGGTTAAGCCGGTCGATGCGACTTTGCGGGTAGCGGCTCAGGCCGTTCACCTGCAAGGTGCCGAACGTAAACGGTGGTCCGGAATCGACATCGATGGTCAAGGCGGCGCTGTGACGCACCGGGTCGATGACCGCCGCACTTTGCACGATGCGGGCGGCCGGGTAATCACGTGCGAGCAGGTTTTTCAGCAGGACGGATTTGGCGTCGTCCCAGTCGGCCTGGCGGAATACTGCGCCGCCGCCCAGACTCCATTGCCGGCGCAGGCGTGCCATGCGTTCGGTATCGTTGCCATCGCCCTGCGCAATCGCGCCGGCAAAGCGCACGTCAACGGAATCGATGCGGGTCACTGTGCCCGGATCAACAGTCAGTCGCACCAGCGGTTGCCCGCCATCGGCCAGCACTTCCTGCTTCACCGCCGGCGAAAAATACCCTTCGGTAGCGAGCAATTCGCGGACCTGGGCCGGCGCTGCTGCGGCCAGGCGCTGCAGTTCGCCGGCATCGATGGCAGGATCGGCGGCGCGACGACGGATATCCAGAAAATCATTGAGCAGACCGGTCAGCGCTCCGGCACCGCTGACCTCGACCGCATAACCGGCAGTCTGGGCCGGTGTAGCCGTGCTCGCCAGTAACAGCATGACAGCGAGGATAGCGCCGGCGCGCAGACGTGCCCGCCGCAGCATGGCTGAAAAACAAGATAGAAGAGTCAATCTGGAGCACAAAATCATGGGCAGCATTATAGTGGCTAACACCCGCCGGCAGTTTTGAGAATGGCCAATTCGGACACCCAGCGCCCTTTTCTGACTGAAAAAAATACCTCGCCGCAAGAAACAACCAACGATCACCACAAACAAATGCCCGTCACGGCACCGTGCTATGATTCTTTGCGGAAACATTTCTAAAAATATATTCGGGCACCCGCAAAAGGCTAGCGATGACCAGTTCCACAAAACAGCTTATCGATACGACGACCGGCGCGCCCCGGGCGCTGAGCGATTTCGTCATGGATATCAGCACCTGCGGCATCATCATCATGGCCGGGGTCAGCGATAACTGCCGCATCCTGTATGTCAATGCCGCGTTCCTGGCGATGACCGGCTATACCGAAGCCGACCTGGCAGGACGCCACTCCTGGTTCCTGCAAATCGACGAACGCGACCAGCCCGAACGCACCGTGCTGCTGGCGGCAATGCATGCCGCCCGTCCGGTGACGGTGGAGCTGCGGAACTACCGGATGAACGGCGTGTTGCGCTGGAACGAACTGTGTATCACGCCCTACTTTGACGACACCGGCAGCGCCTGCCGTTTCGTCGGCATGATGACTGACATTACGTCGCGCAAGCTTGCCGCGCAGTTGCTCTCGACACAATCTTCGCAAGACGTCCTGACCGGCCTGGCCAACGGTATCGGCCTGCAGCAGTATCTCGATGCCGCACTCATCAATCCGCTCTACCGCGACACCGGTCTGGCGATCGTCACGATTGCCATCGACCAGCTTGCGGTGCTGTCCGACAGTCTCGACGAGGAGGCTATCGATACGCTGGCGCGGGTTGTCGCCGAACGCCTGCAAAGCTGCATCACGACCGGCGAAATCGTTGCACGTACGCGCAGCGACAGCTACACCCTGGTCCTCCATACCGGCAAGCGTCTGGACACCGCCGCCCGCTGTCAGGCCCTGCAACGCGCGCTCGGTCAGCCGATCCCGCTGGCGACGCAGGCGATTTATCTGACCTGTTCGATCGGCCTGGCCATGTTCCCCGAAGACCAGTGCGATAGCGCATACCTGCTCAAATATGCCGGCATGGCGCTGACGCAGGCGCGGCAAACCGGACGCAACAACCAGGTGTTTTACTCGGCAAGCATGTCGCAGCAACTGCACGATCGCACTGTCATGGAGTCCGCCCTGAGCAACGCCGTGCGCAATCGCGAACTGTCCGTGCTGTACCAGCCGCAGGTTAATCTTACCAGCGGCGAGGTCTCTGGTGCCGAGGCGCTGGTGCGCTGGCACCATCCCGCCCTCGGCGATGTGCCGTCCAAACAGTTTGTTGCCCTGGCCGAAGAAACCGGGCTGATCAATGACATCGGGCTATGGGTGCTGGAGCGGGTCTGCCTCGACCTGGCCACTTGCCATGTGACCGGTATGCCGAAAGTGCCGGTTGCCATCAATGTCTCGCCGGTACAGCTGCGCGATCCGCAACTGGCGGATCAGATCACGGCATTCCTGGCGACGTCCAGCCTCGAACCGGCCCTGCTGACACTCGAAATTACCGAAGCCGCCGTACTCGAGGACGACGAGCTGACCCGGACCACACTGGCGCGCCTGCACCGGATGGGCATCGGGCTGGCGCTGGATGATTTCGGCACCGGCTTCTCGTCGCTAAGTTACCTGCGCCGCTTCCCGTTCAAGACCGTCAAGATCGACCGCTCGTTCATTCATGACCTGACCGGCAATCCCGATGATGCTGCCATCATCAAGGCCATCATTTCGATGGCACACACGCTGGGCATCGCCGTCGTCGCCGACGGTGTCGAGACCGAAGCGCAATGCCATTTTCTGCGTGACAACATGTGTGACGACATCCAGGGCCATCTGTTTTCGCCGGCAGTCAGCGCCGACGGCTTCAACGCACTAATGATCTCGGGCCTGTCGATGCCTGAGCACTTGCGCGCTCCTCCGAAAAAACTGCGCACGCTGCTGCTGGTCGATGATGAAGTCAACATGGTGTCATCACTGAAACGCCTGCTGCGCCGCGACGATTACCATATCCTGACCGCTAACAGCGGCGCCGAAGGGCTGGCCATCCTGGCCGCACATCCGGTCGATGTAATCCTGTCGGACCAGCGCATGCCGGGCATGACAGGTGTCGAATTCCTGAGCATCGCCAAAACCCGTTTTCCACGTACCGTACGACTGGTTCTGTCCGGCTACACCGAACTGCAATCGGTCACCGATGCCGTCAATGAAGGCGCGATTTACAAGTTCCTGACCAAGCCATGGGATGACGCCAAGCTGCGCGGCCACATCCAAGAAGCCTTTCATCGCAAGGAACTAGCTGACGACAACCGCCGGCTAACGCGCGAGGTCTACGCCGTCAACCTCGGACTGGCCGCCGCGAACCGGCAGCAGCAAGAATTACTCGGACTGCGGCAGGAGCAAATCACCCGCGACGCCAGCAGCCTGCACATCGTGCGCGAAGCCATGCGGCATATACCGATAGCGGTGCTGGCGATCGATGACAGCGACATGATTGCCTTCATCAACGATGCCGCCGCGCGCATGCTGCCGCAGCGCGGCATGTTGCTCGGCGGTGACGCGCGCTATTTGCTGCCGGAGATCGTCCGCCACCTGACGCCTCCCGGCCAGCAACCGCCACGCCCACATCCGGTCGAGCTGGATGGCCAGTTCTTGCTGCTCGGCACCCATTTGATGGGACAGGGCTCGTCGTCATCCGGCTGGCTGGTGACGCTGACACCGGACCCGCAACGGATGCCGGCATCATGAGCGCCACCATCGCCCTGGAAGCCGCTCGCGCAGGCATGGTGCTCGGTGCTGCTGTCGCCGATGCAAGTGGCAATACCTTGCTGCCGCAAGGCGTCTTGCTCACCGAGGCACTGCTGGCCAGCCTGCGCCGGCGTGGCATTGGACGCGTGCAGATCAATGACGAACTACCGGCGCCCGTTGCCCGAAGCCCCGCACCTTCGCCGGAAGCGGTCACGGCACGTATTGATTTCATTTTCCGGCACACCAGCGGCAGCGCCAGTGCCGGGCTGCGCGCGACCATGCTGGCGCAAGCGCTCAGGGATGCCCGATGACGGCACTGCGTCTCGAGGCGCTCATTGGCGATCCGCGCGACCTGCCGTCGCTGCCGGCACTGGTGCTGGAATTGATGGCAACGCTGGACCAGGCGGATATCCGCATCAGCCAGCTGGCCGACAAGATCATGCTCGACCAGGCACTGGCAGCCCGGACCCTGCGCCTGGCCAACTCGCCTTTTTATGGCATGACGGCGCGTGTCGTCACGATCGAACAAGCCATCACCATTCTTGGCATGAGCACCGTGCGCATGGTCGTGACCGCCATCTCGATGACGACGGCATTCGGCCGCGACAGCAATGCCGCATTCGACGCCGACCACTTCTGGCGGAAAGCGATCGCCACCGCGATCTGCGCAAAAAATCTGGCCGCCCGGTTCGACCAGATTCCGGGAACGGCCTTCCTCGCCGGCCTGCTGCATGGCATCGGCGAGCTGGTCATCGCGACCCGCTGCCCCGACGAATACGCGGCAATACTTGCCTACCGGAGCGCGATGGATTGCCCGCAACGGGATGCCGAGCTAGCCGTCATTGGCTTTCAACAGAGCGCCGTCGGTGCCGCGCTGCTGCTGCACTGGCGCTTTCCGGACACCATCATCAGCGCCATCGCCCACCATGACAACCCGCTACCGGATGACGCGCTGGCCATCACCGTGCACCTTGCCAGCGTCCTGGCCCACGCCCTCGATCTCACCGGCGATGTCGCCGAAGCGGTACCGCCGGTAAGCGACATCGCCTGGGCGCGGCTGTCCATCGAACCGGCTGCGCTGTCGTTCTTGCTTGACAACGCCCGCCTTGAATACAACAGCATTTGCCAGGCACTCGCACCATGACCAGCACGACCAATCTGCCACCCGCCACAGACCTGTCCGGCATCACCGGATACTTCAACGGCTCACCGGTACCGGCCTTTGCCATCGACCGTGATCACGTTGTCATCAAATGGAACAACGCCTGCGAAAAAATAACCGGCGTCACCGCAGCCGAGATGATAGGCACCCGCGACCAGTGGAGGCCTTTTTACGATGCGGCACGTCCGCTGCTGGCCGACCTGATCGTCGATGCCGCCACCACGGCCACCGTCAACGCGCACTATGCCGGCAATGCACAGCCCTCGACACTGACGCCGTCAGCCTATGATGCCGTGGGCTTTTTCCCGCAGTTGGCACATGGTCCGGCATGGCTGCGTTTTTCGGCCTCGCCGCTCTTTGACCAGCACGGCAACGTGGTGGGCGCGATGGAAATCCTGCAGGATGTGACCCAGCAAAAAGTGGCCGAGGAAGCGCTGCTCCGGGTACAGGAAGATCTCGAATGCCAGGTGGTACAGCGCACCGCCGAGCTGCTGCGCCGCAACGCCGAACTGACCGAGGTCAACGAGCGCCTGTCGTCGGTGCAGCAGCAACTGGTGCAATCGGACAAGCTAGCCTCGATCGGACAGCTGGCCGCCGGCGTCGCCCATGAAATCAACAATCCGATCGGCTATATCTTTTCCAATTTCGGCACGCTGGAAACCTATCTGGCCAGCTTGATGGAAATGCTCGATATCTACGAGCAAGCCGAAGAGGCGCTCGGTGCCGGTCCTGTGCGCGACAACATCCGCGCGGTGCGCGAACGTATCGAACTCGACTACCTGAAAGAAGACATTCCGGTCATGATGCGCGAATCGATGGAGGGTATCGTGCGCGTCCGCCAGATCGTGCAGGACCTGAAAGATTTTTCGCGGGTCGATAATTTCATGGAGTGGCAATGGGCCAACCTGCATCGCGGCATTGATTCGACCCTCAATATTGTCAGCAACGAAGTCAAGTACAAGGCTGACGTGGTGCGCGATTACGGCGAGCTGCCCGACATCGAATGTCTGCCCTCCCAACTCAATCAGGTGATCATGAACCTGATCGTCAATGCCGCACAGTCGATCGGTCCGGAGCGCGGCACCATCACGATACGGACCCGCTATGACGATGGGCCGGACGCCTCGGTATCCATCGAAGTCAGCGATACCGGCAGCGGTATCAGCGCCGGGACGCAAGCCAGGATGTTCGATCCGTTCTTCACTACCAAGGCGGTCGGCATCGGTACCGGACTGGGCTTGTCGATGGCCTACGGCATCATCCAGAAACACCGTGGCCAGATCACCGTCGAGAGCGTCGTCGGGACCGGCTCGACCTTCCGTATCACGCTCCCCATCCACCAGCCTGCCACCGACCCGCACTGATATGGACGCCGCCACCCCCTTGCCCACCATCCTGTTCGTGGATGACGAACCGAACATCCTGTCATCGCTGCGTCGGCTGTTTCGCGGCCAGGGCTACCGGATACTGACCGCCGACAGCGGTGCGGCCGGACTGGAATTGCTGCGCCAGCAAGCGGTCGACCTGGTCATTTCGGACATGCGCATGCCGATCATGAGCGGAGCCCAGTTCCTCGAAGCCGTCCGCAGCGAATGGCCCGGGACGATGCGCCTGCTGCTGACCGGCTATGCCGATGTCCAGTCCATCCTCGACGCCATTAACCGTGGTGAAATATATCGCTACATCACCAAACCATGGGATGACAACGACATCCAGCTGATCGTGCGCCACACGCTGGAACGCCAGCGCCTGCAACACGAAAAGCAGCGTCTCGAGCTACTCACGCACACCCAGAACGAAGCACTCAAGGCACTCAATGCCAGCCTCGAAGACAAGGTCAGGCAACGCACTGCCGACCTCAGCAAAGCGCATGACGGTTTGCTGTGCTTCAATGCCAAGCTAAAGACGAATTTCCTGCTGTCGATCAAGGTATTTTCCAATCTGATCGAAATGCGTGGCGGTGGTCTGGCCGGGCATGCGCTGCGGGTAGCCGACCTGGCACGCAAGCTGGCCGTCAGGCTCGATTGCGACGATGCCACCGTGCAGGATGTGTTCGTCGCGGCGATGCTGCACAACATCGGACAAATCGGCTTGAGTGACGAACTGCTGGCGCTACCGCAAACGGCCATGAGCGGCGAACAGCTTGGCCAGTACCGCAAGCATCCGGTCCGGGCCGAACAGTTATTGATGCCGCTGGATGAATTACGCGGTGCCGCACTGCTGGTGCGTGCCCATCAGGAACGCTTCGACGGTACCGGTTATCCGGATCAACTGGCCGCACTGGCCATCCCGCTCGGGGCCCGCATTCTGGCGCTGGCGAGCGATTACGACAAGCTGCAAATCGGCATGATGATGCCAAAAAAATTGCGTCCCGAAGAAGCCCGCGCCGCCGTTCTCCATAGCCGCGGCAAGCGCTATGATCCGGCGGTAGTCGATGCCTTCGTGCAAATGCTCGATGCCGCACTGGTGCCGGTGCGTGAGCCGGCCCATGCCACCGTCGTGGTGCCCGTCGCCGCAGTGCAGCCGGGCATGACACTGGCAAAAGATCTGGTGTTACCGGATGGCTCCCTGCTGCTGTCGGCCGACCATGTGCTCGATGCCGGGTTGGTACGCCAGATCATCAATTACGAAAAAACGCTGTTACACCCGTTGCGTCTCACGGTGTATCACGACTAATCCGAGGAACACAATTCATGCGACGACTACTCCTGCTTGACGACGATCCGCTGATATTGCATGCACTGCAACGCACACTGCGGCAATGCAAGTTCGATGTCGAACTCCGGATTGAGGTTTTTACGGACCCCGCCGAGGCTCTGGTGCGTGCCGCCGAAATCGACATCGACCTGGCCATTTCGGACTACCACATGCCCGCAATGAACGGCATTCAATTCTTGAACCGCTTCCGGCAAATCCAGCCGGATGCGGTACGCATGGTGCTGAGCGCCTCGACCGAATTCAACACGGCGGTGCGGGCTATTAATGAGGCGGAAGTGTTCCGTTTCATTCCGAAACCCTGGCAATGGGAAGAACTGCAGCAAACCATCGTGCTGGCTCTGGCACGCCGCGACCAGAATGTCGCCCTCACTCTGGAACAAACCAGCCTGAGCGCACAGGAACTGGCGCTGCGCAAGCTCGAGGCCGACGAACCCGGCATCACGAAAGTCAACTGGGGAGCCGACGGCTCGGTGCAGCTGGACTGAGAACGGGCACTGCATTGACGTGGGGATCAGACTACGTCTGCGGATAGCGAATGACGGTAGCACCAGCGGCATCACCATCGGCATCACCATCGGCATAAAACAGCTCCCGTCCGAGCGTTGCAGCAACGCTCAGCATGTGCACGGGGCGTTGCGGCAATAGCGCGTGGAACTCCGTCGCCGAGTCCGCTGCCGGCACGAATCGACGTCGCTCCAGAACATAGACCACACCGTCAGACAGCAGTGCCGGATCGCCGTTACAAAACAGCTGGTACAGGTTGTCGCTGACGCAAAACCGGAGCTGGCCTGCCTGCCAGCAATAAGCGACCCGCCACGAACCCAACCGCGCTGAAAGATAGCACCGGTCAAGCAAGGCGTACATCAACGCTACTCTGGCATCGAGGCTGGCGTACACCGCACACTGATTGCCCGATACCTTGGCGCGGTCGTTGGCCTGACGTGGTTCCAGCGTCTGCAGCACCGGTCGGACATTGCTGCCATGAAGAACCAGCGTGCCACATCCTGCCAGCGCCTCGCACATCAGCAGTACCCGTTCGCAAGGCGCGGCAGTCAGATCGACCGGCGTGACCTGTTCACGCATCCCCGTTGTGTCGGCTTGCATGGCGGCGTTCTCAGGTCGCAAAAAAATGCCACCGGCCGGCGGACGGGCGCACGTCGTCCGGCCGGGACCACACACCCATTCGCTGCGCCGCCAGACGGACGGCATCCCACTGGTCATCCCGAAAACCGGCCTGCAGTTCGCTGGTATCGCACAGAAATTGCGCCTGATGCACCAGCGCCGCCGCGATGCCGGTGCGCAAGAACCGCCGGTCCAGTCCGCCTAGCCGGACCCGGTCCAGTGCATCCGCATCCTTGAGGCATATCAGCTCCGGCGTCATCGCCGGTACCGCCTGATCAGGCGGCACATGCCAGGTGCAGCAGTAAGCAATCTGCTCCAGTTGGCGGGCATTGAGGACGTTGGCGCGCAGGCCGTACCTGGCGGCGAACCCGCCTTCGCTAATCCACGCACCGCAGCGTGCACCATGCAGCGGATCATGTCCGTCATGAAGCCGGCGCACGTCATGCAACACGGCGGACCAGCGCACGACATCGAGATCGACCGCAATCCCCTGCTGCCGCATCCAGCCGCCAATCACACTGGACCACACCAGCATCCTGCCCGCGTGTCCGGTGCCATGAATCCCACCGGCATCGTGCAGGTAGCAGGTCTCGGCCGGCCGCCAGAGATCCCACGACAGCATCGATGGAAGCGAAGATGCCGCTGAAAAATCCTGTTCAGCGGAGCGTTTTGTACCCCCTGCCATCTGCAGCTTCATTCAGTGCACCAACGCGGCGAGGCGCTCTGCCAGCGGCATGTACAGCGCACGACCCAGCGGCGTCAGTGCCGGGTTGTCGCGCAACGGCGCGTCCAGCGCGCGGATTGCCGCTTGCAAGTCGGGCTCGTTGAGCGCGACGTAGCGAATGTCCTGCGAAGGATTGGCCGTATTGCTGCGCACCGCGTGATAGAGCAGTTGCACGTTGGCCAGCGCGTGGTAGGCCATCAGGATGCGGCTGAGTGGGCGATTCTTGCGAATGGGCGGTGACCAGTACAGTGCGCTGTCGGACGCATCATCGAGCGCGCCGACACGCTGCAGCATGTAAAAGTACTGATGCGCACATTCATGGACGAGGATCTCGGCGATATCGATACCACCATGCGGACTCGACATGTGAACGAAACCGGGCACATCTTCCCAGCTACCGCTGACAAGCCGGTAAGGTGCCTGCAGCGGGCACACGACGATGCCATTGAGCACCCGTTCGACCCAGGGCAAATAATCGGGCACGTTGTGCTGCAGTACCGTCATGCCATCCTCGAACGAGCGGGCCATTGATGGGGTAATACTGTCGACCGGCTGGCATTGACGAAAAATTTCATCGCTGCGCGCATCGCCCGGCAAGGCCTGGCGCGGCAGCAGGTAAATCGGACGCGAGCGGCCGACTGATGCCAGCCGGCTACCGCCGTCGCCGGCCCAGTGATTGCCATCGCGTCGCCACAGTAGCGCACTGCCATCGGTAAGCCGAAGGCAGAGCCGGCAACCGGCATCCCAGCTGACTGCGTCGACATGCACTTCGATCTGTTCGACGTCATCGATGATGCGCTCATCGAGCTGTATCGAGGCCGGCGCCATTTGCGCACTCCAGCGTCCCGGCTGTCCGCTGGCCACCAGCCGCAAGCCGATCCGCACGGCGGCATCGAGCGCACCTGAAGCATCGTGCCGCCCCTCCTTGAGAGCCAGGTGCGCCCGTCCGAACGCGCTATCCCAGGCCACGGTCGAGACCTGCGGATCCGCGATCCAGCTGCGCAGGAAATCGACCAGGCCGTCACTGGCGCTGGCAATGTCATCGGCATGGCGCTCCAGCAATCCGGTGGCTACGGCAACCCCGTGCGAGGTGACGATGGTATCGAAGACCGCTTCGCCGGACCCCGGGCACGGCAAGCTGAACTGTCGTACCCAACTGGTCATCGCGTTGCTCCGGAGGCGACCCGTGACGCAGCCGATGACGCCGGCAATGCAGGTGTCGCCATATCGGCAAGCATTCCGGCCGGCAAGTGCTCGTGCAACAGCTGCGTCATCCGTGCCGACACCGCGTACAGCGCCTCGCAATAGATCGATGGATTGGCAAAATGGATGCCATTGAAACGATGCGGCAAATAACCACCGCCGCAACTGGCCAGGTGCGGACAGGCGCGGCAGGTGCCACAGACCTGCTGCACCTCGTCGATACGATAGCGCCGCACATGTTCGTCGAGTGCGTGATCGAAGATGTTCAGGACATCGTTGGCGTACTCGCCGCCGCAGATGCGCGTGACGTCGCTGACACCGATAGAGCCGTCGGATTCGAGGACGCACAGCAAACGCAAATCGCCCCCCAGCGCATCCAGAAAAACCTTGCCACCCAATAGCCCGGACATCATCAGTTCAAACTTGCGAATGCGTGGTGCGCTTGCCCCGAGTGCATGCCAGCGCTCGAAGGCCGACAACAGGAAACGGCGGTACGGTGCGACACCGGTCCAGCCTTGCGGCGGGTTCAATCGATTCCCGTCCGGCAGCAAAAAATCGAAGGCATCGACACCCTGCGCGACAAACCAGTCGACCAGTTCGCCACCGTCGATATCAGGATTGACCACGCACAGGCAGCCGCCAAAAAGCTGGTCGAACAGCGGTCCCTCGCTACGCAGTTGCGCAATGATGTCGAGCAGTTGTTGTGTCGAACCGGAACGGTCCTTGCGTTGAATGCGATACCGGTCGGCCAGCGCCGGCGGTCCGTCGAGGCTGATGCCGAACGAGACCTGATGTTGCGCCAGCAAATCGATCCAGGCGGGGTCCAGCAGCAAGCCGTTGGTCTGCATCGTGAAGCGCACATGTGCGGCATCGATGCGGGAGCGCAGCAAGGTCAGCAGCGCCTGCATCTTGCGTTTGCCGATCAGCAGCGGTTCGCCGCCGTGCAGCTCGATCGTAAAACTCGATAGCGCATGGCGACGGCAATGTTCATTGATCCGCTCGGCCAGGCGGAGCAGCACGCGCTCGGAAATGACGGGCGGTCGCGACTTCCAGGAATCGTCGCCGCGGTTGTAGACATAGCAGTACGTGCAATCAAGGTTGCAGCGCTGGACGATTTTGAGGATGACCTGATTGACCACCGCATGCTCCGGCGCACGGTGGTTGCAGGCAGTGACGACGGGGGCGATTGCCTCCGGCATGCCAGGATAGTCGTCACCTGCAGGAGCGCGCGCGCCCCCCGATTCTTTGCCTGCCCGTTGCGTATCCATGCCACGCCTCCCACTGCTCCCGCTTGCCGCTGTTCAAACCGGTCCACCGGACCAGCTGCCGATTCCGTGCCGTGCCAGCTCAAAGACAGTGCCGGCCGATTACCGGCACCCTGCCATGCGCCGGATCAGCGTCGCAATATCTCGGAAACCTGGCTCTGCAAATCGACGATCTTGTTGTTGGAATGGTTGCTGCCGTGGGAGTCGTGGCCGGCGGCGGTGATGTCCTTGGCGAGGTCTTCTTTGGTCTGCAATGCGATATTGCGCAGCACCTCGCTATGGATGGTCATCAGTTCTTCACGTGTGACCTTGGAGAGATCGATTGGCATGATGCACCTCGTAAAAAAGTTAAGGGACGTCAACTGCCGTGACTCCGGCATTCAAGGAAGACCATGCGAGTGGCCGGCAATTCGACAAACCATCTTAGAGACGGGCACCGCCCCGGGCGTTGAGAATGATCAAGCAAGCGCGCGTCAACTGCGGACGCTGTCGTCGTCATTCAGGGTGCGACGGGCGTTGCCCTGAGCCGGAGCCGGTCCGAGCTGAAAGGCGCTCATCAATTGTTCCTGGCGGCGCGCCTGTTCCTGCAAGGCCTGCGCTTCTGCGGCAGCGTCATGCACCAGTTCCGCATTCTTGCGGGTAGCCTGATCCATCTCGACGATGGCCTGATTGATCAGCCCGATCCCGATGCTTTGTTCGCGGCCGGCCTGATTGATGTCGCCGATGATGTCGCCGACCTGCCTGACGCTGGCGACGATATCTTCCATGGTCGCGCCGGCATTGCGCACTAGCTTGCTGCCTGCTGCCACCTGCTCGGTCGAATTGGCGATCAGCACCTTGATTTCCCTTGCGGCACTGGCCGAGCGTTGCGCCAGACTGCGCACTTCGGTTGCCACCACAGCAAACCCGCGCCCCTGCTCGCCGGCCCGCGCCGCTTCGACGGCGGCATTGAGTGCGAGGATGTTGGTCTGGAAAGCGATACCGTCAATGACGCTGATGATGTCGTTGATTTTTTGCGCCGAAGTGCGGATCGACGCCATCGTCTGCACCACTTCCATCACCGCAATACCGCCTTTGCGGGCGACTTCGGACGCCGATGTCGCCAGCGCCTCTGCCTGACTGGCATGCGCGGCATTTTGCCGGACCGTGGCCGTCATCTGCTCCATCGACGAGGCGGTTTTTTTCAGCGTGTCCACTTGTTGTCCGGTGCGTTCCGCCAGCGCCAGGTTACCGGTCGTAATCTGGTCCGAAGCCGCCGCAATCGTCGCCGTGCCGTCGCGGATTTGTCCGACGATGCCCGCCAGGCTATCGTTCATCAGTTTCAGAGCCGCCAGCAGCTGTCCGGTCTCGTCGCCGGAACGCACTTCGATCCGGCTGGTGAGGTCGCCGGCGGCGACCATTTCGGCGACCCGCACCGCTTTCAATAACGGTTGCACGATATTGCGGATCATCAGCATCGCGACCGCACCGGCGAGCAGTGCTGCCACGATCCCGCCACCGACCAGCACCCGCAGCGCCAGTCGCTCGAACGTCGCGACATCGCCGGCACGCTGCAGCAGCAGGGCAGTTTCAGTGGCATTGATTTCATCGAGCATGCCGCGCATCGTCGTCATCGAGCGCTCCCCCCGGCCGCCCTGCTCGAACTGCACCAGCGATTCGAGCTGAATCACGCCTGCGGTCACGCCACGACGCATCTTCAGGACCGGCTCGATCGCGGCCTACAGCCATTTTTTTTGCTCAACGGCCAACGTATCGAGACGCGCTGTCTGCTGCCCGTGGCCGCGCACGAGTGCCCGGGCTTTTTCCATGCGCTCGTTAAACGTGATTTTGCCGGCCTGCAGCGGCGCCAGGAACATGTCATCGCCGGTCAGTGCATAACCGCGCGCACCCGTCTGGATATTGGCCAGACTTTCAAGCAGCGCATGCATCTGTTCCTGCGTTTCATATGAGGTCACATTGAGGCTGTTGGCGCGGGCCAGCCGGGAGGAACTGTCATAGGAAATGCCCACCAGTGCGATGAGTGCAATGACGATGGCACCAAAGCCGGCATATAACCTGGTGCGGATTTTCATGTTGCCGATACAGGTCAGCATTGCGTCCTCCAGACGGCACGCAGGCCGCACAACAATCGGTGTGCCCGCCCTGTCACGGCATGACAACAGCAGGTGAGCGGATGCTGCGCAAGTGGGCGACGACGTCGGCAATCTGCTCGTCAGTGAGCTCGTTGCCCCAGGACGGCATGAATTCGGAGCGCCCCATCGCCTTGCCGCCCATGCGGATGATCAGTTCCTTGTAGTGGTCATTTTTGTTGCTCAGGACCAGATTGGCCGGTTTCGGGTCGTATAACCTGGCGGCCCTGCCCGTGCCATCGCCCTTGGCACCGTGGCACAGGATGCAGTAGTGCTGGAACACCACGCTGCCGCGATGGATGGCTGCTTCCGGGGTGTCTTTGACAGGGTAGTCAGGGGCGGCTGCACGGGCCATGACAGGCAGCAACAGCACACTCGCCAGCGCAACACGGCCCGGGCTCATTTTTTGACCTCGACAATGAGCTTCATGTCGGGATGGACCGAGCATTCGATCTCGACTGTGCCGGGCTTGTCGAATGCGACCGACTTGGACTGGCCTTGCGGATACGAGCCCAGGTCAAAGGTCTTGATATCGGACAACGAAAAAATATTATGGGCAAACGGGTCTTCATTCTTGAAATTGACGACGTCGCCGACTTTGACCTCGAGCTTGGTCTGGCTGAATTTTTTATCCTTTTGCGTGACCGTGAAGTCTTTTGCTTGTGCCGGCAAGACCAGCAATAAAGGCAACAGCAGGGGCAGGATGTTGATGGACGGATGCAGCATGGTGACTCCCGGTGAAAGTAAATACTTCAGGACGATGCCGCCGGTGGGGTACCGGAGCGTTCCGGTACGCTGCCATCGGCTTGCATCAATGGATGACTCCGAAAGAGTCGTTGCCAGCCACTGCAGCACAGCAAACCTGCCAGCAGGACAGCGTGCACCAACGGCGCGACCACGCCGGGTTTGGACAGCAAAACGAAGTGCAGCAGCGCCAATAGCGCCGCCGGATAAACCAGTAGGTGCAGCCGTTTCCAGTAGCGCTTGAGCAGACGCACGGCTGCCGCCGTCGAGGTCAGCGCCAGCGGCACCAGCAGCAGCAGGCTGGCCGTGCCGGCCGCGATGTGGCGCTTGTCGCGCAGATCATTGAGCCACTCCTGCCAGTCGCCATCGAGGTCGAGCAGCGCATACACCGATACATGCAGCAATGCATAAAAAAACGCCGCCAAGCCGATCGGACGGCGCAAGCGCACCAGCCAGTTCCAGTCGGACAGACGCTTGCCAAACGGCGCACGGTGCCAGCACGACAGCATGACGAGTGCCTGCCGCAGCGGGCCGACGGACAGCACCAGCAGCAGCAATTCCAGGCTCCAGCTGCCGGGCTGGCGCAGCAGGATTTCGGCCGGATTCACACCCAGCCGGCCAAGCATCATCCGTGTGGCCAACGAGGCCGCCGGCAAGGCCAGCAGCACGCTCGCAAAAAACATCACAGGCAGTGGTGCCCAATTGGCGGCACGCAATAACCGCGTCGGCAGGTTATCGGTAGGCATAGCCATCATGTCGCGGATACAGATAAGCAACGTCGCTGGCATAGCCGTTGAACGGCAGCGTGGGGCGCTTGTGCAGTTCGCCGATGCGGGTTTCACGGGATTGCGATCCGCGTCCGTATGCTGCACGCGGATCCACATTGGCAAAAAATCCGTAGTCGGACGATGCCTGCGGCCAGGTGGTCTGCGGTTGCTCGTACTGCAGACGTATCGTGACGATGGACTTGATGCTCTTGAAGCCATATTTCCAGGGCACCACCAGGCGCAACGGTGCGCCATTCTGATTCGGCAAGGGCTTGCCGTACAAACCGGTGGCCAGCAAGGTGAGCGGATGCATCGCCTCGGCCAGCGTCAGTCCTTCGGTATAGGGCCACGCTAGCGTCGATCTGCGCTGGCCATAAAAACGAGCGGGATCCTGCAGGCTGACGAACTTGACGAAGCGCGCATTCGTGGTCGGTTGCGCCGCCGCCAGCAGGGCAGACAACGCAATGCCATCCCACGGAATGACCATCGACCAGCCTTCGATACAGCGCAAGCGGCAGATGCGCTGCTGCGGCGCAAACTGCCGCAGCAACTGGTCGATATCGATGATCCGGGGCTGTGCCACCTCGCCTTCGATGCTGATGGTCCACGGTCGCGGTGCCAGATTTTGTGCCAGCGTCGCCACCGCACGCTTATCGCTCGAATACTCGTAAAAATTATTGTAGCGGGTGATGTCATCCCAGGAAGTGAGCGGTTCGGACAGCGCTTCGGCCTGGCTGCTGCCAAAACCGACACCGGCTATTCCGAGCAAGCCGGCCTGACGCAAAAAGCGCCGGCGTGCCAGATACACGGATTCCGCCGTGATCTCGCTCGAACAGATTGCGGCAGGCCGCCGGATCAACATCTGGCACCTGCCTTGTCAGTTAAATGGCAGTTGCGGCAGCACGAAGGGTTGCGCCGGCGTAGTCAGCGCCTGCATGAAAGCGACGATCGCACTAGCCTCTTCCGGACTGAGCGCCAGCGGCTTCATGTTCGGCGACAGATTGTTCTTGCTGACGCCGCCGGCGTTGTAATGCGCCATCACCTCGGCCAGTGTGCGTGCCGAACCATCATGAAAATACGGTGCGGTCAGGCTGATATCGCGCAGGGTCGGTGTCTTGAATGCGCCCTTCATCGCTGCCACCGGCTTGATCGCATAGCGACCGACGTCCGGATTGACCTTGTCATGCGCGGCCAGGCCGATGTGATGAAAGCCGCCGTCGGTAAAGTTCGGAGCGTGGTGACAGGCGATGCAATTGCCTTTGCCGGCGTCACTGAACAAGCGGAAACCAATGATTTGCTGCCGTGTCATGGCCTTTTCGTCGCCCCGCAACCAGCGATCAAACGGCGAATTACTGCTGGTGACGGTGCGCTCGAATGAAGCGATGCCCTTGGCCACGGTGGTCCGGTCGATGGGCTCGCCGGGATACGCCCGGGCAAACATGTCCTTGTAAGTCGGTTCAGCATTGAGCCACTTGAACAGCGCCGTCAGGTCCATCGCCATTTCGTCCATCGATTCCATCGGTCCGAGCGCCTGGTCTTCCAGCGAGGACTTGCGACCGTCCCACATTTGCAGCGTGTTGTACGCAGTATTGGTGATGGTTGGCGTGGCGCGACCGAGCACCTTGCTCTTGTTGCCCTTGGCGGTCGGCAAACCATCCGACCAGCCCATCATCGGACTGTGGCAACTGGCACAGGACAGGTTGCCATCCGACGACAGGCGCGGATCGAAGAACAGTGCCTTGCCCAGTTCGATACGCGCCGGCGTCACCTGGTTGTCTGCCGGTGCGACCGGGCTCGCTGGCAGCAACCACTTGTGATCTTCCTTGCCCGGTTTGAGGAGATAGTCTGCAGCAAGCGCTTGGCCGGCGCCCGCCAACGAGACGACAACGACGGCAAAAATGGCAAACCTGTTCGTGATTTTCATTGACTGACCCATGACATGTGCGTGTTGACAGAAGACCCGCAGGAGTCCGCCCTAACACTCTGCCAAAGACTTTTTCAGCAAGTTTGGATTCCTGCCGAGACTGTACCCCATGAAAAAATTGCTTTTTTGTATTTTTTTAATGTGACTATTCGTGACTATTCGTGATTATTGTGCAGCAGCAATTCGCCCGACAAATGCCAATCCTAAGTGCGCTGTCCAACTGAAACCCCGACTCGTATCCATTACGCTCGCATCATAGCGAGGTGGCAGACCCTCATACTCCATCGCAATGAAGCGCCGGTTCGAGCGCCTTTCTCAGGGATATCCCTATGGTGAATATGTTCAGAAGTCTCTGGCTGGGCAGTGCCCGCAAGCTCGGTAGCCTGCAACGCAAGCAAACCCGCAAGATCGTCAGGAACTTGTTCGAGGCCGTCACTCCGGCAGTACCGAAAGCCAAAAAATCCCGCCGGCAATCCGCTGGCAAAGCCGCCGGCAAACCCTCCGTCGTGCGCCCGCCGGGCGGTGGCGTCTGGGGCCGCTCGACCTTCATCGCCGGCATCGATGACGTCGCCAGCGGCATCGTCGCCGGCAAACGCATGGAGTACTGGCTCTACCGGCCCGCCGGCATGCGTGCCGATGCAACGCTGCCGCTGGTGGTGATGCTGCATGGCTGCGAACAGGGTGCGGTCGATTTTGCGCAGGGCACACGCATGAATGCACTAGCTGAAAGCAAGGGCTTCGGCGTGCTGTATCCGCAGCAATCGGCACGCGCACAGCGCAACCGTTGCTGGCCGTGGTTTCGTAATGAAGTCCAGGCCGGTGACGGCGAAATTTTGTTGATCGCAGCGATAATCCGGCGCGTCGTGGCACGGCAGGGCTTCGACCCGCAGCGCGTGTATGTGGCCGGACTATCGGCCGGCGCCGCGATGGCGCATATCCTGGCGCTACGCCATCCGGAACTGATCGCCGCAGTCGGTCTGCATTCGGCACCGGTATTCGGCGCGGCCAGCACCACCCTGGGTGCGTATGGCGTCATGCAGCGCGGTGGCCTGACACGGGTGGGCGCGGCGATCCAGGCCGTCACCGATACCAGTGCTGCGCCGTTTCCAACGATGCCGGCGATCCTGATTCAGGGCCAGCAGGACAGCGTGGTACGGCCGATTAATTTTCATCAGCTCGAGCAGCAGTTCTGCGAACTCAATGGCCTGACAGCAGCGGAGCGCCAGGAGCCGACTTACCGTGCCGCCGGACGCAGCGCCCGTGCGGCCCACGGCTTCAGTACCCTCGATTACCGGGCCGGTAAAAAAATCCTGTTGCGGCTATGTGAAATCCAGCAGCTCAAGCATGCCTGGAGCGGCGGCGATCCGGCGTTGCCGTTCAACGAACGCAAGGGACCGGATGCCAGCCGGATGATGTGGACCTTCTTCGCGCCGCACCGGCGCCTGCTGCCGGAGGCATGACGTCATTTCCCGGTCACGAACAAGGCCAGTCGCAACCGGTCCGGCAAACCAAGCTTCTGAAAAATCGCCCCGAGATGCGCCTTCACGGTCCGGTCGGTGATGCTCAGTTCGCGGGCAATGAGCTTGTTGCTGGCACCGCCGCCGACCAGACTGGCGATTTGCCGTTCGCGGGGTGTGAGAAGTTGTAGCCGGGGGTTGGGTGAAGACGCTGTCCCTACCGCGACCGGTGTCGACAGCGTCCCGCGCGCCTGCATCTGGCGCAGCAGCAGCGGCATCACCGCTTGCGAAATCCAGACGCCGCCATCCTGCACCACGTCGACGATGCGCAGCACGGTCTCGCGCGTCAAGGCAGCGCTGCAGCAACCCGCCACGCCGGCCCCGAGCAGCGCCAGCTCTGCCCCGGTCGAAAAATCCTGATGCAGCACCAGCACTTTGCAGGCGGGCGCACGGTCCCTCAGTTCGGCCAGCGTGGCCGCGACATCGAGCGCCGGTAAATCCAGATCCAGCAGTAGCAAAGCGGGTTCCCCGCCAGCCAGCAGCGGCCACAGCATCGCTACGCCATCGCGTTGTATCAACGGACTTTTTTCCATCAGGATGTCATGAAACTTGGCTATGATGACGGCGCAGCGCGAGACCAGCAAAAGCATGGACAACTCTCTCTGAAAGCGTGGGTGGACTTTTTTAACACACTGCTTTTGGAATAGCCATTGCCATTTCGACCAACCCACCTGAACGGTTTGCCATGCCCTACATCCAGCGCGACAGCACCGGCAGCGTGATCGCCTTGTTCCGCGATGCGCCTGCCGCCGATGCCGAACGGCTTTTTTCCGACCATCCGGACGTGCTCGCCTTTCTTGCCATTGACAGTGCCACGACACCTCCCACCGATCCGCGCGACGTGCTCGCTACGCTCGACAGTGCGATGATCCGGGTGGTCGAGGATCTGGTCGACGTACTGATCCAGAAGCACGTCATCATGCTCACCGACCTCCCCGAAAAAGCCCAGCGCAAGGTACTGGACCGCAAGGAAACCCGGCTCTCGCTATTTGGCGATCTGGGTGACCTGAGCGCTTCCAACGACGACATCCTGTAGACATGGTCGTGCCCAAACGCATCCTGCTGCTGAGCGTCTCCGCCGGCTCCGGCCACTTGCGTGCGGCCGACGCGCTGCGTGCCCAGGCCGCGCTCGGCGACGTCGCCGTCAGCGCCTGCCATCTGGACGTGATGCAGTTCGTCTCGACGGCCTTCCGCAAGGTCTATACCGATTTTTACATCACGCTGGTAGACCGGCACCCGGCGCTGTGGGGCTATGTGTACCGGCTCACCAATGACGCGCCACCGGACGGCTCGCTGCAAAAATTCCGTCGTGCGATCGAACGCCTGAGCACCCGCAGCCTGCGCCGTGCCATCGATGACTGGCAACCGGACGCCATCATCTGCACCCATTTTCTGCCGGCCGAACTGCTGGCACGGATGCGCCGCAAAGGCAGTCTGGCTTGTCCGGTATGGGTACAGGTCACCGACTTCGACCTGCACCGGATGTGGGTGCACGACGACATCACCGGCTACTTTGCCGCCACCGCTGAAGTGGCGTTCCGCATGACCGCGCTGGGCGTCGATCCGGCCGGCATCCACGTCACCGGGATTCCGGTCATGCCGGCGTTCCGCGCACCGGGCAGCCGTGCCGATTGTGCGGCCCGCCTCGGTCTTGACCCGCAGCGTCGTACCATTTTGCTGATGGGCGGCGGTGCCGGACTGGGCAAACTCGATGCAGTCGCCGAACGCCTGCTGGCCTTGCCGCATGACTTCCAGCTGATCGTCATGGCCGGAAAAAACCTGCCGGCCCTGCAAGGGCTGCAGGCGCTGGCGCTGCGTTATCCGGACCGGCTGCTGGCGCAGGGTTATACCGATCGGGTCGAGCAGCTGATGGCGTGCGCCGACCTGGTCATCACCAAACCCGGCGGGCTGACCACCTCGGAATGCCTGGCAATGGGATTGCCGATGATCATCAACACGCCGATTCCCGGGCAGGAAGAACGCAATGCCGACTTCCTGCTGGAACAGGGTGTCGCCCTGAAAGCCATCGACGCGGTCACGCTTGATTACCGGATTGGCCTCCTGATGACGCACCCCGAAAAACTGGCCGACATGGCAGCAAAGGCGCGCGCACTCGGCCACCCCGACGCCGCCCGCGCCGTCCTGCACACCGTACTGGAGCATTGCCCATGAGCCGCATCACCCGCCTGACCCATCTGACCAGCCGCCCGCTGCACATCCTGCTGACTGTGGTCTGGGTATTTTTACTGGCGCTGTTTTTTGCCCAGACCGAAATCCAGATCGAAGGCGGTTCCGGCTGGGCCATCAACCTGCCGACCTGGCGCATCGAACATCACTGGCTGCTTGATCTGTTCTGGGGTGGCCGCGCGATGACCGGCTATCACGCCTGGGTCTTCCCGTTCATCATCCTGTTTTTCCACTTCCCGCTGCTATTCGTCGGCCACTGGTCCTGGCGCGCCGAAGCACGCGTGGCGGCGTGCGTCATGCTGTTCTGGATCGGCGAAGACTTCCTCTGGTTTGTCCTCAATCCGGCGTTTGGCCTGGCGCGGTTTGATCCGGTCAACGTGACCTGGCACAAGCACTGGGCGATGGGCGCGCCGGTGGACTACTGGATTTTTTCGGTGCTGGCGCTGGTGCTGTTGCGCTTGTCTTATCAGCGGCGGGAGTGAGGGGGGCGGGTTGCCTGGTTGACAGATTAGTGTCATCGGTCGCTGAAACCTCGAGTACTCAGCCACGACCAAGCCGGGGCGGCCCGCATAGGCGCTAACATTGCGATCCTGTACGGACTGTAGGGTGGGCACGGCCCCTTGTGCCCCATATGCATCAACTTAAGCGTCGTGCAATAACCGAAGGGCATTGCACCGAATGCACCGCTTGTGGTTGATGAAACAGTCTGTACTCCGCCACGACCAAGCCGGGGGCGGCCCGGCAGCCGGACCGGCATGCGGTCCCTTCTTTTTGCTTCGCCAAAAAGAAAGTAACCAAGAAAAAGGCGACCGCGAGACTGCTGCCCTACGGGTTCCCAAAAGCCGGAGCCAGTCAGGGGGAAGGCCGCAAACTCGCTTCCCTTGCAGGGCGCAGATTCGCTTGCAAGCGAATCCCGTTACGCAGGCGGATCGCATGCGATCCGAAACCCCTGCTTCACCTCAGACAGTGCGGCCTTCTGATCCCCTGCCTGACTCCGACTTTTGGCAGCTATCTCAATGCGGAACAGGTCAACGTCAACGACCACTTCAACAGCAACTTCAACTCCAACATCAACTTCAACTTCAACTTCAACTTCAACTTCAACTTCAACTTCAACTTCAACTTCAAAAGCAACTTCAACATCAACTTCAATTTCAACACCGTGTCGTTGAAGTTGAAGTTGCTTTTGAAGTTGCGGCTGCTTTTGAAGTTGCGTTTGCGGTTGCTTTTGCCGTTGTTGTTGACCTTGACCTGCCCCGCATTGAGGCAGCTGCCAAAAACGGTAGTCAGGCAGGGGATAAGAGGGCCGCACTGTTTGAGCGAAGCGAGTTTGCGGCCCTCCCCTTGCCTGACTACCGTTTTTGGGAACCCGCAGGGCAGCCGCATCGCGGTCGCCTTTTTCTTGGTTACTCTCTTTTTGGCGAAGCAAAAAGAAGTGACCGGCTGCCGGGCCGCCCCCGGCTAGGTCATGACGGAGCACATATAGTTTCATCAACCGCAAACGGAACATTCGGTGCAATGCCCTGCGGTTATTGCACCCTACGACGCTACGACTGCGGAATCGGGATGGGCTTAAATTGATGCATATGGGGCACGGCCCCTTGTGCCCACGCGTGCGCACCACAAACCATCGTCAAGTCCCACCGATTTCTGGTGCATTCGCGTGGGCACGATAGCCCTGTGCCCACCCTACGATTTTTCGAAAGCGTGCAATTTGGTGTGCCTTCGACCAACTGGCAAGCCCGGACCCGCAACCATCGCAATGCTATGATCCCCCGCAGCAACTCACCCGACTGCCCACCCCCTCTCCCATGAACCCACCATGTCCCGACACCTGTTCCTGATCATGGCCACAAGCCTGCTCTCGATGTCCAGCCAAGCCGCTCCCGCATTGCCAACGATCACTCCCGACAACCCCTTCTTCGCCGCCAGCACCCTGCCCTATCAGCTGCCGCCGTTCGACCGGATCAAGGATGCCGACTACGCGCCGGCCTTTGCCGATGGCATGCGCCAGCAAATGACCGAGATCCGCGCCATCGCCGATAATCCGGCCGCGCCAACCTTTGACAACACCATCGTTGCGATGGAACGCTCGGGCCGCTTGCTGCACCGGGTCTCGGAAGTATTCTTCAATCTCAGCGGTACCAACACCAATGCGGTGATGCAGGCGCTCGAACGCGACCTGGCGCCAAAGCTGTCGGCCCACCGCGATGCGATCCAGCTCGACGGCAAACTGTATGCCCGCATCGACAAACTCTACGGACAGCGCACGACGCTGGCGCTGGATGCGCAATCGCTGCGCCTGCTCGAACGCATCCACACCGACTTCGTGCGCGCCGGTGCGCCACTGCCGCCGGCCAGCCAGCAAAAGCTGCGCGACATGAATAGCCAACTAGCCTCGCTGGCGACTACCTTCAGCCAGAACGTGCTCAATGAAATCAATGCCTCGGCCATCACCGTCGACACCCGCGCCGAACTCGATGGCCTGTCCGATAACGCCATCGCCGCTGCTGCGCTGGCGGCCAAGGTGCGTGGACTCGATGGCAAATACGTGCTGGCGCTGGTCAATACCACCGGCCAGCCACCGGCATCATCGCTGACCAACCGCGCCTTGCGCCAGCGCCTGTACGATGCCTCGACGATTCGTGGCAGCCGCGGCGGCGCATTCGATAACCGCGCAATCGTGCTGCAACTGGCCAGCCTGCGCGCCGACCGCGCAGTGCTGCTCGGCTATCCAAACCATGCGGCGTATGTGCTGCAGGAAGAAACCGCCAGGACCCCCGCCGCCGTCAACCAGTTACTGGCCCGCCTGGCACCACCGGCGCTCGCCAATGCGCGCGCCGAAGGCGGCGCAATCCAGAAGATCATCGACGCCGACAAAGGCGGCTTCACGCTGACCGCTGCCGACTGGACCTTCTATACCGAAAAAGTCCGCCAGGCCCGCTTCGATTTCGACGAAACCCAATTGCGTCCGTACTTCGAACTCGAGAGCGTGCTGCAAAACGGCGTGTTCTTCGCTGCCAACAAGCTCTACGGCCTGAGCTTCAAGGAGCGCAAGGACTTGCCGGTGTACGACCCCAGCGTGCGCGTGTTCGAAGTCTTCGATGCCGATGGCAAACCGCTGGCCCTGTTCCTGGCCGACATGTACGCCCGCAGCAGCAAGCGCGGCGGTGCCTGGATGAACAGCTATGTCGAGCAATCCGAGCTGTTCGGCACCAGACCCGTCGTCGCCAACCACCTGAACATCCCGCAGCCACCCGCCGGCGAACCGACCCTGCTGACGTTCGATGAAGTCACGACTGCCTTCCACGAGTTCGGCCACGCGCTGCACGGCATGCTGTCGAACGTGCGCTACCCGACCTTCAGCGGCACCAGCGTGCCGCGCGACTTCGTCGAATTCCCTTCGCAGGTCAACGAGATGTGGTCGGTCTGGCCGGAAGTGCTGGCCAATTACGCCAGGCATTACCAGACCGGCGCACCGATGCCGCAGGCGCTGCTCGACAAGGTGCTGGCCACGCGGACGTTTAACGAAGGATTTCGTACTACCGAGTATCTGAAAGCCGCGTTGATCGACCAGCAATGGCATCAACTGGCGGCCGGCAAGATGCCAACCGACGTGATTGCGTTCGAAGCCGACGCCCTGAAAAATGCCGGTGTCGATTACGCGCCGGTACCGCCGCGCTACCGCAGCACCTACTTTTCGCACGTGTTCGCAGGGGGATATTCGGCCGGGTATTACGCCTATATCTGGAGCGAGGTGCTGGATGCCGATACCGTTGAATGGTTCAAGGAACACGGCGGCCTGACGCGCAAGAACGGCGACTGGTTCCGCCAGAGCTTGCTCTCGCGCGGTGGCAGCGTCGATGCGATGCAGCTGTTCCGCGATTTCCGTGGGCGGGATGCGAAGATCGAGCCGCTGCTGGTAAGACGGGGGTTGACGGCGCCGTAGCGTCGGGATGTTGCCGGTCATCGGGATTGGCGACGGTGACCGGAGCATCCGGTGCAATGCCCTGCGGTTATTGCACCCTACTTTCTACGCCGAACGCACCACCATCAATCCCGCCCGAAATCCAATCCGCACCGCCGGATTCGGAAACACAACCCGCTCTTCGTCATGCTCGACCCGGTACACCTGCGTGCCATCAGTAGCGATGAGCGCATCACGCGGCAGCGCCGTGAAGTTCGGCGTGGTGCCATCGAACGCCATCCGGAAAGCGTCGCTGTGTTTGATGATTTCGCGCACGACTTCAAACACCAGCGGCGCCACCGGATCGGCCGGTGCGCTGTCGTCACGCAGCAACCGCGCCAGCGTCGCCGTAGCGGCCGCGAAGCGACCGGTGTCGTTGTCGCCGAGCGCACTAACCTGCCCCAGCTCGACCGTCGCGCTGGTCACGCCGAGCTGCGCTGCGGTGTAGGCACTGAAGGTGCTGGCCGCGCTCCGGTTCAGGATCACGGCGGCAATGCCGGCATGACCGAGCAGCGTGATCAGCGCCTGCCTGGGCGCGTCGCCTATCCCCTCGGGGATCATCGCGAAGGTCGGATAGAGCGAACCACGGATGGCGGTGTGCAGATCAAGATGCCAGCGCGGGCCGGCAGCCCGCGTGAAAAACGCGCTGCCGGCCGCCATCAGATCGTCGGCACGCGCTGCTTCGGCGACCGCCGACAGCAAGCCGCGCTCGCGGCAGAACAAGCGGTTCAAGTCGACGTCAATGAAGCGCCGCGCCTGCCGGATCGCGGCAATGTTGCCGACCACGACCATCAGGTTGACCGCCAGTTGTTGCGGTTCACGGGCCAGCGCGTCGAGCAAGTGCGCCAGCAATTCGATCGGTGCGGTTTCGTCGCCATGCACGCCCACCGACAGCAGCACGCTGGCGCGCGACGGATCACTGACGATCTGCAGCACGCCCGCAGCCGGTTCGCTGACGGCAAAACCGGCCGCGACAAAGCGCGGCACGATGCCACTGAAATCGGCTGCGGCCAGCGCCGCGACGGCCGGTGGCAAGCTCACGCTGCACGCGCCACGGCAGTCGGCACGATACCGGCCACCGTATCGCCCACCGCATCGGCCAGCGACCAGGCTTGCAGCACGGCGGACTCAAGACCAGCGTCGGCCGGAGTCAGCTTGAGGTTTAGCGCGGCAATCGTAGCGGCAATCACGCCGGCCGGATCCGCTGCCAGTCGCGGTAACACGTGCGTGAGCAAGCGTTGCTGGGCGCGCCGCAATGCCTGCAGCGCATGGCTGCGCAAGCCGTCCTGCGCCGCACTGGCCGATGGTTGCGTCAGCGCGCGTTCGAGCAGGTCGATGCCGGACTGGCGGCGCAACAGCATCCCGGCTTGCAGGAATACCGTCAGGCTCATGCCGGCCGGACGGGGCACCGACAAGGCGGCAAACAGGAAGTCGGCCATGCCGGCGATCGCATCGAGGTTGCGCACGGCTGCCACGAAATCGTCGGGCAACTGACCGGCGGCATCCCCCAGCACCAGATCGGCCTCACCCACCAGCGCGCCTACCGCCGACGCATCAGCGAACAAGCTGGTCAGTTCATCCATGCTGCCGGTGGCGCGCCGCTGCTCGGACGGCACCGACAACACGCCGGCGATGACTGCCTGCTGCAGCCCGCGGGTGCGGCGGTCGACCTCTTTCGAGACCGCCACCGGCACTGCCAGCGCATGGGTGTCGAGCGTCTCGAACAGCGGCGCCAGGTTCAGCGCGGCCCAGGCACGCGCCCAGGCACAGACGACTTCGGTGCTGCTGACGCGGAACTGGCGCGCCAGCACGCCGACCTGCAACGGCCCGCAGCGATTGACGACTTCATTGGCCAGCACCGTGGCCAGGATCGCATTGGCCAGCGGATGAGCGAGCGGATCGCGGCTGGCCACCAGCGCCGGCGGAAAATACGGTGACAGCACGGTGCGCGCCCAGCTTTCCTCGATCAGCGGCGATTTGGCCAGCAGCGCCTTGTAATGGTTCTTGACGTTGGCAATCACCACCGCCAATTCCGGTGCGGTCAGGCCCTGGCCGAGCGCCTGCCGGCGCGCCAGTTCGGCCACGCCGGGCAGCTGTTCGAGTTCGCGCGACAGCACGCCGTCGGCATCGAGTTCGGTAATCAGCGCGGCATACGCGTCCTGCACCGAACGGTCTTGCTGGGCCTGGGTTTCACGCGTGAGCAGATGGGTTTGCAGCGTGTTGTCACGCAAGACCAGTCGTTCGATATCGTCGGTGATGTCGGTCAGCACGGCGTTGCGGCGCGCAGCATCAAGGGTGCCGGCATTGACTTCGGTATCGAGCCAGATCTTGACGTTGACTTCGTGGTCGGAGCAATCGACCCCGGCCGAATTATCGATCGCATCGGTAAAGATCGCGCCGCCGGCCATCGCGAACTCAATGCGGCCGGCTTGCGTCGCGCCGAGGTTGCCGCCTTCGGCCACGACCTTGCAGCGCAGCGCATTGCCATTGACGCGAATGGCATCGTTGGCGCGGTCCTTGACCTGCGCGTGGGTCTCGGTCGAGGCCTTGATGTAGGTGCCGATGCCGCCGTTGTAGAACAGGTCGACCGGTGCCAGCAGGAGTTGGTGCAGCAAGGCTTCGGGCGCGAGACTGATGGCATCGATGCCAAGCGCGCTGCGCGCTTCGGGTGACAGTGGAATGCTGCGCGCGCTGCGCGGCCACACGCCGCCGCCTGCCGAGATCAGCGACTTGTCATAGTCATCCCACGACGAGCGCGGCAATGCGAACAGGCGCTGGCGCTCGGCGAACGAGGTCGTCACGTCCGGGGTCGGATCAATGAAGATGTGGCGGTGATCGAAGGCCGCCACCAGCTTGAGCTGGCGCGACAGCAGCACGCCATTGCCGAACACGTCGCCCGACATGTCGCCGACGCCGACCATCGTCAGCGGCGTGGTGTTGATGTCATGCGACATTTCATAGAAATGGCGCTTGACGGCTTCCCACGCACCCTTGGCGGTGATGCCGAGTTTTTTGTGGTCATAGCCGTTCGAGCCGCCCGAGGCAAACGCATCGCCAAGCCAGAAGCCGCGTTGGACGGCAATGCCGTTGGCGATATCGGAGAAGGTTGCGGTGCCCTTGTCGGCGGCCACCACCAGATACGGATCGGGGCTGTCGTAGCAGACCGTATCAGCAGGCGGCACGATGGCACCCTGCTCGCGGTTGTCGGTCAGGTCGAGGAGGCCAGCAATGAACAGCCGGTAGACGGCTTCGCCTTCGGCCGCGATGGTCTCGCGCGCCGCATCCTTGGGCATCATCTTGCAGACAAAACCGCCCTTCGCACCGGCCGGCACGATGACTGCATTCTTGACCATCTGGGCCTTGACCAGGCCCATCACTTCGGTGCGGTAATCCTCCATCCGGTCGGACCAGCGCAAGCCGCCGCGGGCCACCGGACCACCGCGCAGATGCACGCCTTCGAAGCGGCGGGCAAACACGAAGATCTCGCGGTACGGACGCGGCTCGGGCAACAGCGACAAGGCACTGGCATCGAACTTGAACAGCAGCGTGTCGCCGCGCTGGCCAGGCTGGAAATACGAGGTACGCAGCGTCGCCAGCATCAGGTCGGCCACGCTGCGCAGGATGTCTTCGGTATCGGCATGGTTGACGTCGAGCAGATTGGCCCGCAGCGCCGACAGGGCCGCCGTGCCGGCCGCGCGTTGCATCTCGCTTGCCGCCGGATCAAAGCGTTGCTGGAAACTTTCGACCAGGGTGCGCACATGGCCGGGCTGCTTGCGCAGGCAATCGGCGATGTAGCGCAAGCTGAAGCGGCAACCGGCCTGACGCCAGTAACTGGCATAAGCGCGGATGACCTGGACTTCGCGCATGCGCAGGCCGGCTTCGATGGCCAGGCCATTCATGCGACCGTCTTCGGCCTGGTCATTGAACAGGGCTTCGAACAATTCCTGCGCAGCGCCTGCCACGCGGGCGTCGCCAAGCTTGACAGCGCTGACCGCATCGACGCTCAGGCTGGTGATGAAATAATCAGCACCGTCGGCCAGCGGCACCTTGTAGGTTTGCTCGCGTTCGATTTCGACGCCGGCATTGTGCAGTGCCGGCAGGATCATCGACAGCGAGGGCACGCTGTTGATCGAGAACAGCCGGATGCTGACGCTGTCCGTGCTGTCGCCATCGATGCGCACCGTCACCGGCGCGGCCGAGGCAGCGCGCTGCAAGTTGAGCACGTCGCGATAAGCCACTTGCGGTGCGGTAGCGGCGACATAGTTGACCGACAGCGCAGCGCGCAACTTGTGCAGGTCGTTGCGCACCTGCGTGTCGGCGGTGCGGTCGACCAGCGTATCGAAGGTGGTGTGCCAGCCTTCGACCGCCGCCACCAGTGGCTGGCAGATGGCCGCATCGAGGTCATCAACACGGCGCGCGGCGGTCGCGATCAGATAGATGCGTGCCAGCGGGCCATCGCTGACCTGGGTTTCTGCGCGCACGTCGGCTGCGCCCGAACGCGTCTTGAGCTCTTGCGTGATGGTACGTACCAGCGCGGCGCTGAAGCGTTCGCTCGGCAGATACAGGATCACATTGAGATGGCGGTCATAGACATCGCGGCGCGCAAAGGCCCGCGTGCGCGGTTGCTTGTAGAGCGATACGACGCTGCTGCACAGCCGCGCCAGCCAGGCCGGATCGGCTTCCATGGCTTCGGTGCGCGGCAGCGATTCGAGGATTTCAAGGAATTTCTCGGCACGGAAGCCCTGCTGGCGGACGCCCGCCAGCGTCAGTACCTGCTTGATGCGGCCGCGCGCAAAGGGCAGACGACCGAGCGCGGTCGCGGCAGCCGCGCGGGTGAACAGACCGATGAAGCAATGCTCGCCCTGCAGATGGCCGGTGGTATCGATGTCGCGCACACCAATGAAGTCGAGGTGCAGGTCGCGGTGCAGCGTCGACTGGACATCGGCCTTGACGATGGACAGCGTGTCATTGCGCTTGGCCAGCAAATCGAACTCGCCGGGAATGCCGGCCAGCGACGTGTCATAGACCGGATGATGCGGATCACGCAGCACGCCGCAGCGGCTGCTGACATCGCGCACCAGCTCGTGCTCGCCGGGCAACGCGCGGTAGTACGCATAGCCGAAGGCCTCGTAGCCGCCATCGCGGGCCCATTCGATGAAGGCGGCGACTTCGCGACCTTCTTCGGTGCCGTTGGCGGCAGCCAGCGCGGCTACGCCGGTCATGCGGGTTTCCAGCACATCGGCATCGCGCTGCACGCTGGCGGCGTCGCCGGTGACCATGTTGATGCGGGCAGTCAGCGCGGTCAGCGTGGCGCTGTCGAGCGCGTCCGAGAGCAGGCACAACACATACGACTCGAACGGTTCCGGCCCGGAGCGCGCCGATTGCGAGCCCGTGATGCAACCCTGCGCATCGCGCTGCACCGACAACACCGTGTTGAGTACGGCGCGCGACTGCACGCCCTGTTTGCGCAAGGCCATCACGATCGAATCGACCAGATAAGGCATGTCGGGATTGAGGATCAATAAGGCGGTGGCCTTGCCACCGTGTTCTTCGGCATAGTCGGCAGCGATTACCTGACTGGCACCGGCGTTGCATTGCGCAGTGCCCGAAAACGCCTCCCACAGTGCCGATGCCAGGCTTTGCGGCGTCAGCCCGGCCAGGTCTTCTTCGTGCAGCGAGTCAAGCCAGACTTCAATGAGACGGGCTACCGGGTTGGCCTGGACCTCACCGGCGTGCGCCAGTACCAGTTGCAGAGTTTGAGTGCGTAAATCGTGTGACGAAGCGTTCATAGATTCCTCAATCGTGACTTGTAGAGCAGAAATTGGAGAGTGCGTGCGGCGCTGTTTCGACCGACAGTCTAGAAGTATCGGTCCCGTTTCTTGTTTTGAATATACCGCTTTCGCCGTAGCTTGTTCGCCGGCTCGCGCACTTACAACAGGTAAAAAATCCAAAAAAAAGCCTCCGTGAACGGAGGCTCTGTGCGGCGCCACTGTGGCGCCGTTGCAAAAACCGTCCGGTCAGTTGAAGTTGTACTTCGCCGAAAAGTCCAGGCGGCTCATGTCGCCGGTCTCGCCGGCGAGCGTCTTGCGCTTGCCGTAGACCAGTTCGGTACCGATATCGACATTCTTGACCGGGTTCCAGATGAAGCCCAGATGGGTTTGCCAGACCGATTCGTTGACACCGTAACGACCGCTGTCGAGCGCATTGGCACGGGCAAATTCCGTGTACTCGTTATTGAAGTTCTTTTGCGCGCCTACCGACATGTTGTAGCGCAAGCTTGGTGACGATTTGATCTGGTAACCGACCACCACGCCGACGGCTTTTTCCATCAGGATGCGGTTGGCAGCCGGATCGTAGAACGCGCCTTCGATGTAATTGAAGTAGCGGCCGATGCCGGTACCGCCGGTCAGGTTCCAGGTCAGGAAATCTTCGCCGACCGTTTTATACATACCGCTGGCAGCGACGCCAAAACCACGGCGCGAGGCATTGATGCCGGCACCATCGTTGACCCGGTGCTCATGCGACACCACGCGGAAACTGACCGCGCCGAAATCGAAGGGCTTGTCCCAGCGACCGACCAGATCAGGCACGCGCGAGAAACCGGCGGTAGTGACCGACCCGGTCTTGTCGAGCACGTAGCTCACCGAGTTCTCGGCCGCGACCGTGAAGGTACCGTAGTCCTTGGTCGGATACGCATAGCGGATCATCGGCTGGCGGATGAAGGTCGAACCGATCGGGCCGTTGAAGTCGACGGTCTCAGGGGCGTTGTCGACATCCATGAAGGTCGACCAGGTCTGGCCGATCAGCAGGCCGCCAAAAGTACCGTAAGCCTGACGCAGCCGGAAATCGTAGCTGTTGGTTGCTTGCTGCGTGTAGATGTTGCCGATGGTGCCGGTCACGGCGGCATTGCCGGTGCGCGGATCGTTATTGAAGTCACCTTCGAGCTTGATGCCCATCGGCCCGTACTGGGTCGGCGTGCTGGCTTCGATGCCCAGACGCGAGGTGCGCGCATGCAGGTAAGTGCGGCCACTGCGGTTAGCACCGGCCGAACCGTTCAATGGCGCGTACGGCACGAAGCTGGCGTAGTCGGTATCGGCATTGTCGGCGCGGAATTCATGGACCATGTTCAGCTCGGCAAAACCGTAGATGCGCAGCGAGGTTTCCGAATTGGGCAGACGGAACGAGTTCGGGATATCGCCGACCACGACCGCATCCTTGGAGCGCAGTTCGACTTGCTCGATGCGGTCAGCCAGCTCGGTATTGAGCGCGGCCTGCGCTGGCGCGGGTGCAGATACGGGTGCAGATACGGGCGCAGCGACGGCAGCGGCCATCGGTGCCGGGGCCCGCTTCTCTGCTTTCAAGGCGTCGAGTTCGGCGCGCATGCGCTGCATTTCAGTGCGCATTTCCTTGAAGTCCTTGGCGCTCTGAGCCTGCGAGGGCAGCGAGATCGTCGCCAGCGACAGCAGGATGGCGGTGCTTAGGGTGGTGCGTTTCAGATGCATGGTGTTCTCCTTGTGGGACTCGGGTTGGTACTGTTTTATTGTTGTTGGTGCGGTGCTGGCAACGGGTCTTCAGGCATCGCCGATCTTGCCGAGGAAGGCGCGGATACGGTCGTTGCCGCTGTCGCCAAAAAATTCTTCGGGTGGTGCTTCGTGCAGGATTTCGCCCTTCTCGAAAAAGATCACGCGGTCGGCCACTTCGCGGGCGAAACCCATTTCGTGCGTGACGACGATCATCGTCATGCCCGAGCGCGCCAGGTCTTTCATGACGTCGAGGACTTCCTTGATCATTTCGGGGTCGAGTGCGCTGGTGGGTTCATCGAACAGCATCACCTTCGGCTGCATCGCCAGCGAACGGGCGATCGCCACGCGCTGCTGCTGCCCGCCCGACATCTGATGCGGATACTTGTGTGCATGCTCGGCCAGGCCGACCTTGCGCAGCAATTCCAGCGCCACCACATTGGCCTGCGCGCGCGTCATGTTGCGCAGCCGGCGCGGTGCCAGCGTGACGTTGTCGAGCACGCTCAGATGCGGGAACAGATTAAAGCTCTGAAACACCATGCCGACTTCGCGCCGTACCGCGTCGATGTTCTTGAGGTTGTCATTGAGCTCGATGCCATCGATGACGATGGTGCCGCTGTCATGCGTTTCGAGCCGGTTCAGCATGCGCAAAAAGGTCGACTTGCCGGAGCCGGACGCGCCGATGATGACGGTCACTTCACCCTGATAAAAATCCGACGAGACATCGCGGATCACATGGAACTGACCGAAGTGCTTGTTGACCTTGTCGGCGCGGATCAGCGGGGTTCGGGTGGCGGTCATCAGTGACGCTCCACATCAAGCTGGCGTTCGATCGCGCCGGAAATCTGCGTCATCACGCTGGTCAGGATCAGGTAAATCGCGGCCACGGTAACGAACACCGGAATCGGCTGAAAGGTCACCGACTGGATGCGGTTGCCGATGTTCGACAACTCGACCACGCCGATCACGTAGGCCAGACTGGAATCCTTCAGTAGCGAGACGAAGTTGTTGACCAGCGGCGGCAACGCGATGCGCATGCTCTGCGGGAAAACCACGTCGCGAAAAGTCTGGAACGGACTCAGTCCGAGCGAACGCGCCGCTTCGGCCTGGCCCTTGTGCACGGCCAGGATGCCGGAGCGGATCGCCTCGGCGTTGTAGGCACCGGCATTGAATGCCAGCGCCACCACAGCCGAATAGAAATCCGACAATTGCAGACCAGGCACCAGCGCCGGCAGCGCCAGGAATACGAACAGCACCTGCACCAGCAAGGGCGTGCCGCGAATGGCCCAGATATAAAAACCGGCGGCCCAGCGCAAAGGCAGGAACGACGACAGCTTGCCGAGCGCGGCCAGCATGCCGAGCACGATGCCGATCACGCCTGCCACGAGTGTCAGGGCGACTGTTACGCGTGCGCCTTCGGCAAATTGCTGGGCAGCCGGGCCGATCGGCTCCGGCAGCAACGCCATCGGGATCGCCATCAGCCAGAGGAAGGCCAGCAAGGCCGTAATGGCCAGGGCTATCGTGACCGCACTGCGGCGCTGGCGTGACCAGCCCCGCGGCAGTAAGGTGAATGCTGCTTTCAAGGTGTTCTCCCGGGAGGGGCTGGCGCAACAGAAACAAGGCCAGCCCGACTATCGTGTCGCCGGTCACAAGCGGGTAAGCGTGAGCTTACGACTTGCAGCGGATGTCTTCTTTCATGAACTTCTCGGAGATGGTCTTGTAGGTACCATCGGCCATCACTTCGGCCAGCGCCTTGTCGACTGCGGCGGCGAGTGGCGCATTGCCCTTCTTGACAGCGGCGGCGATGCGTTCGACGAACAGGTAATCGCCGGTTTTCAGGCCCAGGCCCGGATTGCTTTCGGTCGCGGTCTTGACCACGAAACGGTCACTGACCCACGCATCGACGCGTCCTGCCACCAGTGCCGAGCGGGCATCGGTGTCTTGCGGGAAGTTCTTGACCTCTTTGACGCCGGCCAGCTTCTTGACGTTTTCCATGTAGGTCGAGCCGGTCTGCACTGCCACCGTCTTGCCGGTCAGCGTCGCGGCATCCTTGATGGCCGCATCTTTCGAGACGATCACGCCGCCGCTGCAGTAGTACGGGCTGGTGAATAACACTGCCTTCGAGCGCTCGTCGGTGACACCGAACGAGGCCATCACCATGTCCCAGCGATCCTGCCGCAAACCGGCCAGCAAGGCATCGAAGGACAGCGCCTTCCATTCAATCTTCAGGCCCATCTTCTTGACCATGGCTTCGGCCAGTTCGACTTCAAAGCCGCTCAGTTTCGAGCCCTGGAAATAATTAAATGGCGGATAAGCGCCTTCGGTGGCGACGATGAGGGTACCGGCGGATTTGATTTCATCGAGACTGCGGGCCTGTACGGCAGGGCCGAGCAGCAAACCGGTGATGACGGAAAAAGCAAACAGGAAGCGTTTCATGGGGCGAATTTCTCCATTGGGTAGATGGCGTGTTGTTGTAATGCCTGTGGTGCCTGTGGTCAGGCTACCGTTTTTGGGTGATGCCGAATCGGGTGCCGCATTATCGCTGTTTCGCCGCGTACAGGTTCGGCAAATTCAGAATTTTTGCCAATGCTTCCAGCGCGGTCATCACTTCGATCGCCAGCTGCGGATCGGCCAGATCCGCCGGTGCGAGCGCATCGCGATAATACCGTTCGACCCACGCCACCAGTTCGGAATACAAGGTCTCGGTCATGATCACGCCCTGATGCATCGCCGCTGCTTCGGCACCGGTCAGCGCCACCCGCAAGCGCAGGCAGGCCGGACCGCCGCCGTTGCGCATGCTCTGGTGCAGATCGAAACTGAGCAGCTCGGCGATCGGTCCGCCGCTAGCTACCAGTCCATCGAGGTAACGCGCCACGGCAGCATTGTCGCGGCACTCCTGCGGCACCACCAGCGCCATCCGGCCATCCGGCCGCGTCAGCAATTGACTGTTGAACAGGTAGCTGCTGATCGCATCATCGATCGCGACCTCGTTGCGCGTGACGCGGATCGGCACCAGCTGCGTGCCGGCACTGGCCATCGCAAACTGCAAGGCCGCCAGCGTGCCCGGCTCATCGAGAAACGCCTGTGCGTGATAAAACAGCACGTTGCCATTGCCGACTGCAATCACGTCGTTGTGAAACACGCCCAGATCGATCACCGCCGGATCCTGCGCGACGAACACGGTGCGCTCCGGTGCCAGGCCATGCAGACGCGCCACGGCCTGACTGGCTTCGAGAGTCTGGCGCGCCGGGAAGCGTTTCGGGGCCGGTGCATCGGGCTGGAATTCGACCCGGCCGTAGACGAACATTTCGACGCCTGCTGCGCCATGCGCGGACGCCAGCCGCGTGTGATTGGCCGCGCCTTCATCGCCAAAGGCCGGTGTCGCCGGCAAGGCATCGTGCACCGTGAAGTGCGCCGGATCGGCAAAGATCGCGCGCAGCGTGCGGGCGGTCTGCTCCTGCTCATACGAGCGGTGCAGCTTGCTGTTCAGATTGGCGACCGTGAAATGGACATGGCCGTCGGCGCTATCGGCCGACGGGCTGACGGTGGCGGCATTGGCGCTCCACATCGGCGCGGCCGAATAGGCCGAGGCGAGGATGGCCGGCGCATCGCGAAACGCCGCCGCAATCACGTCGGCATCGCTGCCGCCAAAGCCGATGCTGCGCAACAGCGCGAAGTTGGGCCGGCATTGCGGCGGCAGCACGGCCTGCGCAAAACCGCGTGCGGCCAGCGCGCGCATTTTGGCCAATCCCTGCAAGGCTGCCTGCTTCGGACTGGAGACGCTCTTGACGTTGTTGAACGACGCGACATTGCCGAAGGACAGGCCGGCGTAATTGTGCGATGGCCCGACCAGGCCATCGAAGTTGAACTCGCGTGCAGGCAGCATCGCCATCCTCTTAAAAAGTTAAGCCGGGCGACAACTGCGCCGGCAAAGCCAGCACCGTGCTCTCGATCGAGGCGACCGGATAGGCGCAATAGTCAGCTGCGTAATACGCACTGGCGCGGTGGTTGCCGGACTTACCGATGCCGCCGAACGGCGCGCTGCTGGCCGCGCCGGTGGTAGGCCGGTTCCAGTTGACGATGCCAGCGCGCGCGGTGTCGAGAAACTGCGCCCATAAGGCCGGATCATCCGACAGCAGGCCGGACGCGAGGCCGTAGCCGGTGGCATTCGAGGCCGCAATCGCTGCCGCAAAATCCGGCACCCGTAGCACTTGCAGCAGCGGTCCGAAATACTCGTCATCGGGCACGCCATCGACCCCGGTCATGTCAATGATCCCGGCCGACAGCAGGCCGGTATCGGGCACCAGCTGGCGCATGGCCAGCAAGGTCTTGCCACCGCGTCCGACCAGTTCGGACTGCGCGGCCAGCAACCGCGTCGCGATCGCCGCCGATACGACTGGCCCCATGAACGGCGGCGGATCGGCATCGGGCGAACCAGTGCGGATGGCCGCAGCCACCTCGACCAGTCGCGCGACGAACGCATCGCCGCGCTCGCCCTGCTCGACGATCAGCCGGCGCGCACAGGTGCAGCGCTGGCCGGCGCTGACGAAGGCCGAAAAAATCGCATGATGAACCGCCGCATCGAGGTCGGCCACATCCCACACGACCAGCGCATTGTTGCCGCCCATTTCGAGCGCCAGCAACTTGCCCGGCTGACCGGCGAACTGGCGGTGTAGCAGCACGCCGGTCTGGTAACTACCGGTGAACAGGATGCCGTCCAGCGTCGCGTCCTGCGCCAGCGCGGCACCGGTCTCGCGGGCGCCATTGAGCAGGTTCAGCACGCCGGCCGGCAAGCCGGCTTCGGCCCACAGACGCGTCGTCATGATCGCGGTTTGCGGTGCATATTCGCTCGGTTTGAAAACCAGCGTATTGCCGGCGATGAGGGCCGGAACAATGTGCCCGTTCGGCAAATGACCCGGAAAATTGTAGGGCCCGAAGACGCCGAAAACACCATGCGGCCGGTGCCGCAATACGGCGACACCATCGGCTACCGAGGCGGCAGTGTGGCCGGTGCGGGCCGCCTGCGACTGCACCGAGATATCGACCTTAGCCGCCATCGAGGCGACTTCGGTGCGGGCTTCCCACAAGGGCTTGCCGACTTCCTGCGCGATGGTCTGCGCCAGCACTTCGGCGTGCTCGCGCAACAGGTCGCGAAAGCGCACGGCAATCGCAATGCGTTCTGCCAGCGGCGTGGCTGACCAGCTCGTGAAGGCGGCGCGGGCGGCGTGGCAGGCGCGCTCGATCTCATTGATCCCGGCCTGCTTGCCTTGCCAGACCTGCGCGCCGCTGGCGGGATTGATGACGACCAGATCGGCACCGCTGCCGCTGATCCATTCGCCGTTGATGTAGTGACTGTGCATGCTTACTTTCTGCTCGAATTGAGGGACATCGTGCGCACTGGATCGCCCGGCTCGCAGGCCAGTAACTGACGGTCCAGCGCCGACAGCGCGATGTGTTCGTGCCGGTTCAGCGACTGCGCGGCGATGACGCGGAAGTCGTGCATCGTCGTGTTGGCGACCAGGATGGCGCGGTCGGTGTCGGGTGGCTCTGTCGCATCGACGATGGCCAGCGTGCTTTCGCGGATCGCACGCAATTCACTGATGCGCGCCTGCAGCACCGGACCGGCATCGAAGATGTCGACATAGCCTTCGTAATGCAGGCCTTCCTGTTCCAGCAGACGGCGCGCCGGCGCGGTATCGACATGCACCATGCCGATGACTTCCTGCGCCACCGCCGGCAGGTAGGCCACGTAGAGCGGATGGCGCGGCATCAGTTCGGCGATGAAGGATTTTTTGCCGAGGCTGCTGAGGTCGTCGGCGCGGTCGAAGTCCATCCGGAAAAAATGCTGGCCGAGATGATCCCAGAACGGCGAGGTGCCATCGGCGCGCTGGAAACCGCGCATCTCGGCGATCAGCCGCGCCGGGAACAGGTGCGGGAACTGGGCGATGAACAGGAAGCGGCTCTTCGACAGCAGCTTGCCGTTGCTGCCTGTGCGGTAATCCGGATGCAGGAATAGCGAACACAGTTCGGCGCTGCCGGTGAGGTCGTTGGACAGATACAGCGTGTCCATCCTTGAAAAGATATTGAGCTCGGCGCTGGAATGGACCAGCGTGCCGATCCGGTAGTTATAGAACGGCTCGTCGAGGCCGACCGCGCCCTTGATCGCGCAGACGCCGACCAACCGGCCATCGCGCGTGTCTTCCATCACGAACAGGTAATCGCGCTGTTCGGCGGCGATCTGTCCGGCGAACGAGGCGCAGGCGATCTCGACGCGCTTGCCCAGCATCGCCAGGTCAGGCTTGAGCGTGGTCATGCCGCCACCGACCTGGCTGGCCATCGTCATCAGGGCATCGAGGTCTTGCTCGCGGATGGCGCGCACCACGCAGTGGCCGGGATGCAGTAATGGCGTCGTCATAATTTCACGCAATGGACGGTGTCACCGGGGGCGACCTGCAAGCTGCGTCGCGCCTCGGCCGACAGCGCAATGCTGTCCGAGGTATCGATGGCCGGCGCGGCGCACAGCACCGCGCGGAACTGCTGCTGGTGGATATTGCTGACCAGGTAAGTCGCGGTTTCGGCGCTGCCGCCGGAACCCATCACGCGGCGCTGGCGCGAGCCGGTGAATGCACGCAATGCATGCTTGTGCGCCTGCAGGATAGGGCCGCCATCGAAGATATCGATGAACTCGTCGGCTTCGAAACCCTCGTCGGTCAGGATCTGCAGCGGCAGTTCGCCCTCAACATGCACCTGGCCCATCGCGGCTTGCGCATCGCCCGGCAGCAGCGGCACGTAGACCGGATAGTGCGGCATCAGTTCGATGATCAGGCTGCGGTTGCGGCCACCGTCGATCAGGCGTTCGGCCTCCAGAAAATCGATCTGGAAAAACTTGCGGCCCAGCGCTTCCCAGAACGGCGAATGGCCGGCCTGGTCGGTGACGCCGGCCAGCGAGGCAAAAAAGCGGTCGCCGAAGCGATGCGGTGCGACCGCCGCAAACATCAGCCGTGCGCGTGACAGCAGCGCGGCGCTAGCCGGATCGGCATTGGCGACATAAAAACTGGAGAGTTGCGAATGTCCGGTCAGGCCCGAACACAAGGTCAGTGCATGCACGCTGTGGCTGATGTTGAGGTCGCGCGAGACCTGCTGCATCACGTCGTTGCGAAACGCAAAGAAGGTGCCATTGGTGCCGGCCGTCGCGGCCAGTGCAGCCGTGCCGAGCAGCGCGCCGCTGCGGCTGTCTTCGAGCACAAAGGTGTAGGACTCGTCGGCCGGCATGTCAACATCGGCAGCGAAAGAGGCAATCGAGCGCTCGACCGACCGCTCGATCGCAGCGCGGGTTTTGGGCAGTGTATGCACGCCGGCGGTGGCACCGGCGGCCAGCGTGACCAGCGCGGCGATGTCGGCTTCGGCGGCCGGTCGCACCAGCATCGCTGAGGTCGTCATGCGCCGGCCAGCTGATCGAGCGCGCGCCGCAGCAGCTGACCGGCCTGTGCGATCTGGATATCCGACACGGTCAGCGCCGGCAGAAAACGCAGTACGTCCATGCCGGCAATCAGCACCATCAGGCCTTCGGTCTCGGCGGCCTTGCTGATTTCTTTGGCGCGTCCGCGCCAGCCGTCGGCCAGCACCATACCCAGCATCAAGCCGCTGCCGCGTACGCCGGAAAACACCTGCGGATAATCGCTCGCGATGGTGTTCAATGTTTGCCGCAACAGCGCGGCGGCTTCGTTGACGCGGGATAGAAATGCCGGTGTGTTGATGGTCTCGAGCACCGCCAGCGCCACCGCACAGGCCAGCGGATTGCCGCCGTACGTGGTGCCATGTGCGCCGGGTCCGAAGTGCGCTGCGATCGCGCTGGTGGTGAGCATCGCGCCTATCGGATAGCCATTGCCGAGGGCCTTGGCGGTGGTCAGCATGTCGGGCACCACGCCGTAATTCATGTACGCATACAGCGCGCCGGTGCGACCGACGCCGCACTGGACTTCATCGAAAATAAGCAGCGCGCCGGTCTCGTCGCAGAGCGCACGCAGCGCTTGTAAATAGGCTGCGGTGGCCGGCATCACGCCGCCCTCGCCTTGCACAGGCTCGACGACGAACGCGCAGACATCATCGCCGGCAGCGGCACGGGCGGCATCGATATCGTTGAATGGAATGTGCGTGATACCGCCCGGTAGCGGCGCGAATCCTTCGGTATATTTGGGCTGGCCGCCGACGCTGACCGTGAACAAGGTACGACCGTGGAATGCATTGACGCAAGAGACGATGCGCGAACGCTGCGGGCCGGATTTTTCGTGGGCGTATTTGCGGGCCAGCTTGAAGGCGGCTTCATTGGCTTCGGCACCGGAGTTGCAAAAAAATACGCGGTCGGCAAAAGTGGCTTCGGTCAGTGCCCGCGCCAGCCGCAGTACCGGTTCGTTGGTGTAGCCATTGCCGAGATGCCAGAGCTGGCCGGCTTGCTGCACCAGCGCCGCGACGATGGCCGGATGCGCATGACCGAGGCTGGTGACCGCGATGCCGGCCGTGAAATCGAGATACTGCTTGCCGGTCTGGTCCCATACATCGAGGCCGAGCCCGCGCACCGGCACCATCGTGGTCGGGGCGTAAGTCGGCACCATCACGGCATCGAAAGTCTGGCGGGTCACCGGTGCAACGGTGGTCTCATGCAGCGTGCGTGGCAAATCGTTCATGCGCAACTCCGTCAAGTAGTTGGGTCCAGTATAGGCACTGGAGCGGGCGGGGTCTTTTCAAAATGGGACGCGGTTTTTCACAAAATCACCGGAGTGCATCCGGTGCAACATCACCCCCGCCGCTGCCGCTGCTCGCGCGGCGTGATGCCGAACAGCGTTCCATACGCGGTCGAAAAATGCGAGCCCGACGAAAACCCGCACAACAGCCCGACCTGCACGATCGACTGGTTCGATTCCAGCAGCAGCCGGCGGGCCTGCTGCAGCCGCAAATCGAGGTAATAGCGCGATGGCATGCTAGCCAGATGCTGCTTGAACAGGCGGTCGAGCTGGCGACGCGACAGGCCGACCAGGCTGGCGATGTCGTCGGCACCAAGCGGCTCTTCGAGGTTGGCTTCCATCAGCGCGACGGCTTCGGACAGTTTGGGTTGCAGCATGCCGAAGCGTGCCTGCAGCGCCTGCCGCTGACGCTCGGCCGGCGCGCGCACGCGCTCGATACAGAGGGCTTCGCGTAATTGCGCGGCCAGTGCCGCACCCCAGATGTGCTCGATCAGCGTCAGTGCGAAATCAATGCTGGCCGCGCCACCGCAGCAGGTCAGCACCGGGCCATCGCATTCGTACAGATGCGGGGTCAGGATCGCGCGTTCGGCATCGTCGTCGTCGCCGAGCAGTGCCGGATACAGCGCCCAGGGCAGCGCGGCACGCACGCCATCGAGCGCCCCGGCACGCACCAGCCACAGCACGGCCGTGCCGACCGCACCCCAGCAAGCCGACTGGCGACACGTCGCGATCAGTTCGCGCAGGTTGGCCGGCGCCACCGGCACGTCATCGGCCACCAGCAAGCTCAGGTCGGCGGCTGCACTGACGCTGTCGGGACCGGTGATGGTGAGTTGCAAGCGAGCGGCACCGAGCAGCTGTCCGGCCAGACGCAATGGCTGCACCAGCCCGGCCAGCGTGATGCTGTGCGGGTCGCCGATGGTGATCAGCTGGATGCGTATTGGTGATTGCAGGGACAGCGGGGCTAGGCGGGAGAGGGGCATGGCGAGCTAGCCGGCAGCCGGGATCACAGTGACACGATCGATCACGGTTCGGCCGCCCAGTTTTCCAGAACGAGGCCGGGGTAACCGGCGAAATCAGCTTCGTTATTGGTTACCAGCGTGAGCCCGACACTGATGGCGTGCGCGGCAATCAGCCGGTCCATGCAGTCGCGGCTGCGGTCACGCACGGCGGCACGCAGGATGCCGAACTGCCCGGCATCACGCTCCGAAAACGGCAGCACCGGAATACGACTGATCAACAACGCCAGCACCTGCTCATTGTGGGTCCGACTGGGTGACTGCATTTCCAGTCCGGCACGCAATTCGGCATAGGTCAGTACCGACATGACTGCACTACCTTGCGCCAGGCGCGACAGTCGCTGCAGCACCCGTGGCGGATGATTCTTGATCAGGTAAATACAAATATTTGTATCGAGCATGTAGCGCATGCGTCACCCCGGCTCGTCGACCGCGGTATCCGGCCATGCACGGTCCCGCTCGGCATGGAATTCGCGCCCGTCGGCCATGAAATCCGGACTGAACATCGCAAAAATATCGCCGATATCGGCCAGCGTGTCTTGTGTAACCAGCCGCAACACCAGCGTGTTGCCGACACGTTCGACGTCAATGTCCTGCGCCACATCCACAAAGCCCAATTCCTTTGGAATGCGCACCGCCAGCGAATTACCGCTCTTGAAAACCCGGGTCAACATGGGAAATCTCCTTTTAACGTATGTATATACAACATACACAGCTATGCTTCGCGAAACAAGCCCGATCAGCTTCGTGCCATGCCTGGGAGTCGACCAGGCGTTTTATTGCTGCCGTATCAGCAAGCTGCCCGTCTGCTTCGTCGGCATTGATGATCAGTGCGCTCCGCTTCAGCCAAAGCGAAAAGCCGACAGCGTAGTCTCAAGCACCCGATCCGAAAACACCTTCCGGCCCGCATCGCCCTGCGCAGCACCGGCCACGACCATCAGCGGCAGCAGGTGTTCTTCGGCGCGCGGCGGATGCGATTGGCGCGCCGATGGGGCGTGGGCCCAACCGGTCAGCGCTTGCCAGCGCGTGTCGGGTGCGGCTTCGACTGCCGCTGTCAGCCAGTGATCGAACTCGTCCGAGACCGGTCCGAAGCGCGGATCGCCGTAGCCACGCATGTTATGAAAACTCATGCCGCTGCCGACGATGAGGACGCCTTCGTCACGCAACGCCGCCAATGCCTGTCCGGCCTGCAGATGGGCGAGCGGATCGAGGTCGCTGCGCAGCGACAGTTGCACGACCGGGATGTCGGCGTCGGGAAACACCAGCTTGAGCGGAATGAACACGCCATGGTCGAAGCCACGAAGCGGATCGACCTGTGCCGGCAACTGCACCTGCGCCAGCAGTGTGGCGATGCGCTGCGCCAGTGCCGGCTCGCCCGGTGCCGGATAGGTCAGCGTGTACGTGTCCGGCGGAAAGCCGGAATAGTCGTAAATCAGCGACGGCCGCGCCGCGCCGGTGACACTGAACGCCGGCGCCAGCCAGTGCGCCGAGACCAGCACGATGGCGCCCGGACGCTGCGGCAGCGAGCTCGACAGGCCCTTCAGGAAATCCGCCATGCGGGTCCAGGCATCGGCCGGATTCCAGTCCATGAAAAAGCACGGACCAGCACCATGCGGGATGAAGATGGCCGGCATGCGCAGTGAATCGGTGGCCACGGTGGTCTCCTCGGGTTGACTATTGACGACGCACAGTATCACTGCAACTACGCAGGCGATCGGAAACCGGATTGAAGTCGACGCCGGCAGCAGCATGCTGCGCCGCAACTTATTACTTTCTAGACATAGTACGGGCCAACCAGTACGCTGGCCCCTCGCTCCATTTTGAAAGCCTCCGGCATGACATCTTCCCTGACCCCTGCCCGCATCCTGCTAGGTGCAGTCCTTGCGCTGGCAACACTGCCACTGCTGGCCGCCGACTTTCCGGCACCGGCCGAAGGCAACTGGACCTTGCGCGACTTCCGTTTCCGTTCCGGCGTGGTGCTGCCCGAACTCAAGCTGCACTACCGGACCATCGGTGCGCCCACCGGTATCCCGGTCCTGCTGCTGCATGGCACCACACAATCCGGGGCCAGCCTGCTCGCACCGCAGTTCGGTGGCGAGCTGTTCGGCCCCGGCCAGCCGCTCGATGCGAGCCGCTATTACGTGATCCTGCCGGACGCGATCGGCCACGGAAAATCGAGCAAACCCTCCGATGGCCTGCGCGCCGGCTTCCCGCGCTACAGTACCGAAGACATGGTCGATGCACAGCACCGGCTGGTGACCGAGCACCTCGGCGTCGCGCATCTGCGGATGGTGCTGGGTTATTCGATGGGCGGCATGGAGACCTGGATTTATGCGCAGAAGTATCCGGCGATGATGGATATCGCGGTGCCGATGGCGTCGCTGCCGACGGCGATGGCGGGACGCAACTGGATGCTGCGCCGGCTGATCATCGACACGATCCGCACGGACCCGGCCTGGATGAACGGCAATTACACGACCCAGCCGCGCAGTGCGCAATTGGCCTCGGTATTTTTCGGATTGGCCACCAATGGCGGCAGCCAGGCGCTGCAGAAAGCCGCACCGACGCGTGCCAAAGCCGATGCGCTGCTCGATGCACGACTGGGTGCACCCTTTCCGGCCGATGCCAACGACGTGCTGTATCAATGGGAATCCTCGGCCGACTACGATCCGTCGGCCGGACTCGAACGCATCACCGCATCGCTGCTGGCGATCAACTCGGCCGATGACGAACGCAATCCGCCTGAGCTGGGCATCATGGAGAGCGCCCTGCCGCGCATCAAAAACGCCCGGATGCTGCTCATTCCCGGCAGCGACCTGACGGCCGGGCATGGCACGGCGTTTCAGGCCAGGCTGTGGAAGACTTCGCTAGCGACGTTGCTGGAACAAACGCCGCAACCGATGAAATAATCCTGAATATTCTGAAAGGAACACCACCATGTTCGCCAAAGACCAATTTATCGAAGACTGCAAAGTGGCCGCAGCCAGCGGCCAGGTGGCCTTGCGGGAAGTCGTTGCCGAAGCAGTATCGCAACGCGCCGCATTGATGGCTGAACTGGGCGAACCGCAGCATGCCGGCATCACGCCGTTGTACCGCTCGGAGGAACTGACCATCATCAATTTTGTCTGGGCCCCGTGCATGAGCCTGCTGCCGCACAATCACCAGATGACGGCCGTGATCGGCATCTACGAAGGCCGCGAAGACAATATTTTCTGGCGTCGTACGCCAGGATCGATCGAGGCGGCCGGCGCCAAATCGCTCGGTGCCGGCGAGGTCGCCACGCTCGGGCGCGACATCATTCATTCGGTGCTCAATCCGCTGGGTCGGATGAGCTGCGCGATCCACGTCTACACCGGCAACTTCTTCGAGCCGCACGAACCGCGTCGCCAATGGGATCACGAGACGTTGCAGGAGCAAGCCTACGATATCGAGCAGGTGCGGGCGACCTTCCGCGATGCCGAAGCCCGCTTCAGTGCCGCCCGCTGATTAGCAACCCGCTACGCACTTGCCGTCAGCGGTGAACGACATCGGTTTGCCGCTGACCGGCAGATAGGTCGGTACCTTGACGGCGGACTTGAATTCCATGGTGCGGGTACCCGGCAATAGCTTGCCGTCTTTCGTGGTGGCCTCGTTGGCATGCGAAGCGATCACCGCATTCGGCTTGACCAGATCGTTGATCACGTAGGCCGCTTCGACCGGTCCGGTCGAAAAGGTGCCGCCAATATTGAGCACCGCCAGCGTCGGTTTGTAGAAGCGCCGCACCACCATGTCCTGGTCGGCGATGATGCCGGTGTCACCCGACAGGTACACCACCAGCCCGTTCGAAAATGTCACCACGTAACCGCCAGCCGGACCGACGTAGGCCGTCAGTCCGTTGGCCGCCAGTGCATCGGCATGGCCCGATTCCATGAAGACAGGATCGAGTCCGTTCGAGTGGGCCGCCGGCACGCTGGCAATACGCACGCCACCGAGCTGGCTTTGTCCGCCGAAGCGCACTACCTTGACCTGATCAGCCGTGCCGCCGGCGGCCTTGATGCGACGCGAAAAGAAGCTGCCCATTTCCCCACCGACAAACAGCTTGGCTTTCTGCGCCAGCACGATGTCTTCGGTGATCGACGACGGCGTGCTCTTCACTGAAAAATCCGGTGCGCCGCAGGTGCCGGCATTGGCGGACGGCTGGTGACGGTCGCCCAGATGGTCGCCGTGGACGTGGCTCAGCAAGACGGCGTCGATCTTGCCGAGACGCGGATCGCTGCCGCCGCGTACCGTGCGACCGGCGTCGTACAGGATGCGCGTGCCATCCGGATCTTCAAAAATCAGCGCCCGGTCGGCGGCACAGACTTCGCCGTCATGACTGCCCAGAGGCGTGATCGTGACCGTGGCAGGACCGGCCGCAATCGCCGGTGACAGGCCCAGCGCGCAGCAGGCGGCAAACAGCAAACGATGGGCAACGTGCTTATTTTTCATCAGGACATCCTCGGAGAAAGTGGTTTGACAGGGGCCCATTGCCGCAGCACCGGAATCACAGGGTAGTCGTTTTTTGCCATGCGTAGCCAAACCCGCCAACCGGCTGCGCAGGCGCGCCAAACTGCGCTACAGTGGCCGGCCCGTCCGGGTTCACTTTTTCCTTTTTTTACCATGACTGCTGTGCATTCCCTGGCTGTGCGCTATCTCGCTGCGTGCCTTGTTTTATTGAGTCTCCCGGCCACCGCTGCCGACATGAACAAGACCTTGCATGTCGTCCTGCAAAACGGCGAGACCGTGCTCGATCCCGCGCAAGCCTCCGACATCAACACGCTGAGCCTGATCGAAAACATCTTCGATGCGCCGCTGCGCTACGACTATCTGGCGCGCCCGCTGGCCTTACGACCGAACCTGACGACGGCGATGCCCACCATCAGCGCCGACGGCACTACCTACACGCTCACGCTGCAGCGTGGCATCCGTTTCACGCCCGATCCTGCCTTTGGCGGCAAGCCGCGCGAACTGGTCGCGACCGACCTGATCTACAGCATGCAACGCCATTACGATCCGGCACTGAAGTCGCCGTGGCTGTTTTTACTCGATGGCAAACTGGCCGGCGACACCGCGCTCACACAAGGCAAGTTCGATCCGATGCGCCCGATTGCCGGCCTGACGGCGCCCGACAGCCACACGCTGCGCATCGTGCTCAATCGGCCGGACAATAATTTTCTGTACATCCTCGCGATGCCGGCACTGTCAGTGGTGGCACACGAAACCATCGCTGCGCGCACCGCCTTCCCGATCGGTACCGGACCGTATCTGCTGCGCGAATGGCAGCGCAACAGCCGCTTGCTGCTCGACGCCAATCCCGATTACCGGCGGACCGTTTTCGATGACAGTGCATCCGGCAATCCGGCCATCGCGCGCGCATTGCACGCTCGCTCGCTGCCGCTGATCGGCCACATCGATGTCCGCGTGCTGGAAGAACAGCAAGCCCGCGTGCTGGCTTTTCTGAATCGCGATATCGACTACCTCGAACCGGTGCCGGCACCGCTCTCGGGCATGGTGCTCGAACAGGGCCAGCTGAAACCCGCGCTGGCCAGCCAGGGCATCACGCTGGCACTGACACCGGCGATGTCGCTCGATTACCTGTGGATGAACATGGAAGACCCGGTGCTGGGCGGCTACGCGTTGCCGCAAATTGCGCTGCGCCGCGCGATCGGCTACAGCTACGACCGCGCCGAAGATATTCGCGTGCTGTCAAAAGGACTGGCCATTCCCGCCGAGTCGCCGCTGCCACCGAACGTATTCGGCTACGACGCCGCGCTGCGCAGCGATGCCGGCTATGACCCGGCACTGGCCCGCGCACTGCTCGAACGCTTCGGCTATCGCGACCGGGACGGCGATGGCTGGCGCGAACAACCCGACGGGTCACCGCTGACGCTGACGATGCACACGCTGGCCTCGACCACCGGGCGTTTGCGCGACGAATTGTGGAGCCGCAGCCTGAAAGCCATCGGTATCCGGGTGGTCTTCACCAGCGGCAAATTTACCGACCTGCTGAAAGCCGCGCGGCTCGGCCAGGTGCAACTGCTGGAAGCCGAATGGATCGCCGACTTCCCCGATGGCGAGAATTTTTACCAGCTGCTGTACGGCCCGAACGCCGGCTCGGCGAACCGCGCCCGCTTCCGCTTACCGGCATTCGACCGGCTGTACGAACAGGCGCAGCAATTGCCGGACTCGCCGGCGCGCAACCTGCTGTATCGGGATATGAACCGGCTGGTACAAGGCTATGCACCCTGGGTGCTGCGCACGCATCCGGTGTCGGCCGATGTGCAGCAACCGTGGCTGCGTCATTACCAGCGCCATCCGGTGATGCTGACGACGTGGCGGTATCTGGATTTGGAGCGGTGAAGTGGCGACGATCTTACGCGCGCGTAAGCCACTGACATGAAAAAGGCGGGATAGTCGGTATGACGTATCCACCTAAGCACACACCACGCGAGGAAAGAATGCATATCACCAAAGCGTTTAACGTCGGTAACTCTCAGGCAATTCGCATCCCCGCCGAACTCGCCTATGAACGCACTGACATCGACGTCGACATCGTGCGCGTTGGCGATGAAATTCGCATCCGTCCCGCTCACCGGCTGCTCACGGGTGCCCTTGTCAAGTTTGCCAAATTTGGACCTGAATTCATGGCGGAGGGACGAGGCGACCAAGAGCAAAGCGATCGGCAGATGCGTAGAGTGCAATAACCGAAGGGCATTGCACCATGCGCTCCGTAAGTCTTCGACAAGCTCAGGGCGAACGGTACTCATCGCACCCGGGCAAAAAAAATGCCCACTCGAAAGTGGGCAAAATCTATATCAATTTGGGTAGACATAGAGGAGACAAGGCAAACTATAACGATCGACCTTCTCCTGTGCCAATTCTCATTTTGGATATCAGTTATGCGAAGCGCGCATAACAGGACAGGTTCAACCCGTCAACGGCTTGCGACTGCGCCCCGGCGAACTCCACTGGCTGACGATCATCCCGGCAATCAGCAATGCCGCGCCGAGCAAACCGCGCCAGGTCATCATCTCGCCGAGCCAGAAATACGCGGCAATCGCCGCACAGGCCGGCTCGAAGGCATAGATCACCGCCGCTTCGTTGGCGCTGCTGTGCCGCTGCCCCCAGGTTTGCAATGAAATGATCGCCGCCGTGGCGACCAGACCCAGGTAAAGAAAGTTCACCACATCGGATCGCATTGACGACGCCACCACGATCCAGTCGACCGGATGACGCGGCAACTCCCACACCACCAGCCAGATCGCGGCGCACAGCGCAACGACAAGAATCTGCACCGTGGTCAGCACCATCAGGCTGCTGGCACGCCGGGTAAGCACCTCGAGCAACTTTACGTAGACACCAAAAAAGAAGGCACCGGTCAAGGCCAGGTTGTCGCCGTAGCCCCAGGCTCCGCCATCCCAGCACAGCGCAAACAGCCCGACGATGGCAAGCGCAATCGCGATCACGATGCGCCGCTCCGGTGCCTTGCCCGCCAGCAGGCCCAACAACGGCACCACCAGTACATTGAGTCCGGTCACGAAGGCATTGCGGTTCGAGGTGGTCAGTGCGAGGCCTTCGAGTTGCAGCATGTAGCACAGGAACAGCGTCACACCCAGCAGCGCACCGGGCAGGCAATCGCGCCAGCGTGCCCGCCACAGGAACGGCGACAGCAGCAAGCCCGCCATCGCAAAGCGCACAAGGATGATCCAGACCGCTGAAAAATGGGCGGTCAGATCCTTCATTGCAGGGAAAGTCGTGCCCCAGACAAGCGTAACAATGAGCAGCGCAAAGATACCTTGCAGACGGTGGGGAATGGACAGAAACATGGCGGGACAAGCTCTACAAAAAAGTCATCAACAATGCGCAGGGGGAGAATATGCGCACAAAAAGATTTCCACACGGAAATTTATGATAATTTACGTCCAGCAGCAAAATTAACAGTAACTCCGCAAACCTGGAGCAATCCAGCGACGCAAAGCTACAGGGACTTCTCCGGAAGTCAGCCAGCTACCTGACAGCATCCCGCTGGCAGGCCAACCATCCGGACGCCCAGAAGACGTCCCGGATAAAAGGCGCAGTCATGACACTTCCTTCTTTTTTAATGCACCGCGTAACGCGGGCGATGTTTGCCGTGATGGCTTTCGTCCTGTGCCCGGTCACCGCCCACAGCGCGATTGTCCGCGAAGCGGTCGTACCCGCCTATTTTTACCCCAGCCCGAACAGCGTAGCGTGGGCCAGCCTGAACGTGCTGGCCAAAAAAATGCCAACCACCGCCATCGTCAATCCCAACAGCGGTCCCGGCACCACGCTTGACCAGAACTACGTGAAAGCCATCGCCAGCCTGCATGCTTCCGGCGGCAAAGTGATCGCGTATGTCTCGTCGTCGTACGGCAAGCGCCGCCTGTCGGATGTGACCAAAGACATCAATACCTATCTGGCGTTCTACAAGGTCGATGGCTTTTTCATTGACGAGATGACCAATGACAGCAGCGCTGCCAACGTGCAGTATTACCAGTCGGTGTACGGCTACATCAAGGGCCTGTCACCCAAATTCACCGTCACCGGCAACCCCGGCACTAGCGTGCCGGAACGCTACCTGAGCTTGCCGCTGGCCGACAAATTCGTGGTTTTCGAAGACACGCTGCAACGCTTCAAACGCCAGGTCGTGCCGACATGGCAAGCCAAATATCCGGCCGAACGGTTCATCAGCATCGTTCACAGCAGCCCGCGCTCCAACATGGCCGCCGTCATGAAGATCAACAGCTCGCGCGGCATTGGCGGGCTATTTGTGACGACGCTGACGATGCCGGATCCGTACTTCAAGTTGCCGGCCAACTGGGGTCAGGACATGGCTATTGCGCTGTCGCTGCAATAACCCGGCTCAGGACGCCGTCATCTTGAAGATGCCCTGTGCATTACCGGCATCGAAACCCAGATCGAGCTGGTCACTACCATCGATGCAATCGCGCGAAATGAACTCGTAAAAGCTGCCCGGCACGTCGCGCTCGACCAGCGTGCCATCGGCGGCGACAAAGCGGCGCACCACGCTATCGGCAAGGAAGGCGGTCTGGCGTATCCGGCCGCTTTGCGAGACTTCGACGGTTTCCTTCATCGGCCGCTTCAAGACTTTTTGCTGCAAGGCCACCTGCGCGACATCGGCCACCCGGTCGGTCACATGATTGAAGGTGTTGCCCTCGGTGGCGATCCAGGCCATCTCTGCCGATTCGGCACGCAGCAGTTCGTAGTCGGCCAATGCGGGCGGCGCATGCTGGCACGCGAAGCATCCCTGCAATTCCGCCAGCAATGAAATCGCGTCGGTCACCGACAGCCGGTTATCACGTCCCAGCTCATGCAGCAGCCAGTGTGCCTTCGGTGACAGCGGGTCGCGCGAGGTCGATACCACCCGCGTCACGGCGTCCTGGAACGGTACCGAAAATTTTTCCGGATGCAGTTCGCTGACAAAGAACTGGGCGATCTGGTCGGGACAATCCTGCTGCGCATACGAGCGCCCGGTCATGCCGATGCGCCCCAGCGGAAACACGCCATTGAGCCGGTAACCGAGCGGTTCAAGCAAGCGCGTGAAGGCACTTTCGCCCGGCGGCAGCGCGCCGTTGCCGGGCCAGCGTACGGTGCGCAGCGCGCCATGATCGTGCCAGACCTTGTCGCCACGGGCCGCCACTTCTTCGGTATAGCGACGCCCGCTCGGCACCCGCTGCAACAGGTCATGGAACAGCACCATGTTGAGTGCCTGCGCCATTTCCTTGCGCGAGACCTGGCCGCATTCCCAGCTGGCAAAGACAGCCGGGATGGTCAGCAAGCGGTAGACCCGGGCGGCACCGTCGGCACCGATAACTTTTTCGACCAGATTGGCCAGATTGCTGTTGCTGGTGCTCATGAAAAAATCCTGTGAGAGTGAACGACAACCGTTGACGCTGCTGCGCAAACGTTCGCGGCGACCGCGATCGACCAGTACTTCTCCGAATGCAGGCAAGGCTATGCGCATGATCGCTACTCCTACAGGTCGAAGCTGATGCCCTGCGCCAGCGGCAGGGCATTGCTGTAATTGATCGTGTTGGTGGCACGCCGCATGTAGCCTTTCCAGGCATCCGAGCCGGACTCGCGTCCGCCGCCGGTGTCTTTTTCACCGCCGAAGGCACCGCCGATTTCAGCACCGCTGGGACCGATGTTGATGTTGGCGATACCGCAGTCGCTGCCGGTCGCGCCAAGAAAGGTTTCGGCTTCGCGCAGATCGGTGGTGAACAGGCTCGATGACAAGCCTTGCGGCACCGCGTTGTTCAAGGCGATGGCCTGGTCCAGCGTGTCGTAGCGAACCACGTACAGGATGGGCGCGAAGGTTTCGTGGTGCATGATGGCTGACTGCATCGGCATCTCGACCAGCGCCGGATGGACGTACTGCCCGCCTTCGCCGCCGGCGACTTCGGCACGCCGGCCGCCCGAGACGATGCCGCCCTCGGCGCGCGCCGTGTCCAGCGCCACTTGCATCGCATCGAACGCCGCCACATCGATCAGCGGCCCGACCAGCGTGGCCGGATCGGACGGATTACCGACCGGTAGCGCGGCATAGATTTTTTTCAGACGCGGCAGCAGGGTGTCGTAAATGCCGGCGTGGACGAACAGCCGGCGCAGGCTGGTGCAGCGCTGACCGGCCGTGCCGACGGCCGAAAACACGATGCCGCGCACGGCCATGTCGAGGTCGGCACTGGGCGCGACGATCATTGCATTGTTGCCACCCAGTTCAAGGATGGTGCGCGCCAGCCGCTGCGCACAGCGCGCTGCGACATCGCGTCCCATGCGCGTGCTGCCGGTGGCGCTGATGACCGGTACGCGCTTGTCATCGACCAGCGCCGTGCCGCAATCGCGCCCGCCGATGATCAGTTCGGTCAAGCCCTCGGGCGCATCGCTGCCGAAACGTGCGACGGCTTTCATGAACAAGGCGTGCGTGGCGAGTGCCGTCAACGGGGTTTTTTCGGACGGCTTCCAGACCACGCTATTGCCGCAGACCAGCGCCAGCGTCGCATTCCAGGCCCACACCGCGACCGGAAAATTGAACGCTGAAATCACGCCGATCACCCCCAGCGGATGCCAGGTTTCCATCATCCGGTGGCCGGGCCGCTCGGACGCAATCGTCAGGCCATACAGCTGGCGCGACAGGCCGACCGCGAAGTCGCAAATATCGATCATTTCCTGCACTTCGCCCAGGCCTTCCTGCAGGATCTTGCCGGCTTCGAGCGTGACGATGCCGCCCAGTGCTTCCTTGTGGGTACGCAACTCATCGCCGAACAGGCGGATCAATTCGCCGCGACGCGGTGCCGGCACCGTGCGCCAATGCGCAAACGCGGCCTGCGCGCGGGTGATTTTTTGCGTGACTTGCGCCGGGCTATCGGTGCGCAGCGTCGCATGGACGGCACCGGTCACCGGACTCAAGCAAGGCAGTGCATTGCCATCTTCGTGGCCTTGATACAGCGTCGGGTCGACGCCTAGGGTGGACAGCAACTGGGTGATGGATTGCATCGTGGTCTCCTTTGATGTCAGGCCGAATAATACTGTCCAAACCGGTTCGCCAGAAAATCCGGCAGTGCGGCCTGTTCCTGACGGACCAGTCCGCGCTGCGGCAAACGGCCCTGCACGACCAGATCGACCATCGCGCAAATGCCGGCGGCGGTGGTCAGCTGGATCGCCGACAGCAGCTGGCCATTGACTTGCTGACTGTAGATTTTCTTTGCGTAGGCTTGCTGTTCGAGCCGCCCTTCGCGCATGCCGACTACGCTTACGAACACCAGCACCACATCCTGCCGCGTGATCGGAATCGACGCTTCCATGACTTCCTTGAGGATGTGGCGACGCTCCGGCTGGCCCAGTTGCAGGTCACGCACCAATAGCTTGATGATGTCGCGATGACCGGGATACCGGACCGTCTTGTAGTTCAGGTTCTGGACTTTGCCGGCCAGGCTGGTGCACAGCGTGCCCAGACCACCTGAGGTATTGAACGCTTCGTAGTCGATGCCATCGAGCGAAAAATGCTCGATTTCTTCGAGTGCCGAGGTCTCGCGCAACTGGCCATCGACGATTGCTTCGCACGGATTGCAGTATTCGTTGATCAGGCCGTCAGTGCTCCAGGTCAGGTTGTACTTGAGTGCGTTGCTCGGATACGTCGGCAACGCACCAACGCGCATGCTGACATCGCGCAGCGTCTCAAACCGGCTGGCGACATCATTGGCGACGATCGAAATGAAGCCCGGTGCGAGGCCGCATTGCGGCACGAAAGCCGTACTGGCCCCCTCGGCCAGTTGCTTGACGATGCGGGTGCTTTCGACATCTTCGGTCAGGTCAAAATAATGCGAGCCGGCCTGGCGGGCAGCGGCGGCAATCAGCGGTGTCAGGAAGTACGGACAGGCCGACAGCGTCACGTCGTGGCCCTTGATCAAACCGGCGATCGCGTTGGCATCCGACAGGTCGGCCTCGACCACGGTCACGTTCGGGAAAGCGGCCTTGCGCACGCTGGCTAGCCGCGCCGGATCGCGGTCGGCGACAGTCAACGTGTAATCGCCGCAATGCGACAGCAGGTTCAGGATGGCTTCGCCGATTTTGCCGGCGCCGAGCAGGATGAGTTTGGTCGTCATGATGAACTTTCAGGGAATTGCCGAAGTGGATCGGATGGCAAAATTGTAGGAGCAAGTGCTGTCAGGAAATAGCGCCCAGCCTGTCGTCACAGTGGTTTAAACTCCTGCAGATCGACGACGCTCTCCGACAGATTGACCATATGACCGCCACCCTGGACGACATTGACAGCAAGATCCTGGCGCTATTGATGGATGACGCGCGCATGCCGACGGCCACCATTGCCCGGCACGTCGCGATTGCCCGCACCACCGCCATTGCACGCATCAGCGCCCTCGAAAAACGCGGCGTTATCGCCGGCTATGGCGTGCGGCTGAACCAGGCCGTGTTCCAGCCTGCCGTGCGCGCTTATGTCGGCATCTCGCTTGATCCGCGCAGCGCGGCCGGCTTTGTCAAGACCTTGCAGGCGATGCCGGAAGTCGAAACCCTCTGCGCGGTCAGCGGCTCGATCGATTACATGGTGACGCTGCGCTGCCGCTCGACCGCCGAGCTCGACCTGCTGCTCGACCGTATCGGCACCGCCGATGGCGTGCGCCAGACCGCCACCTCGATCATCCTGACCCGCCGCATCGACCGCAGTCCGGTGCCTGCCCATCCCGCCCTCCCCCACCCGCAATAAGCAAGGAACAACAAGGAACGTTATGGATTTCATCGCCGAATCGAAAAAAAATCATATCTGGCGCAAGACGGTCTGGCACACCGACCCGGACGAATATCCGCTCTCGGCAGCCCATTCGGTCGAGGTGTACTGCTGCGAAGAAGTCAACGGCTATGCGGTCTGGTACGTGCGCAAGCTCAAGCGCAACGACGGCCGTGGCTTGCCCGCGGTCGACAATGGCGATTACCTGCTGCGCTATTTTCCGCGCATGCGGCGCGATGAGGCGATCGAATGGACGGTGCTGATTGCGAATAATCCGGCGGGTGTCGATGCGGTGATTGTCGGGCTCGATGAGCTGGTGCCGGGTGGGCAGAAAGTCTAGGACTGCTAGGAGCCTGTCGGACTTAGGGAGAATCGGCTGCAAAAATACCTGGACGGTCCATATTTCACCGCTTTCTTGGCCAATAGCTCGCTATTGGCACGGCGAAATCGGCAAAATCTGTCCTCGTCCAGCTATTTTTTCGCTTCGATTCCCTAAGTCCGACAGACTCCTAGTCCTGATCAACGCTAGTCGCCGCTTCCGGGTATAGCTCCGGCAGCAGGAACTGCAGCGCATCGAGTGGCAAGCCAAAACGCACGGGACCAAGCGGCGTGTCACTGACCAGCAAGCCGGTGGCCAGCATGCGCGATAAGAGGGAGCGTGCCGTCCGTTCACCCAGGCCAGTCAGCTGGCTAAATTCCCGACGCGATACCGGCCCGGCGGAAAAGACATGATGCAGCGGCAGGATGGCTTCGGCACGCATCGCCTTGTCCGTCGCAGCGCGAAAAGTAACCAGCGCATCGATGCGTATTTTCATGCTGTCCAGCGCCAGCATCCGGTGCATGAAATCGACCTGATCCAGACAGGTCTCCAGAAAAAAGTCGACCCATTCCAGCAATCCGGCGGTGCTCAGATTGCCGCGCCCGTCCAGGTCGTCGCGACGCGGCAGGTCGGCATTGTGCAGGCGCGCATAGTAACTGGGCACCGATCGCGCCAGCCCCCTGCTGGGCGACCAGAGTCCTTCAGACAGTGACCACAACGCGCAATGACTTTGCAATCGGACGGCCCGGCCATTGCCGTCGCGGAACGGATGCACCCATGCGGCGCGGTGATGCAGACACGCGATCGCGATCAGCCGTGTCTCCAGCGTCATCGGTTTGTCGTAGACCTGATCCATGCGTGAAAGGAAAGCCGGCAGCGCTGCAGCTGATGGCGGCACATGATGGCCGACTTCGACATCGACCGGACGCAGCTCGCCGGGTGCGATGACGGGCCCATCCTGCGTGGTGCGATCCTCGTCTGCCAGACGCGCGTACAAGGCACGGTGCGACGCCATCAACAAGGCGCTGGACATCGGCGACGTGCCCGCGCCAACCAGCGCTTCCAGCTCCCGCTCGGCATCGATATGCGCCACCGCCACCCGCTGCAAACGGGCGACTTCAGGCCGGCCGGAAAAATTCTTGCGCAACGCTTGCTCGATATGACGCGGATGCGTACCTTGTCCCTCGATGCGATTGCTGTAGTACGAACACATCGAGCGCACCAGCTCACGCAAGACCGCGCGTACCGACGGATGCGCCATCGCCGCCAGGCGGCTCGCAGAAACCGCCAGCCGGTTTGCCTTGTCGGATACGCCAGCCGGCAACACGGATGGAATCAACGGTTCGAACTGATGCGGGGAATCATACATAATTTGCCGACTTTTATTGATAATTAAATAATCGCTAAATCACTGATAAATATCATTATATATCTAGTCTCTATAGACAAATTCAGTTTTATTTGCCGACTTTTTTGCCGACTTGCCTTGTGCCTCTCCGGACGTAAAAAAACCGGCCACACCGGCCGGCTTGCATTGCACGACAACAGAATCAGAAGCGGTAACCGAGACCGACGCCGACCATCAGCGGATCGACCTGCAAGGCGCTGGCCTTGACGCCACTGATCATCAGATCGCTGCGGATCTGGACTTTCTTGATGTCGAGATTGAGCGACCAGTTCTTGTCGAGCTTGTAGTCGACGCCGGCTTGCAGCGCAAAACCGACGCTGCTGTTTTCAAGGCTGCCGGCACCACCGAGCAAATTGACGCTAGAGATGCGGGTGTAATTGACGCCGGCACCGACGTACGGGCTGAACTGTCTGTCCGGCATGAAGTGGTACTGCAACAGCAAGGTCGGTGGCAGGTGCTTGAAGGTGCCGACGTTATTGCCATCGAGATAGACCGTGTGTTTTTGCGGATAGGTCAGGACCAGTTCGGCGGCCAGATTCGGCGTGAAGAAGTACGAGATATCGACTTCGGGAATGGTTTTTTTCGAGACCGACAAGCGATCGGATGCACCGGCACCGCCGACAGGATCCGAATTGTCAGCCGGCGCCAGGTTGATGACGCGCGAGCGCACTTGCCACGGGCTTTGCTGCTGCGCCATCGCCTGGGTCGAAAAAAGTCCGAGGGCGCTGACGGCGAGGACAACTGCTGCTGATGTGTTCATGGTCGCTGCTTTCACTGGTGGTTGTTTGACCGGCCCAAGTGTAGTTTCGGCACCCTGCAAAAAAAATGATGCAGATCAAAAACCCTACAGTGAAGGCGGAGACTCCTCCCGGCCGACCCGCCCGTGAAAGACAGGCCGTTGCGAATACGTCTATGCTCATTGCTCATTCTGTCCCACACCACACCGGAAGCGACACCCATGACCCCGCTACTTACCCGCCTGCTACTTGCGCTCGGCGTCTTTTTTTCAGGAGGAAATGCCATGGCAACCGAAGAACCGGCACACACCGTGTCGATCAAGGAAGGATCATTCGAGGTACGCGATTATCCGGCACTGATCGCCGCCGAAGTGACCGTCAGCGGCAGCCGTAGCGATGCCGTCAGTAGCGGCTTCAAGCTGCTGGCCGGCTATATTTTTGGCGGCAATACACGCCAGCAACGCATCGCCATGACCGCACCGGTCCTGCAGGAAAACAGTGCTGGCATCGCGATCCCGATGACGGCACCCGTGACCCAGACGGCGCAGGGAAATCAATGGACCATCCGCTTCATGATGCCGGCAGCCTATACGCTGGAGAGCTTGCCGGTGCCGGACAATCCGCAGGTCCGCTTGCGCCTGCTGCCGGCCTCGCGCGTCGCCGTCGTACTGTTCTCCGGCCTGGCCGGCGAGGACAGCATCGTGCAGAAAACTGCCGACCTCGATGCCTTCGTCGCGCGTCGTCAGTTATCGGCAACCGGCCCGGCAACGCTGGCGCGCTATGACCCGCCGTGGACACCCTGGTTCATGCGGCGCAATGAATTGATGCTGCCACTGGCGCCCGCACAAAATTCTCAAAAGTAGTATTGCACTGCTACCCCGCTTCCTTGGCGAAGGACGATACTGACCTTCGCCGTCTTACACAGGAAGCCGCCATGCCAAAAATCATCCACACCATGATCCGTGTCCTTGACCCGGATCGCTCGCTGCAGTTCTATGGCGAAGGCTTCGATTTTGCCGTCTCGCACCGGCTCGACTATCCGGATTTTTCGCTGATCTATTTGCGCAATCCCGAAAGCGAATTCGAACTCGAACTGACCCACAACCGCGACCGCACCGAACCCTACACGCACGGCGACGGCTACGGCCATATCGGCATCGTCACCGATGACCTGCAGGCCATGCACGACAAGCTGTCCGCAATGGGCTGCGCCCCGGCGGCGATCAAGGAATTCAAACAGGACGGGACCCTGCTCGCGCGCTTTTTCTTTGTGCTCGATCCGGATGGCTACAAGATCGAAGTGCTGGAGAAATGGGGTCACTACCGCTGACACGGAAACTACCCGCACTGCCCTTCTGGATAACAACGATCAATGGAGACAACCATGGCTTTACCAGAACAACCAAAGCGCCGCCGCTTCCTGCACATTGCCTCGGCCGGCACCGTTGCCGGCGTCGCCACCGGCATCCCTGCACTATTTGTATCGAACCAGGCCGCTGCCGAAGCCGCCCTGGGCCGCGATGTCTTCGCGACACTGACCAGGATGGCGCGCGATATTTTCCCGCATGACCGTTTTGACGACGCGCTCTATGCGAAGGCCGTTGCGATCTACGGCGACCAGGTCAAAACCGATGCGGCGCTGCGCACGCTACTGGTCGATGGCGTCGCCGCGGCCAACAAGGCCAGTGCGCGTCCGTACCTCGACATCCCCGACGAATCCGCACGCGTGGCCATCCTGACCACGATGGCCGGTACGCCGTTCTTCCTCAAATTGCGCGGCGACCTGGTGGTCAGCCTGTACAACCAGCCTGCGGTCTGGGGCAAGCTTGGTTACCAGGGCCCCTCCGCCGAACTGGGCGGCTACATCAAGCGCGGCTTCAATGACCAGACCTGGATGGAGAACTTGTAACGCAGTACGGCATCAGCACGGCCCCTATAAAAACCAAGGAGACAGACGTGGCTGCAAAATTTGCTTTGAATGAAGAAGTCGTCGTGATCGTCGGATCAGGTGCCGGTGGCGGCACGCTGGGTAATGAACTGGCACAAAAAGGTATCAACGTGGTCGTGCTCGAAGCTGGCAAGCGGCATGAAATCAACGACTTTGAAAACGATGAATGGCCGATGTTCGACAAGATTTCGTGGCTGGACAAACGCACGACCTCCGGCACCTGGCGTATCGCCAAAGACTTCCCGAACCTGCCGACCTGGATCGTCAAGGCGGTCGGCGGATCGACCGTGCACTGGGCCGGTGCCTCGCTGCGTTTTCAGGAACACGAGTTCAAGACGCGCACCCACTATGGTGCCGTGGCCGGTGCCAATCTGCTCGACTGGCCGATCACGCTGGCCGAACTGGAACCGTACTATGCCAAGGCCGAAGACAAGATGGGTGTCGGCGGCACCAACGGCATTCCGCGCCTGCCCGGCAACAACAATTACAAGGTGCTGGCCGCCGGTGCCAAAAAGATGGGTTACAAGGACTACCACAGCGGCAACATGGCCATCAACTCGCAGCCGCGTGACGGTCGCGGGTCCTGCCAGCAGATCGGTTTCTGTTTCCAGGGCTGCAAATCCGGCGCGAAATGGTCGACCCTCTATACCGAAATCCCCAAGGGCGAACAGACCGGCCACCTCGAAATCCGCGCCGATGCGCAAGTGCTGAAGATCGAACACAACGCCGCCGGCCTGGTCACCGGCGTGCTGTACAGCGATGCCAAGGGCAACCGCAGTTTTCAGAAAGCGCGGGTGGTCTGCGTGGCCGGCAATTCGATCGAATCGCCGCGCCTGCTGCTCAATTCGGCCTCGGCCCAATTCCCGAACGGACTGGCCAACAGCTCCGGTCAGGTCGGCAAGAATTACATGCGCCACATGACCGGTTCGGTCTATGCCACCTTCGAGCAACCGGTGCACATGTACCGCGGCACGACGATGGCCGGGATCGTGCGTGATGAAGCGCGGCATGACACCAAGCGCGGCTTTGTCGGCGGCTATGAAATGGAAACCGTCTCGCTGGGCGTGCCCTTCATGGCTGCTTTCATGGATCCGGGCAGCTGGGGCCGGGATTTTTCATCGGCGATGGATGCCTACGACAACATGGCCGGCATGTGGCTGGTCGGCGAAGACATGGCGCAGGAATCGAACGGCGTGACCTTGCATGCGACCGAAAAAGACCAGTTCGGCCTGCCGATCCCGAACGTCCAGTTCAGCGACCATGCCAACGATATTGCGATGCGCAAGCATGCGTTCGGCCAGGGTAGTGCGCTGTACCAATCGGTCGGTGCCAAACGCGTGATCTACACCCCGCCCTATCCATCGACTCACAACATGGGCACCAACCGGATGAGCGCGCGCGCGCAGGATGGCGTGGTCAACCAGTGGGGACAATCGCATGACATCAAGAACCTGTTCGTCTCCGATGGCAGCCAGTTCACCAGCGGTGCCAGCGAAAACCCGACTCTGACCATCGTCGCGCTGGCGATCCGGCAGGCTGATTTTATTGCCGGTGCGATGCGACGCAAGGAGCTGTAAGCTCGGCGCGCTACCACCATAAAAAAACAGGAGACAAGCATGTGTGAAATCTACGTCAAGGCCGACCCGATCCACTATGAATTGCGGACCCGTTCGATCCGCATCCACGGGGTCGTCACCAGCATCCGGCTCGAAAACATGAGCTGGGATGTGCTGGCAAGAATCGCCCTGAAAGACGGGCTGACGACCAATCAGCTGATCTGCCAGCTCTACGATGAAGTGATCCGCCAGCAAGGCAAGGTCAGCAATTTTTGTTCGTTCCTGCGGGTCAGCTGCATGCGCTACCTGTCGAATGTGGCGGGGCAGGAAGAGAAGGCAGCTATCCTGCAGGGAAAGTCTGACGGCAAGGCCACCGTGGTCGAGCCGCCGAAACAGGTGCGCACAGGCACCGTGTTGCGACAGGTTGCCGGAGGCTGAGGAAATCCGCCACACGCCCGCCCGCCAACACAGCCTGCTGCGACGATGGCGCACATCCCCGAAACAAGCGCCATTGAACACGCCTGCCCAACGGTCCGACAATTTACCAGGAAGTAGTATTCAGTTACTACCAGCGAGTACCCATCGCAGAGAATAATAAGACGACTGTTCGATTTATCGACAGGGACAAGAGCACCCCCACAAAAATAATCTGGAGATCACAACATGCAAAACAATCGTTGGTCGGGACTGGGCACGGCCGCTGTCGCCGTTGGCCTGATGATGGGATTGACGACGTCGGCGTTCGCGCAAGAACAAGCCATGGAGAAGCTCAAATCGATGCGCGTCTCGGGCATCGATCCGAACCTGCCGCTGATCCCGCAGACCGGCAAGAATGCCGATGCAATCAAAGAAAACCTCAAACGCGTGAAGATGCCGGATGGTTTTGCCATCAGCCTGTATGCGATCGTGCCGGATGCGCGCCACATGGCGGTCGCACCGTCGACCAACATGCTCTTCGTCGGTACCCGCAAGTCATCGGTATGGGCCGTTACCAACCGCAACAGCGGCGATGCCGCCACCGAGGTCAAGCAGTTCGCACCCTCACTGAAATTCACCCAGCCCAATGGTGTGTGCTGGACCAAAGACGGCTTCCTGATCGTCACCGAACACAACCGCATCCTGAGCTTCCCGGCCGCCGAGTTTTTCTATGAAGGTGCCGATGTCGCGGTCTCTGAGCTGGTCCCGCAAGGCAAGCTGATCACGGTCGAAGACGAGAGCTACAACCATGGCGCGCGCGTCTGCCGTGTCGGCAAGGATGGCATGCTGTACGTCGCACTGGGCCAGCCGTTCAATGTGCCACCGCGTGAAAAACTCAAGAGCTTTAACGAACAGGGCATAGGCGGCATCATCCGCATGAATGCGGCCACCGGTGCCAAGCGCGAAGTGTATGCCACCGGCATTCGCAACTCGGTCGGCATGGACTTCAATCCGAAGAACAACGACCTGTGGTTCACCGATAACCAGACCGACGGCATGGGCGACGATATCCCGGCCGGTGAAATCAACCGCGCTACCAAAAAAGGTCAGTTCTTCGGCTATCCATACATCCAGGGCAAAACCCGGATCACCGAGTTTGGCTACGACAAGGATCCGGTACCGGCCAACACGACCAATCCCGAGGTCTACATGGAAGCCCATGCCGCCGATCTTGGCATGGCTTTCTATACCGGCGACGTGTTCCCGAACAAGTACCGCGGCGGGATTTTCTCGGCGCAGCACGGTTCATGGAACAAGACCACGCCGATCGGCGCGCGCATCATGTTTACCTCGCTAAAAGCCGACGGTTCCGCCGACAAGACCGAAGTGTTTGCCGATGGCTGGCTTGACAACAAGACCCGCCAGTACCGCGGTCGTCCGGTTGACGTGGCCAACCTGCCGGATGGCTCGATCCTGGTCTCGGATGACTTTGCCGGTGCGATCTATCGCATCACGTACACCGGCACGGGCACCTAAGCTGCACCGACTGCCCGCTACGCGCACTGCGTGGCGGGCTTTTTTTTGCCCTACTTTTTACGACGGTACTTATGACGATTTACGACAGATTTTTACTACTCGGTACACAGGCGGCCTTGCTGCTGGCCTTGTGCGTGACGGGCACCAGTTCGGTCGCGGCCGACCTCGACGCCGGCAAAGAAAAAGCGATGAGTTGCGCAATGTGCCACGGCGCCACCGGCATCAGCCAGATGCCGGGGGCACCCAACCTGGCTGGCCAGCAAGCGCTGTATGTCGAACTGCAACTAAAGAATTATCGTAGCGGCAAACGCAGCAATGAAATCATGAGCGTCATTGCCAAGCCGCTGACCGATACCGAGATCAGCAACCTGGCAGCGTGGTACGAGTCGATCAGGATCGACGGCACCACGGCACGCTAGTACCTCGCGACGTCGATCAACGTAGCGGCGGCGAAATCACCTTGTCGATCACATGAATCACCCCATTGCTGGCCAGCAGGTCAGTCGCAGTGATCCTTGACTTGCGTCCCAGCTGGTCGGTGATGACGAAGCCGGCATCGATCACAAAGGTACTGCCTTGTACCGACTTGATCGGGGACCCGACCGGCACTTCGGCTTTGAGTACACGCGACGACAGCAGGTGGTAATTGAGCACCGTCGTAATCAGCGCCGGATTGGCCAGCATCTGGGACTTGGTGATCTTGAGTTCGGCGAACAGCGCGGCAAAGGCATCGTTGGTCGGCGCAAACAGCGAGAATGGTCCGGCCGCATTGAGCGCGCCGGCCAGCCCGGCCGCATTGATCGTTTCGATGAGTACGCTCAGGTCCGGCTTGGTCTGAAGCGTCTCGATCAGGGTCTTGTTGGCCGGCAGCAGTACCTTGTCGAGCACATGGACCAGACCGTTGCTGGCGGCGATATCGGTCTGGATGATCCTCGCCGTGCGGTTGCGGCCATCGGTCACGACCAGATCACTGCCAACACTATCGACCTTGAAAATGCCCACTTGCAGCGTCGTGATGGCTTTGCCGATGGACACATCGGCCTTCGCGACCTTGGCCGGCAACACGTGATACGACAGTACGCTCGACAGCAGCGCCTTGTCGGCCAGCAGCTGGACCTTGCTGACATTGAGTTCGGCCAGCAGCAAGGCGAACGCATCGTTGGTCGGGGCAAACAGCGTCAGCGGACCGGGGCCGGACAAGGCACCGGCGAGGTCGGCCGCCGCCACCGCTTCGGCCAGAATGCTGAAACGCGGATCGGCCTTGATGACATCGACCAGATTGGGAACGGCGACAGCCGACGTGATGGTGGCCGGTGTGGCGCTCGTTGCGGCGGCGGGCGTGGCGTGATCCTTCTGTCCGCCGCAGGATGACAGCATGGCCGCCGCGGCAATCAAGGTACACAGGCCGCCTAATTTGAAGCGGTGAATGGCTCTGTAAAACATGGTGTTCTCCCGAATGAAGGTGACGCCATTACGCAACCCGGTGCGTCCTTGAACAGAAAAGGGAAGTCGCAGCGACGCAGATGCAAAGGTGTCAGGACAAGCACCGCGCAGGCCACCCGTCGCTGATCGCGAAGAAAGTCGATAACGCCCGCGCAGGATGCGGGCAGACTTATGGTAGGGAGAAGTAGAGTGACCGGGCTTGATCCATCGCAGACCGCGGGCGATCTGGCGGTCGGCACCAGAATGCTAGAAGGCTAGCCCGGCAGCAGCCCGACCTGCACGGCCCGCAAATAATCAGCCGGCTCGTCGACATCCCAGCGCACCGGCAGCTCGGCCCAATCCGCCCCCTGCTGCCAGCCCAGTGCGCCCAGCCGGCGACGGGTATCGGCCATCACGCTGGCGGTGCTCCAGGTCATCGTCTCGAACACCGCACTGAATGCGCAGACACCGGCGCGCGCGGCGCCGACCAGCACGTAGCCACCATCTTCGGCGGGCGTGAAGACGATGCGCGCGCCCTGCTCCAGCGCGCGCGCCGCCAGTTGCAGGTCGGTGCTGCCCAGTGACGGGCAATCACTGCCGATCAGCAGCACGTGCGCATGGTCGCGCAGCAGCTGCTGCAGGCAAGCGCGCATCCGCTGCCCGAGATCGTCCACGGCTTGCGGATACGCGGTGATGCCGAAGCGCTGGCAGCAATCAGCCAGGTACGGATGATCGTGCGCGCCGGCACTCCACAGCGACACCTGGCCCGGTGCGGCCTGCAGCGCACTGCGCAGCGCATGTTCGGTCATGAGCCGGTGCGCGTCGGCCGCGCCATCGGGACCGAGCAGCGGGATCAGCCGGGTCTTGGTCAGACCCGCCACCGGTGCTTTGGCGAAGACCGCGATATGCAAAGTCATCGCGGCAAATACCCGTAAGCGATCGCCAGTGCACGCGGATCAGCGCCTAAAAAATAGGCAAGCCGCAAGCGCCACATCAGCACGATGGTGTGCCAGACGCCGTGCTTTTCCCAGCGCCGGCCGGAGCTGGTGACACGCTCGCGCAGACAGGCCGGCCGCGAGATTTTTTTTAGGCGACGGCTCAGTTCAAGGTCTTCCATCAACGCGATCGGTGCATAGCCGGCCAGCTGCTCGAAGACCGCACGACGCACGAAAATGGCCTGATCGCCGGTGGCGATACCCGTCAGCCGCGAGCGCCGGTTCATCATCGCGGCGATCACCGGCAGCATCCGGTGCGTACCGTCCAGCCGGATATCAAAGCGGCCCCAGACCCGTTCGCGCAGGGCCGTCGCGATCAGCGAACCGGCCTGCTCAGGCAGCACCGTATCAGCATGCAAAAACAGCAGCGCGTCCCCACTGGCTAGTGCCGCACCGGCATTCATTTGCAGCGCCCGCCCGCGCGGTGCGTGCACCACCAGATCGACCAGCGGCAGCGCCAGCGCAACCGTGCGGTCGGTGCTACCGCCATCGGCCAGAATGACTTGCGCGCCGGCTAGTCGCAACGCCGCCAGACGCGCCAGCAGCGCGACGATCTGACCGGCTTCGTCGAGCGCCGGCACGATGATGGACAACGAGGTCATCGTCAGCCGCGCTGCCAGGCGTGATACTTCGCCACCCACTTCAGCAAGCGCTCCGGCGTATGGGCTTTTTTCCAGACGCCGGCGGCAAACTTGTTGGCTTCGGCCAGCGTCGGATAAATGTGGATGGTGCCGAGGATCTTGTTCATGCCGAGGCCGTGCTTCATGGCCATCACGTATTCGGCGATCAGGTCACCGGCATGGTCGCCGACGATGGTCACGCCGAGAATCTTGTCCTTGCCCGGCACCGTCAGCACCTTGACGAAGCCGTGCGCTTCGCCATCAGCAATCGCGCGGTCGAGGTCGTCGAGCTCGTAGCGCGATAGTTCGTACGGCACGCCGGCGGCAATCGCCTCCTGTTCATTGATGCCGACGCGTGCGACTTCCGGCTCGGTGAAGGTAGCCCACGGGATCACCGAATAATCGGCCTTGAATTTCTTGAAACGACCGAACAAGCCGTTGACTGCCGCAAACCAGGCCTGATGCGCAGCCACATGCGTGAACTGGTACGGACCGGCCACGTCGCCGGCGGCGAAGATGTTCGGGTACAGCGTTTCGAGATAGTCATTGGTCTCGATGGTGCGGGTCTTGCTGACGCCGATGCCGAGTTCTTCAAGGCCATAGCCGGTCACGTTGGCCTGGCGACCGAGGGCAACCAGCACCTCATCAAAGGCGATCCGTACTTCGCTGCCGGCATGCTCGGCGACCAGGATTTTCTGCGCGCCTTCGCGCAGGAAACGCACGGCCTTGTGGCCGGTCAGCAGCGCGATGCCTTCGGCGCGAAAGCGCGATGCCACCATCGCCGAGACATCGGCATCCTCGCGCAGCATCACGCGCTCCGCCATCTCGACTTGCGTGACTTGCGCGCCCAGCCGGGCAAACGCCTGCGCCAGTTCGCAGCCGATCGGCCCGCCGCCCAGCACCAGCAAACGACGCGGCAGCTGGCGCAATGACCACAGCGTGTCCGACGTGTACGCATCCATCGTATCGAGCCCCGGAATCGGCGGCATGAACGGACGCGCACCGGCGGCGATGACGATGCTGCGCGTGGTCAGCGTGCGCGTGCTGCCATCGGGCTCGGTGAGTTCGACGGCAAACGGCGAGACAATCCGCGCCGAGCCTTTCAGGCTATCGACGCCGAGTCCCTGATACCGCTCGGCCGAATCATGCGGTGCGATGGTGGCGATAACGCGCTGCACGCGCTCCATCACGGCGGCAAAATCGACTTGCGCGCTGGCTTGCACCAGCCCGAATTCATGGGCGCGACCGATGTGCGACATCAGCTTGGCCGAGCGGATCAGGGTCTTCGACGGCACGCAACCGGTATTGAGGCAATCGCCGCCGAGCTGATGGCGCTCGATCAGTGCGACCTTGGCTTTCACGGCAGCAGCGATGTAGGCACTGACCAGTCCGGCCGAGCCGCCACCGATGACGACCATGTTGTAGTCGTAGCGGGCCGGACGCGGCCAGCGTGCATACACCTTGCGCGCCTTGATCCAGTCAAGCGCCTTGCGTGCGATCAGCGGAAACACGCTCAGCAGCACGAACGACAGCAGTAATCCCGGCGACAGGATGCCTTTGAGCGACGTGATCTGCGCGAGCTGCGTACCGGCATTGACGAACACCAGCGTGCCGGCCAGCATGCCGAGCTGGCTGACCCAGTAATAGGTCCGCACCGGCATCACGGTCAGGCCCATCAGCAGGTTAATCAGGAAGAATGGAAATACCGGCACCAGCCGCAACGTGAACAGGTACAGCGCACCATCGCGGGCGATGCCTTCATTGAAGCTCTTGAGCTTGTCGCCGAAGCGCCGGATCACCCAGTCGCGCAAAATAAAACGGGCCGACAGGAATGCCAGCGTGGCACCAACGCACGACGCAAACGACACGATCAGCGTACCGAACCACAAACCGAAAATCGCGCCGGCGGCCAGTGTCAGGATAGCCGCGCCCGGAAACGACAGCGCCGTGACCGCGGTATAGACCAGGAAAAAAATCCCGGCACTGGCCAGCGGGCTGGCTGTCGCCGCGTCCTGCAAGGCCTGCTGGCGCGACTTGAGTTCATCCAGGCTGAGGTAACGGCCCAGGTCGAAAGCGAAAAAAGCAATGATGGCTGCGACGATCAGCAGCAGCAGGAACAGGCGGTTTTTTTTCATGGGAAGAGACCTCGGGGGATCGGTGGAGGATTACTTGAATCCGGCGGGACAGGCTTGTTCCGGCGAGTACGCCGGACCGTGATCGATGCGCTGCAAATACGCTGTGTTTGCGACCGAACCGTCGGGCCAGTCACGCAGGAACTGCGCGCGCCAGCTGGCCTGATCATAGTCCAGCACGATCGCGGCGACATGGATGTCCTGGCCATCAATGCGGAAGATCCGTTCGTACTGGACGTTCAGCGCAGCCGGTGCCGGCGTGAGTGCAATCCGGCTGATCAGCCCTGCAGTCAGGCCGGAAAAATTCGGCAGGCCGGCCGCACCATTGTTGATGACGCCGCACTCCTGGCCTTCGACACGAAAGCGCCGCAGCGCCGGCAGGCAGGTATGCGAACTGGCAAACAGCGACACCCCGGCCTTGCGGAAAAATTGTTCATTGATCGCGCGGCGGGCCGGATCATCGAGCCGCTCGCGCGCAAAATCCCAGCCGGCCAATGTCGTTGCATCGCCATGCACGATGCCGATGCGGGCCGTGCCAACGGTGGCCAGCAAATGCATCGGCAGCGCCGCCAGCGTATGGCGCGCGTCACCCAAGGCCTGCTGCGCGCTTGCCCGCAGTGCGACGATGATCCGGTTCGAATGCGCCACCACGTCATCGCTGACGTCCTCGGGATAACCGCAACCGCAACCGGCCTCGTCATCGTCGGCAGCCAGCTCGGTCTCGACATTGCCGCGCAGCGCGGTGTGCCGCAGCACGCGCGCATGCAGGTCGGCAAAGATAGCCGGATCGGTATCGAACCAGTGGAAGTCGCCATTGAAGACCAGTTGCGGCACATCGGCTTCGGATGCCGCCAGCGCCTCGATCGCATCGAGCGCCTGGGGGTTACCGTACAGCCCGCCGATCACGTATAACGTCTGCGCCGCCAGATCCGGTTCGCGGGCAAAGACGCCGGCACCATAGGCATAACTGGTCGGGCAATTGCGCCCGGCTCGTGGCACCGCCAGTGGCATCACGCCAGCGCCCCGCTGCAACTGCTGCCGGCACCGGCGGTGCAACCCCAGCAATGGTTGGCGACCTTGATCGGATTGCCTTCCAGCGAGCTCTCCAGCAAGTGGCTCAGGTGGCGCCGGCCCTTGCCGGGCTGGCTCAATGGCAAGCCCAGCATCTGGTTGAAATCGCAGTCATACAGATAACCCAGATGATCGACCGAAATCAGCGAGCGGCACATCACGCCGGCCAGGTTGGCGTCCTGATGCGCGCCGCGCAGCAAATCCATGTAATCGTGGAACTGGCCTTTTGAAATCAGCGTGCTGCCGAAGCGCTGGATAGGCATGTTGGTGATCGTGAAGAGCTGGTTGAAACGGATGCCGAATTGCTCGCCCAGAAAGTGGTCATAGTCTTTTTTCAGGCCGGCCTGCGAGGGCGGCAGCACCGGCCCCTGCGGGTTGTAGACCAGATCGAGCACCAGCGCGCCGTCCGGATCGCCATAGCCCAGCGCATTGAGCCGCTGCAGCATGCGGATGCTGCTGCCGAAGGTGCCGTCGCCGCGCTGCTTGTCGACGTTGTCTTCGCTGTAGCAGGGCAGCGAGGCGACGATATGGACCTGCTGCGCGGCGAGGAATCCGGCGAATTCTTCGTAGCCCGGTTCTTCGAGGATGGTCAGGTTGCAGCGATCGATGACGGCCACGCCAAGGGCGCGCGCCTGCTCGACCAGAGTGCGGAAATGCACGTTCATTTCCGGCGCGCCGCCGGTCAGGTCGATGGTGCGGATGTCGCCTTGCCGCAGCACGTCGAGGACTTGTTCGATCGTGGCGCGGTCCATCTGTTCGGTGCGGGTCGGACCGGCGTTGACGTGGCAGTGCAGGCAGGACTGATTACAGGTGGTGCCCAGGTTGATTTGCAGGGTATCGGGACGGTGGCGTCGCAGCGCCGGAAAGTCGGTGGCAACCAGTAAAGGAAGTGTTGCGTGCATAAATGGTCCTCGGGATGCGGTAGGGCTCAGGATAAACCGAAACAGCTTGGTCGGCCCGGTACGGCGATCCTGACAAGCAGGAACGAAACTGCGCGGGAACTTGAAATTTCCCAAAACCGATGATTCTGTCTTGGAATATTTTAGGGACATTCAGTTATCATCACGTAAAACCAAAAGACGCTTAGCTTGTCAGGAGTCCTCGTCCTGACGCTGCGATGACAGAAAGCAAACCCCATGACCCATCCGGACCATTCGATTTCAGCAGAGCTGGAACAATCCTGCGCACAGGAACCGATCCACCTGCTCGGTACCGTGCAGCCGCACGGCTTCGTGATGGTCGTCGATCTGGTCAGTGCGCGTATCGTGCAGGTGTCGAGCGGCATCACGCGCCACTGGCCGGGCTTGCCGGACGCCGCCGCGATGCTCGATACGGCATTAACCGACTGGGTCGATGGTACCGGCAGTGATGCTCTGGCTGACTTGCCGACATCCAATCCGCAGATCCTGCCGTGGCAACCACGCATGGCGAAAGTCATCCGCCAGCGCAACCGTGCCACCGACTGCGAATGGGAATGCCTGGGCCACCGCTCCGGTGACACGATCATCCTCGAATGGCTGCCGCTGGATAACAACGTCGAAGAACGCTTGCGACAAACCCGGCTGTTTGCCGACATCACCAATACCATGTCACAGCTGCGCCAGGCCCACGGCCTGACCGCTTTCTGTCAGGAGTGCGTGGAATCAGTCCAGCAATTAAGCCTCTTCGACCGCGTCATGATTTATCGCTTCCTGCCCGACGACAGCGGGGAAGTCATCGCCGAGCACACGGCCGGCGGGCATGAGAAACGCTACCTGGGCTTGCGTTTCCCGGCCTCCGATATCCCGAGCCAGGCGCGTCGGCTTTACCTGACCAACACCCTGCGTATCCTGGTCGATGTCGACGCCGAAGCCGATACGTTATTGCCGGCGACGCGACCGCTTGACCAAAGCCACGGCTTGCTGCGCAGCCTGTCCCCGGTCCACCTGTGCTACCTGCGAAACATGCGCGTATGCGCAACGATGACCTTGTCGATCATTGTCGATGGCAAGCTGTGGGGTCTGATTACCTGCCACCACCATGCACCGAAGGTGCCGCCCTACCAGGTCCGGGATGGCTTGCGCCAGATCTGTGAACTGGTCGCGGAAGTCGCCAGCATCCGCATCGCTGCGCTGTGCGAACTGGAAGACGTCGCGCGTCGCCACAGCATCGACGAACTACTCACCAGCTTGCAGCAACACCTCATCCTGGTCGGCGATATGCCCCAGGTACTAGCCGCACGACTTCCCCAATTGCTGGCAGCGTTCGGTGCCAGCGGATTGAGCGTGCGTATCGACGACGTGATGTATGTCGGCGGCACTGACCGGCAACTCGGCTCCGCCGAACAGGTGCTCGACGAGATCGCCGGACACACCGGACCGGATGCCGGTGCGACCAACGATGCCGTCACGATCCGGCACTGGGATCGCTTGCCCTGCGCCTCGCTGCCGCGACTGACAACGTTACCGGATGCCGCCGGGCTGATGCTGGCGCGGCGTGCGGGCATGCCGCAGGTATTCTGTTGCCTGGTGCGGCAAGAGCAAGTCCAGCAAGTGCGCTGGGCCGGCGAACCGGAAAAAAATACCGTGGTCCTGCCCGATGGGCGGCTCAGGCTGGAACCACGCCGGTCGTTTGCAGAATGGCAGCAATCCGTGGGCGGACGCTCGCAGGCGTGGACCGGCATCGAGGCACTCGCGCTGGAAAAACTGCTTTGCCTCCTCTGTGACGTGCGCCAGAGCCAGGCCAACGACGTCTTGCACCGCAAGCTGCAATGGCGTGCGCATCACGATCCGCTGACCGGCCTGTTCAACCGGCGCGCGATGGAAGACGAAGTCACCGGATGGCTCAAAAACGGCAAGTTCAATTCCGCTCTGATCCTGCTCGACATCGATCATTTCAAACGCATCAATGACAACTACGGCCATGTCGCCGGCGACCGGATACTGCAGGAACTGAGCGCGCGACTGGAGTCGGCGGTGCGTGACTTCGATTTGCTGGCGCGCCTCGGAGGCGATGAATTCATGCTGCTGATGCGCCTGCCGCAAGCCGATCCGGCGCTGGTGCTCAGCGTGGCGGAGCGTCTGCACGAGGCAGTCGCGCCACCTTTCCTGCTCAATGGCCAGCCACTGACCCTCGGGATTTCAGTCGGGATTGCGATCCCGCCATTGCATGGGCAGACCGTCGGCGACCTGTTGCGACGGGCCGACCTGGCACTGTATCAGGCCAAGGCGGCCGGGCGTTCGCGCAGCGTCGTGTACGATCCGGCGATGGAAGCCGATCAGGCCGACAGCTATCAACTCGAAAGCGACCTGATGCGCGCGATCGAGAACAATGAGCTGTCGCTGGTCTTCCAGCCCAAGGTCGACCTGGCCAGCTTTCGCGTAGCCGGCATGGAAGCGCTGTTGCGCTGGGACCATCCGGTGCGCGGTCCGATTTCACCGGCGGTGTTCATCCCGATTGCCGAGCGCAGCGGTCAGATCGTGCACATCGACCGCTGGGTCATGCGCCACGCGATCGCGACCCAGGCACGTTGGCGCTCGCAAGGGCATGCCGACTTGCCGGTTGCCATCAACCTGTCGATGCAGGATATTGCGTCGGCCGATCTGGTGCGGCATCTCAATGGTCTGCTCGATGAATTCCTGATCCCGCCCGCATTACTGGAAATCGAAATCACCGAGTCGTCGCTGATGCGCGAACTCGACCATACCCGCCATGTCCTGCACCAGCTCCATGCCAACGGCATCCGCATGAGCATGGACGATTTCGGCACCGGGTATTCATCGCTGAGTTATCTGCGCAAGCTGCCGCTGCAGTGCCTGAAAATCGACCAGTCCTTCACCCGGAGCATGCTCGACGACAGCCATGCCGAAAAACTGACGCAGGCCATCCTTGCGATGGGACTGGCCCTGAAAATGGAGGTGCTGGCCGAAGGCATCGAGACGCTGGACCAGATGACCTGGCTGAAAAACCATGGCTGCCAAATCGGCCAGGGCAATCTGTTCAGCCGTCCGGTGCGCGCCGATGTCTTACATCAGGTCATCGAAGAAATCGAGCGCCGCTTTTTCAATGTGACCGTGTCGCCAGAATCGCCCGCACTCGCCGGCTGATCCGGTCGAAGCAGGTCACCAGCAGGACAATGGCGATCAGCAGTGTCGCCAGCCGGCCCCACTGGAACAACGACACCGCTTCGGACACCAGCAGCCCGAGTCCGCCGACGCCGATCAGCCCGAGCACGGTAGAGTCGCGCATATTGAATTCCCAGATGTACAGGTGGATCGAGAGTCCCTGGGGCAGCAGCGTGCGCGGCAACGCATGCCAGACCGTTTGCAGCGGCGTCATGCCGATCACGCGACCGCAATCGATCAGGCGCTCGTCGATGTTCTCGATGGCTTCGGCATACAACTTGCCGTAGGTGCCGAAGGAATGGAACGCGATGGCGAGGATGCCGGCCATCGGACCTAGCCCGATGATGCCAACCAGCAGCAGGCCGAACACCAGTGCGTGGATGGCGCGTGCGATATCGAGCAGGCCGCGTGCCGGCGATGCCAGCCAGCGCGGCATCGACAGGTTGCGCGCGGCGACCAGCCCGAACGGCAGCGCGGCCACTGCTGCCAGCAGCGAACCGAGCGTGGCCACTTTCAACGTGGTCCAGATCGCTGCCGCCAGACCAATCAAATAGCGCTGTTCGGTGGCGCGCTGGTCTTCGACGCGCAGCACGACACCGGCGTCATTGCGGTATTCGAGCTGCGGATTGCCGAACCAGACATCGAGCAGACTCGGGCGCGACAGTTCATGCGCGGTCTTGAGCAGATTTTCCAGCGGCTTGCGGCCGAACTGCACGTCGCCGTCACGCACGAAACTGACCGCGCTGGCAGCAATCAGAACGCCGTACAGCAAGGCAAACAACCACAGGCGCGTGCGGCCAGTCAGGCTCGGCCCGGGCATCAGCGCTTACTTGCGCGGTTGCAGTTTGCCGGTCGCCAGTCCGGCATCGCGGATCGAACTGTAGAGCTTGTCGTCACTTTTCACGAAGCCGGTGTAATGCGCCGGCAGCAAGCCCGGACTGGTCTTCAGTTCGGCACCGACCTGCTCCAGCGCGGCCTGCAATTGCGCCACCAGTGCCTTGTCTTTCATCAGGTCGGCACTGACCGCGACCGCGTCATTGGGCAGTGGAGCCGAGGTCCAGATGATCTTGCTGTCGGCCGCCTTGATCAAGCCCTGCTCGATCATCGCATTGCGGTTGCGGTCATAGTCGGCACCGGCATCGAGTTCGCCGCGCGTGACCTGGGTCTCGATGGCCTGATGTTTGGTGTACAGCACCTTGCTAAAAAATTTTTCGGGATCGGGAATGCCCATTTTCAGGAACTGGTGGGTCGGAATCAGATAACCCGAGGTCGAGCCCTTGTCACCGAAGGCGAAGGTGCGGCCCTTCAAATCGGCCAAGCCGTTGATGCCGGATTTCGGATGCGTGATCATCAGCGCGTAGTACTCGGGTTTGCCGTCGTACAGGATGGTCGCGACCGCTTGCGCGCCGGACTGGTTATTGGCCAGCACATAGCCCCACGGCCCCATCAGGGCGATATCGGTTTCGCCATTGGCGAGCGATTTGGCCAGCCCTTCCCAGCTATCGACGGTGCGCAGCTCGACCGGCTTGCCGAGTTTTTTTGACAGGTATTCGGCTAGCGGGCGGTAGGTCGCATCGTTTTTTTCTTTGTCGGGCTGGAACAAGCCCACACCGAGGCGCAGCGTATCGACCGCGAAGGCAGTGCCACATGACAGCGCGGCGGCAAAGAACAGGATGGCGGGACGCAACATGAACAACTCCAAAAAGGTGGTTGGTCGCGCCATGACAGCGCGGATTACAGATATTTTGCGAGCAACGGCCGCAGCTTTTCACGCGTCGCCGCCGGCATCGCCGAGGGCTGCGTGACCAGCGCCTGGGCCAGTGCCGTATGCGCCAGCGAGACCGGTGCATCGGCGGCCAGCCGGCGGATTGCGGCGCGCAGCACCTGCTGCGCACCGACCGCATTGTGCATCATATTGCCGATCGCCATCTCGGCCGTGACTGGCGCGTGGCCGGTATGCCAGCAATCGAAATCGGTGACCAATGCCAGCGTCGCGTAGGCGATTTCGGCTTCGCGTGCCAGCCGTGCTTCCGGCAGGTTGGTCATGCCGATCACCGACGCTCCCCAACTGCGATAGAGCTGTGATTCGGCCAGTGTCGAAAAAGCCGGACCTTCGATACAGACATAGGTGCCGCCGCGATGCAGCGTGGCTTCCGGCAATGCCGCATCCGCGAACGCATCGGCAATCAGCTGACTCAGCGCCGCGCAGACCGGCTGCGCCAGGCTGATGTGCGCCACCGCACCGTCACCAAAAAACGTGTTGACGCGTTGCCGCGTCATGTCGATGTACTGGTCCGGCAGGACCATGTGGCGCGGTGCCATCTCTTCGCACAAGGACCCGACGGCCGAGACCGACAGCAGGTACTCGACGCCCAGACTCTTGAGCGCCCAGATGTTGGCGCGGTACGGCACTTCGGTCGGCAGCAGGCGATGGCCGCGGCCGTGGCGCGCGAGGAAAGCGACCTGCACGCCCTCTATCGTGCCGATCATGATGGCGTCCGACGGTGCGCCGAACGGGGTGTCGATGGTAACTTCCTGCAGGTTCTGCAGACCGTCCATGTTGTACAGGCCGCTGCCGCCGAGAATTGCGTGTCGAATTTTTTGCATGATCAGGAAAGAAGTTGAAAGGAGTTGATAGGAATGTAATCAGGACAAGGCGACCGTTACACCCGCAACGGCGCTTCATCCATCAACGCGACCTGCTCGCGCAATTCGAGGATCCGGTCCTGCCAGTAACGCTGCGTGTTAAACCACGGGAACGCGACCGGGAACGCCGGATCGTCCCAGCGCCGTGCCAGCCAGGCCGAGTAATGCAGCAGCCGCAAGGTGCGCAACGCTTCGATCAGATGCAGTTCGCGCGGATCGAAATCGCAGAAGTCGTCATAGCCGGCCAGCAGATCCGACATCTGCCGGACCATGTCGGCGCGCTCGCCTGACAGCATCATCCACAGGTCCTGAATCGCCGGCCCGTTGCGGCTGTCATCGAAGTCGACAAAGTGCGGACCGGCGTCGGTCCACAGCACGTTGCCGCTATGGACATCGCCATGCAAACGCACACTGGCGACATCGCCGGCGCGGTCGTAACAGCGACGCACGCCATCAAGCGCCATCGTCGTCACGCTCTGCCAGGCGGCCAGCAATTCGGGTGGAATGAAATCATGGGCGAGCAACCACGCGCGCGGTTCGGTACCGAAGCTGTGGATATCCAGCGTGGGCCGTTCCATGAAGGGCTTGAGCTTGCCGACCGCATGGATGCGGCCGATGAAGCGCCCCATCCATTCCAGCGTGTCGGGGTCATCGAGTTCCGGTGCGCGACCGCCGTGACGCGCAAAGACCGCGAAGCGGAATCCGTCCAGCTTATGCAGGCTGTTGCCATCGCCAAGCCGCGTGGCTGAGACCACCGGGATTTCCTGCGCCACCAGTTCTTCGACGAACGCATGTTCTTCGCGGATCGCCGCATCGCTCCAGCGACCTGGCCGGTAGAACTTGGCGACCACCGGCGGGCCATCGTCGATGCCGATCTGGTAGACGCGGTTTTCATAACTGTTCAGGGCCAGCAAACGGCCATCGCCGTGCAGGCCGATGCTGTCGAGCGCATCGAGCACCAGGTCGGGACTGAGATCGGCAAATGAGGGAATCGAAGGTGGGTTCATGGCGGGCATTGTACGGCCGCACCGATGCGACCGGCTGCATTTGATCGGACCGGCAAGCGATCAAGGCCGTACACTACGCCCCATTCAATTCGCCGGAGTTTTCCATGCATCTCGACCAGCCCCTGTCCGACAAAGAGTTCGACGAACTCGACAAATTCCTGCTTTCCGACCGTTGTGCCGAAGACTGCATGACGATGGATTCGCTGCACGGCTACTTCACTGCCCTCGTGATCGGCCCGGAACTGGTGCCGCTGGCCGAATGGCTGCCGCCTATCTGGGGCGAGTCCGACGAGACCGGTCCGGACTTCAAGAATCCGAAGGAATTCGACCACATCGTCGGCCTGATCTCGCGCTTCATGAACGAAGTCGCGATCACCTTCGAAGTCGCGCCGAAAGAGTTCGAACCGCTGTTTTGCGAATTCGAATTCGAAGGCAAGCAATTGCTCGATGGCGAAGCCTGGGCCTGGGGCTTCTGGGAAGGCACGCAATTGCGCGCCGATGCGTGGGCGCCGATCTGGACTTCCAACCTGGCCGACATCATGCGACCGATCTATCTGCTCGGTGCCGAAGAGATCGAGGAGAGCGAAATGCATCTGGTCGACACGCCGTTGAAGGCCCACAAGATGACCATCGAGATCGAATCGGCGATCCCGCACATCCTCAAATACTGGGCGCCGATCCGTACCTCCGGGGTCGAGACCGTCCAGCGTGACTCGCCCAAGGTCGGCCGCAACGATGACTGCCCGTGCGGCAGCGGCAAGAAGTTCAAGAAGTGCTGCGGGGCCGACGATTAACACGGCAACGCGCTGCGCGTGCTGAGTGCTGAACCGGCCGGCGGCACGATGATCTGTGCCGCACGCGATTTCTCTCTGCAAGGATGTCCATGTCCACCCTTCGCCTGACCTGCTTCACCCTGTTCGCCGTGCTCTGCTTCGCCGGCAATTCCATCCTGTGCCGGCTGGCCTTCCAGCGCACCGGCATCGATGCGGCCAGCTTCACCGCAATCCGCGTGGTCTCGGGGGCACTGATGCTGGTGCTGTTGGTCTGGCTGCGACGTGTGCCGCCAGCGGGTGGCACTACCGCCATGCGGCTCGGCGGCAACTGGTGGTCGGCGCTGGCGCTGATGATTTATGCGGCGGGATTTTCGTTTGCCTATGTGTCGCTGTCGACCGGCACCGGCGCGCTGCTGTTGTTCGGCGCGGTGCAGGCGACGATGATCGCGGCCGGCTTGCGTGCCGGCGAACGCTTCGGTCGGGGCCAGATCGCCGGCCTCGTCATCGCGCTGGCCGGACTGGTCCTGTTCCTGCTGCCCGGTCTATCAGCACCGCCATTGGGTGGCGCATTGCTGATGATGGCAGCGGGCATCGCGTGGGGCGTGTACTCGCTGCGCGGACGCGGCGTGGCCGATCCGGCCGGCGAGACCGCCGGCAATTTCGTACGCGCCGCGCCGATGGCAATCGTGCTGGCCATCGCACTGCTGGCGCAACAGCGTCTTGATGGCATGGGCATCGTGTATGCGGTGCTGTCGGGCGCGCTGGCATCGGGCATCGGCTACACGGTCTGGTATGCGGCGCTGCGTGGACTGACCGCCTTGCGGGCGGCGTCGGTGCAACTGAGCGCACCAGTGCTGGCCGCCATCGCCGGCGTACTGTTTCTGCAGGAACCGCTCAGTGTGCGGCTGGTACTGGCCAGCGTAGCGATGCTGGGCGGGATCGCGCTGGTGCTGGTCAACAAGCGTGTGCCGGCTTAGGTGCGGGCGCGACCGCTGCGCCAGAACAGCACCCCGATCAGCCACGCACCCGCCAGTCCGGCGGCCAGCTTGAACGCACTATCGAACAACAGCGGCGCAAGGTAGCCCGATACCAGCGCAAAGATCAGCATCTGCACGAAGTTCTGCAGCGACGCCGCCAGTCCGCGCACCAGCGGGAACAGCCCGAGCGTCTGCAGCACCATGCCCGGCAGCGCCAGCGCCATGCCGAATGCGTACAGCATCAACGGCAAGACCGCCCACGGCACGGCGGCGACCTGCAAGCTGGTGTAGACCAGATTGATCACGCAGGCCAGCCCCATCACCACCAAGCCACGCCGTATCATCACCTTCATGCTGACCCGGTGCGCGAGCTTCGCATTGATCGCCGATCCCAGCACGATGCCGCCGATCAGCGGAATGAACAGCCATGCGAACGCGGTCTCCGGCAAGTGCAGCACCTGCATCACAAAGCTGGCCGCCGACGCGATGTACAGTCCGAAGCCGCCAAAAACAAAGCCGATACCCAGCGAGCGCAGCAAAAATTGCGGATGACGAATCGCCTTCCAGTAATTGCCGGCGATGGTGCCAAGGTGCAGTGGCTGGCGCTGACTTGGCGGCAAGCTCTCCGGCAGGTAGCGCCGGCAGGCGATCAGCAGCAATACCGCAATCGCCGTCATGAAGGCGAACACCGCGCGCCAGCCGAACGCAACCTGCAGCAGTCCGCCAATGACCGGTGCCACGGCCGGCGCGATGCCGAACACCATCATGATCTGCGCGATCATCTTTTGCGCATCGGCACCGCTGAGGCGATCACGCACGACCGCCTGGCCGATCACCATGCCGGCCCCGGCCGACATGCCCTGCATCGCGCGAAACACCAGCAACCACGTGAAGCTGGGCGCCAGCGTTGCGCCGATTGAACCCGCAATGAAGATCAGCAGCGATACCAGGATCACCGGCCGCCGGCCGAACGAATCCGACAGCGTGCCGTAGAACAGCGTCATCAGCGAATAGCCGAACAGATAGATGCTGAGGGTTTGCTGGACCAGCATCGGGCCGACGGCGAACTGCTGGCCGATGGCGACGAAGGAAGGCAAATAGGTATCGGTGGCGAACGGGCCGAGCATGGCCAGTGTGGCCAGCACCAGGGTCAGGGTGCGGGGTGAGGTGTTATTCAAAAAATGGACTTCCTTGAAAAAATCTGTGGGGTGATTGTCGGGTTGTAGTCATCAGTGCGTGCGTGTCAACGGCGTGTCCAACGTACAAAGTCGGGATTGTCACACTGATGTGGTGCGCGCGCGTGGGCACAGTGAAACTGTGTCCACGCTACGGGATTTGCCGCTACCAGTATCGTTGGGTGCAATAACCGCAGGGCATTGCACCGGAGGTACTGGATGGCAATGTAGCGCCAAGGGGATTCGCCCACATGCTGCGGGCCGCGGTTCGGCTTGCAAGCCGAACCCTTCGAATCCCCCCACGCGCAGGCGCGTGGTCTTTTGATGCGTAGTCGGCAAAAAAAGGGCCACACTTTCGTGTGGCCATTTTTTATTCTGGTGTCCCCAAGGGGATTCGCCCACATGCTGCGGGCCGCGGTTCGGCTTGCAAGCCGAACCCTTCGAATCCCCCCACGCGCAGGCGCGTGGTCTTTTGATGCGTAGTCGGCAAAAAAAGGGCCACACTTTCGTGTGGCCATTTTTTATTCTGGTGTCCCCAAGGGGATTCGCCCACATGCTGCGGGCCGCGGTTCGGCTTGCAAGCCGAACCCTTCGAATCCCCCCACGCGCAGGCGCGTGGTCTTTTGATGCGTAGTCGGCAAAAAAAGGGCCACACTTTCGTGTGGCCATTTTTTATTCTGGTGTCCCCAAGGGGATTCGAACCCCTGTACTCACCGTGAAAGGGTGATGTCCTAGGCCTCTAGACGATGGGGACAGAAACTGTCCGTACTGGCCGGTAGTGCTTGGCTGCTGATTTCGCAACCTGTTCGCTCGCATCTTCTTCGAAGCAGCTTCTCGAGGTCGCTCCCAAGGGGATTCGCCCACATGCTGCGGGCCGCGGTTTGGCTTGCAAGCCAAACCCTTCGAATCCCCCCACGCGCAGGCGCGTGGTCTTTTGATGCTTCTGCTACAAAAAAAATTGCCACACTGCGTGTGGCTATTTTTTATCTTGGTGTCCCCAAGGGGATTCGAACCCCTGTACTCACCGTGAAAGGGTGATGTCCTAGGCCTCTAGACGATGGGGACAGAAACTGTCCGTACTGGCCGTTACTTCTTACCACTCACAACTTTCTGCGCTGACCCGACATCATCAAGATGCTGGTGGAGGTAAACGGGATCGAACCGATGACCTCTTGCATGCCATGCAAGCGCTCTCCCAGCTGAGCTATACCCCCTTGCGACAGAGGCCGAATTATAGCCGAGGTATTCGGCCCCTGTAAATCCCATTCGGCAAATTATTCCAGGCCCTTTGCCAGGCGCTGACAGACCAGCGGACGACCGAACAATTCGATCACCGCATCGATCGCCGGGGTCTGCAACTGACCGGTCAATAGCAGGCGCAATGGCATCGCCAGCTGCGGCATCTTCAGGCCGTGACTGGCGAGCACTTCCTTAATCATTACGGCGAGCGCGACCTTGGTCCATTCGACCGTGTCGCAGCGCGCAGCAAAGTCGGCCAGCGCCGGCTTGATGGCATCGGTCAGGTGCTGCGTCAGCAAGGCCGCATCCGGCTGCGGCTGGCGATAGAACAGCATCGTCGCGCCGGCCACTTCGATCAAGGTATTGGCACGTTCCTTCATCAGGCCGATGGCGCGCGCGAGGTCAGGACTGCCGTCGAATTGGGCATCGACCATCAGCGGACGGACCAGCTCAGCCAGCTGCGCATCGTCGGTGTGCTTGATGTAGTGGTTGTTGACCCAGGCCAGTTTTTCGGGATTGAACTGGGCCGGGGATTTCGACAGGTGATCGAGGTCGAACCATTCGATGAATTGCGCCATCGTAAATAGTTCTTCGTCGCCATGACTCCAGCCGAGGCGTGCCAGGTAGTTCAGCATCGCCTCGGGCAGAAAACCCTGCGCCGGATAATCCATCACGCTGACCGCGCCGTGGCGCTTCGAGAGCTTCTCGCCGTCGGTGCCAAGAATCATCGGCAGATGGCCATACTCCGGCAACTTCGCGCCCAGTGCCTGCAGGATGTTGATCTGGCGCGGCGTGTTGTTGACGTGGTCATCGCCGCGGATGACATGGGTGATTTCCATGTCCGAATCATCAACAGCAACGCAAAAATTGTAGGTCGGCGTGCCATCCGGACGCGCGATGACGAGGTCATCCATTTCGCGGTTGGCGATCGTGATCGGGCCCTTGACCAGATCGATCCAGGTCACCTGACCATCAAGCGGATTGCGAAAGCGCACCACCGGCTGACGGTCAGCAGGCACCTCCGGCAGGGTCTTGCCCGGCTCGGGCCGCCAGGTGCCGTCATAGCGCGGCTTGTCACCGGCCAGACGCTGGCGCTCGCGCATCGCCTCGACTTCGGCCGGTGACGAATAACAGTGATAGGCCGCGCCGCTAGCCAGCAGCTGGCCGACTACTTCGCGGTACCGATCCATACGCTGCATCTGATAGAACGGACCTTCGTCATGCTGCAAGCCCAGCCATGCCATGCCGTCGAGGATGGCTTGCACCGCTTGCGGGGTCGAGCGCTCGAGGTCGGTATCTTCGATGCGCAGGATGAAGGTGCCGCCAAAATGGCGCGCATAGGCCCAGGCGAACAGGGCAGTACGGGCACCACCGAGATGGAGATAGCCGGTCGGGCTGGGAGCAAAGCGGGTGCGAACAATCATGGCGAGCGGGGTCGACGCCGGGTTGCGGCATCGCGAATGAGGGAAAAGCGCATTTTACCGCGCCCCTCGCGGACATCGGCCGCGCTGCGCGAGGCCGCACTGCTAGAATCACGACTTTCCTTATTTCACTGTGCCTTGCTCATGAGCGCCACTTCGCCACGCCAGCTATTCGTCACCACCGCCCTGCCCTACGCCAACGCAGCCTTCCACATCGGTCACATCATGGAGTACATCCAGGCCGATATCTGGGTTCGCTTCCAGCGCATGCAGGGCCATGAAGTGCATTTTGTGTGCGCCGACGATGCCCATGGCGCACCGATCATGATCGCTGCCGATAATGCCGGCGTGACGCCACAGGAATTCGTGGCCCGCATTGCGGCCGGCAGGCAGGCGCCGCTTGATGGCTTTCATATCGGCTTCGATAACTGGCATTCGACCGATGGCGAAGAAAACCACGCGCTGTCGAAAGAAATCTATTGCAGCCTGCGCGACGACGCGCAGCTGATCACGACCAAGACCATCGAGCAGTTTTTCGATCCGGTCAAGAACATGTTCCTGGCCGACCGCTACATCAAGGGCGAATGTCCGAAGTGCGGTGCCAAGGATCAGTACGGCGATTCCTGCGAAGTCTGCGGTGCGGTGTATGCCCCGACCGAACTGAAGAATCCGTACTCGGCCCTGTCCGGCGCGGTGCCGGTGATGAAGTCGTCCGAGCATTTTTTCTTCAAACTGTCGGACCATAAATGCGTTGAATTCCTGCGCGAGTGGGCCTTCACCGAAGGTCGCTTGCAGCCTGAAGTCGCCAACAAGGCGCGCGAATGGCTGGAAGGCAAAGACGACAAGGAAAGCGGACTCGGCGACTGGGACATCAGCCGCGATGCACCGTATTTCGGCATCGAGATTCCTGACGCGCCAGGCAAGTACTTCTACGTCTGGCTGGACGCACCGATCGGCTACCTGGCGTCGCTGAAAAATTACTTCGACAATACCGGTCGCGATTTCGATGCCTTCATGGCCAATCCCGATACCGAGCAATATCATTTCATCGGTAAGGACATCACTTATTTCCATACGCTGTTCTGGCCGGCGATGCTGCATTTTGCCGGCCGCAAGGTGCCCAACAACGTGTTCGTGCACGGCTTCATCACGGTCAGCGGCGAAAAAATGTCGAAGTCGCGCGGCACCGGCATTTCGCCGTTGCGCTACCTCGACATCGGCATGAACCCGGAATGGATGCGCTATTACATCGCCGCCAAACTGAGCGCCAAGGTCGAGGATGTCGACTTCAATCCCGATGACTTCGTGGCCCGCGTCAACAGCGATCTGATCGGCAAATACGTCAACATCGCCAGCCGCTCGGCCGGTTTCATTGCCAAGCGTTTCGATGGGCATGTAGTGACCGACTGGGCCACCACATCGGACACTTTCCTGTTCGGCCTGCGCGATGTCGCCGATGACATCCATGCCTTGTACGACGGCCGCGAATACGGCAAGGCACTGCGCCTGATCATGGAGCAGGCCGACCGCGTCAATGCCTATGTCGATGCCAACAAACCATGGGAACTGGCCAAGAATCCGGACAACGATGCGCGCCTGCAGGAAGTCTGCAGCCGCCTGCTCGAAGCCTTCCGCATCCTGACGCTGTACCTCAAGCCGGTGCTGCCGGCACTGGCACAGCAAGTCGAGACCATGCTCGCCATCGCCCCGCTGCAATGGTCCGATGTCAGCCAGCCGCTGCCGCACCAGCACCAGATCAACCCGTTCGTGCATCTGATGCAGCGGGTCGATCCGAAGATGCTCGATGCCTTGTTCGAGCCACCGGTAGCGCCAGCCATTGCGGCACCGGCACCGGCACCGGCCGTGGCACCGGCAGCAGCGGTAGTGGCCACGCCGGTCGCCACCACCAACGAAATCAAGATCGATGACTTCGCCAAGGTCGACCTGCGCATCGCGCGGATCGTCAACTGCGAAGCCGTCGACGGTTCCGACAAGCTGTTGCGACTGACGCTTGATGTCGGCGAAGGCCGCCTGCGCAACGTGTTCTCCGGCATCAAGTCGTCCTACCAGCCCGAAGAATTGATCGGCAAGCTGACCGTGATGGTGGCCAACCTGGCACCACGCAAGATGAAGTTCGGGATTTCCGAAGGCATGGTGCTGGCCGCCTCGGCCGCCGATGAAAAAGCCAGCCCCGGCATCTACATCCTGCAGCCATGGCCAGGTGCAGAGCCCGGCATGCGCGTGGGCTGATCCCCTGCACGCGATCCGATTGTGCACAATCGGATCGCGTTCACTGCTACTTTTCCTGCTTTCCCTTGAAACCCGGCACGACTCCCGTGCACAATGGCCTGACCCGCAGGCCGGACCTGTCGCCTGCTTTTCCAGGGGCCTGGCATGTCATCTTTTCGCTTCCGGTTTCATCCGACCCTGCTCGACACGCTGGCCGACTATAGTCCGCAGCGACTGCGCAAGGACATCATTGCCGGTATCACCGTCAGCGTCGTCGCGCTGCCACTGGCGATGGCCTTCGCGATTGCTTCCGGGGTCAAGCCGGAAGCCGGCTTGTTCACCGCCATCATTGCCGGCTTTCTGATTTCAGCATTGGGCGGGTCGCGCGTGCAGATAGGCGGACCGGCCGGTGCCTTCATCGTCGTCATCTACGGCATCATCGACAAATACGGCCTGGCCAACCTGCTGATCGCCACCAGTTGCGCCGGCATCCTGCTGTTTGCGATGGGCATGTTCCGGCTCGGCTCGCTGATCCGCTACATTCCGCTGCCGATCGTGATCGGCTTCACCAACGGCATTGCGGTACTGATCGCGCTATCGCAGCTGAAGGATTTTTTCGGACTCAGGATCACTCGCATGCCGGGTGATTTTTTTGCCCAGTTGCGCATGCTGGTGCAGCATGCCTCGACCACCCACTGGCCGTCGCTGCTGCTGGCACTGCTGTCGCTGTTGCTGCTGATCGGCTGGTCGCGGCTGGCGCGTTCGTCGCTGGACCCCGGCCTGCCGCATCCACGCTGGCGGCAGCGTTGCAGCATCGTGCCGGGCAGCGTCGTGGTGCTGTTGCTGGCGACACTGGCCAGCGCGCTGCTGGCCTTGCCGGTCGAGACCATCGGCAGCCGCTTCGGCGGCATCCCGCAAGGCTTGCCGGTGTTCGTGCTGCCGGACTTCAGCTGGGAACTGGTCAAGCAATTGTTCGCACCGACCTTGACGATCGCCTTGCTGGGCGCGATCGAATCGCTGCTCTGTGCCCGCATCGCCGATGGCCTGATCGATACCCGCCATGACCCGAACCAGGAATTGATGGCGCAGGGCGTGGCCAATTTCGTCACGCCTTTTTTTGGTGGCTTGCCGGCCACCGGCACCATCGCCCGCACCGTCACCAATATCCGCAGCGGCGCGACCTCACCGGTCTCCGGCATCGTCCATGCGCTGACGCTGCTGATGCTGATCCTGTTCGCCGCGCCGCTGGCCACCGATGTTCCGCTGGCGACGATGGCGGCGATCCTGATTTACATGGCATGGAACATGGGCGAATGGCACGAGTTTGTCCGCTTGCGACGGCTGTCGATGCCGTACCGCATCCTGATGCTGGCGACGTTTTTTCTGACCGTGATTGTCGACCTGACCACCGCCGTCGAAGTCGGGCTGGTGCTGGCCTGCGTGTTCTTCATCTACCGGATTTCCGACCTGACGCAGATCGCGCCCATCACGGTTCCTGGCCCGTTGCCGGGTGTGCGGGCCTATTCGATCTATGGCTCGCTGTTCTTTGGCGCAGTCGGCAAGCTCGAACTGCTGATCGAAGCGCAAGCCGTGCCGCAACGGGTACTGATCCTCGAACTGCATCAGCTGATCAGCATCGATTCAACCGGCCTCGATGCACTCGATACGGTGCGCCGGGCCTTGCACCGGCATGGCGGTCAGCTGATCCTGTGCGGACCCAACCGGCAACCGCGCGCGCAGATTGAGCGCTCCGGCTTTCTCGACCGGCTGGGCGAAAACAATTGCGTCGACAGTATCGATGCAGCCTATGCGCGGGCCCGCATTTTCAGCGCCGCCAGTGACGAACAAGGTAAAATGCCCGCTGCCGCCAACCAGTCGCAAAGAGCCCCATGAAATTCACCAAGCAATTCCAGCGCTACGAATCCGAGATCACGCTCTTCATCGCCGACCTCAAAAAGAAAAATCCGCAACTCGAAGAACAGCAACGTGCCGGCCGTGCCCTGCTGTGGGACAAGGCACCGCGCGACCTCGATAGCCAGGACCGCACCAACGACTCGAAAGTCGCGCAACAGCCGTACGTGTACCAGAACAAGCTGTAACGATGCGCGCAGTGTCGCCTGCGCTGGCGCTTGTTCCGGAGGATGGCAACGGCTATGCGCGCCTGTATGGTGAGCCGCTGTTCAAACTGCCCAACGACCTCTACATTCCGCCCGATGCGCTGGAAGTTTTTCTGGACGCGTTCGAGGGTCCGCTCGATTTGCTGCTGTACCTGATCCGCAAGCAGAACTTCAATATTCTCGATATTCCGATGGCCCAGGTGACCCGCCAGTATCTGGCATACGTTGACCAGATCCGCCTGAGCAATCTCGAGCTGGCTGCCGAATATCTGCTGATGGCGGCGATGCTCATCGAAATCAAATCGCGCATGCTGCTGCCGGTGCGCAAGGCCGATAACGACGACGCCGGCGATCCGCGCGCCGAGCTGGTACGTCGCCTGCTCGAATACGAACAGATGAAGCTGGCGGCCTACCAGATCGATGCGGTGCCGCAGGTCGGCCGCGATTATTTCCGCCCGCAAATTTATATCGAGCAGGCGCTGGTGACGCGCTGGCCCGACGTCGCGGTGATCGATCTGCAAGCGGCCTGGGCTGATGTGATCAAGCGTACCCGGCTCACCGAGCATCACAAGATCAGCCGCGAAGAACTCTCGGTGCGCGAGCACATGAGCGCCATCCTGCGCCGCCTGCAAAGTCAGCGCTTCGTCGAATTCACCGAGCTGTTCGAGCCCTCGCGCGGCATTCCGGTGCTGGTGGTGAACTTCGTCGCGCTGCTGGAACTGGCCAAGGAAAGCCTGATCGAAATTACCCAGGCCGAACCGTTTGCGCCTATCTATGTCCGGCTGGCGTATT